>NZ_JAPEMA010000002.1:300000-600000 GCF_026343185.1 Streptomyces sp. NBC_00091 | reverse complement strand
TGTGCTGAAGGCCCCGGCGGAAAGCGCCGGTGAGGCATACGAGAGAGAAATCGCCGCCGAGCGTCTGGCCAAGGAAATCGGCCGACTGGAGGGCGCCGAAAAGGGGCTGGTCTTCGGGCGCGTCGACTGGACGGATGGCACGGCCCTGCGCATCGGGCGGATCGGACTGCATACGGAGGAGGACGACCTGCCTCTGCTCGTGGACTGGCGCGCCAACGCGGCGCGGCCCTTCTACGAGGCGACACAGGTCCACCCGATGGGCCTGCGGCGGCGCCGGCACCTGCGCCTCGAGGAGCGCACGGTCATCTCGGTGAGCGACGAACTGCTGGACGGGACCGCCCCGACCGACGAGGACGTCGTGGGGGACGGCCCGTTGACCGAGGCCCTGTCGGCACGGCGTACGGGCAGGATGCACGCGGCCGTCGCGACGCTGCAGACCGAGCAGGACGAGGTCGTCCGCTCCGCCCACCGCGGGGTGACCGTGGTGCAGGGCGGGCCCGGCACCGGCAAGACGGTGGTCGCCCTGCACCGGGCGGCCTATGTCCTGTACGCGTTCCCGCGCGCCGCGGAGGAGGGCGTCCTGGTGGTGGGCCCGAACGCCCGGTTCCTCGACTACATCTCCCAGGTCCTTCCCTCGCTCGGAGAGAACGACGTCGTTCTGGCGACCTGCCGGGAACTGGCCGGAGTGTCCGCGGACACGGTGGACCCGTTCGATACGGCGCGACTCAAGGGCAGCTCCGACCTCGCCGACGCCTTGGCCGGCCTGCTGCGCGTCCACCAAGCCCCCGCCGGTGACTTCACCGTGCGGGTCGGACAGGAACTGGTCCACCTGTCCGGCGAGGAAGTCGCCACGGCACGCGACGCCGCCGTGGCAGCCGCAGCGGGGCACAACCCCGCGCGCCAGGTGTTCAAAGAGCTCTTGGCCGACGCCGTCACCGACGCGATGCAACGAGACATGGGCGACCTCCTGGAGCAGATCGACGCCGATACCGAAAGGATGACGGGCCTCAACCTCGACCGGTTCACGGGAGCCGACCAGCGCCGTGTCGAAGGTGCGCCCGACGCAGGGCCGGCCCACGAGCTGGACCTGGACGCAATCCGAGCCGATCTCCTCGAAGACGCCGGCGTCGAGCGAGCGGTCGAGGTGTTGTGGCCGCGTCTGGTACCCGGTGACCTCGTGAAGGCGCTCCTGACGGACGCCGGCGCTCTCGCCGAGCACCTGCCCCGCCTGACCGCACAGGAGCGGTCCCTTCTGCTGCGCGGTCCGGACGACCCGTGGACCGATGCCGATGTGCCGTTGCTGGACGAGGCGGCGAGCCTGGTCGACGGCCCTCCCGAGCGGACGTACGGGCACGTCGTCGTCGACGAGGCGCAGGAACTGACCGCCATGCAGTGGCGGATGATCGTCCGCCGCTGCCCTGCAAGGGCGATGACGCTGGTGGGTGACTTCGCCCAGGCAGGCCCGGTCGCGACGGCACGCGACTGGAAGGAAGCACTGAGCCCCCACGTCGGACCGCGGTTCAAACTGCACGACCTGACCGTCAGCTACCGCACCACGCAGGAGATCCTGGAGAGCGTCCGGGACCTGCTCACGCGGATCGCTCCGGACCAGAAGCCCACACGGTCACTGCGAAGCGGTGAAAGCCCTCGCACCGTGACCACACCTCCGGACGAGTTGGTCACCGCCGTCGTCTCGGAACTCCGAGCCCAGAGCGCCGCGCACCCGGGCGAGCTTCTGGGAGTGATCTGCGCGGACAGCAGGGTGAGCGAGCTGACGGCCCGAGGCATCGCTCACCACGCACGCATCGTGCCGGCGTCCGAAGCACGCGGCCTGGAATTCGACGGGGTCGTCGTCATGAACCCCGAGGAAATCATCACGGCCCGCCCCGGTGGGGAAAGGGACTTGTACGTAGCCCTGACCCGGGCCACCAAGCGCCTGTGCACGATCACCCTCCAGCCCGCCTGACTTACGTCGGTGACCTCCCGCGCCGCGCGGGCGTTAGACCCCTGTAGCGCGGACCGCCGAGCGAGGGAGACCGTATGTACGCAGCACCCGCCGCACCACTGACCCGCCGCGCGGTACTGCGTACGGCCTTCAGCGCGGCCGTGCTGGCCGGCGTGGCCGCCGCCCTGGCGCCCGTACTGCGCGCCCGCAGGCCCCGCCAGACGCTCACCCCGGCCCCGCTCGCCGAGGAGGAGACGTACCGCGGACGGCACATCAGCGTCGACCCCGCCGGGGCGGCCGTGCGCATCGACGGCCGCCCCCTGCACGTGATGCGCCGCGCGGACGGGAGCTACCTCAGCGGGATCAACCACTTCCAGTCGTACGGGACCCCCCTGGAACTGGCCCGCGCCGCCGTCGACGAACTCGGCACCAACCAGCTGGCCTTCGCGGCCCCGCACCACGACTGACGGACGGGAAGAGGAGGAGCCCCGCGTGTACACCCGGCAGAACCAGAAGAACCTGACCAGCGCCCAGAAGAAGCGGTTCACGGCCGCCGTGCTGGAACTCAAGCGCGACGGCACCTACGACGAGTTCGTCCGCACCCACGGCACGTACTTCGTCCCCGACCGGGACCGCAAGCTGCGCGTCGGGCACATGTCCCCGTCGTTCTTCCCCTGGCACCGGCGCTACCTGCTGGAGTTCGAGAAGCGGCTCCAGGCCCTGGACCCGGGGGTCTCCATCCCGTACTGGGACTGGACCACCGACTCCAGCCCCGTCTCCTCCCTCTGGGCCGAGGACTTCCTCGGCGGCACCGGCCGCGAGGGCGACCGGCAGGTGATGACGGGCCCCTTCGCCTACGCGCGCGGCAACTGGACGATCAGCGTGGGGGTCAGCGAGGCCCGCTTCCTCACCCGCAACCTCGGCCGCCCGGCCAGTCCGATCGCGCTGCCGACCGCCGCCGAACTCCAGTGGGCCATCGACGACCCCGTCTACGACTCCTCGCCCTGGAACTCCACGACCGGCGGCGGCAGCTTCCGCAACAAGCTGGAGGGCTGGGCCGCGCCCAAGAGCGAGCGCTGGCGCAACCACAACAAGGTCCACCAGTGGATCGGCGGCCACATGACGGGCGGCACCGCCCCCAACGACCCGGCCTTCTGGCTGCACCACGCCTTCGTGGACCTGCTCTGGGACCGCTGGCAGCAGCGGC
This sequence comes from Streptomyces sp. NBC_00091, assembly GCF_026343185.1. Taxonomy (GTDB): domain Bacteria; phylum Actinomycetota; class Actinomycetes; order Streptomycetales; family Streptomycetaceae; genus Streptomyces. The sequence goes on along the minus strand of NZ_JAPEMA010000002.1, from coordinate 596,848 downwards.
ACCCCGCATCCGGCTACCTGCCGGCGGCCCCCCTGGAGCTGGGCGACCTCCAGCGCGGCCGGGTGATCTCCCTCGACGAGCCGATGCCCCCGTGGGGCGTCACCCCGCGCGAGATGTCCGGGCACCTGGGCGTCTACCGCTACGAGTGAAGGGCCCGCGGGCGAAGGGCCCGCGGGTAACGGAAAGGGCCCCCGCCGTACGGCGGGGGCCCTTCAGCCGGTCAGGCGGGCGAGATGATCACTCGCCGTAGCTGCCGCCCTCGGTGTGGTGCTTGTCGCCACCCGAGATGTTGAGGCAGGTGTTGCCGAAGGCCGGGTTCAGCAGGCCGATCACGTTGACGGTGTTGCCGCAGACGTTGACCGGGATGTGGACCGGGACCTGGACGACGTTGCCGGACCCGACACCGGGGGAGCCGACCGCCGCACCGTGCGCTCCGGCATCGGCGACAGCCAGACCCGCGCCGGTGGCGACGGCGCTGCCCGCCACAGCGGTGATGGCGAATGCCTTCGCGATACGCGACATCAAGATCTCCTCATGAGATGTGGGGCGCCGCATTTCTGCGGCTTGTGACATGGCGTACAACGCGGCGGGCGCCGAGTGGTCACGGCCCGTTCGGCTACTGGGTGACACGAAAACGGACAGAGCCGAAGTACGTCGGCATCCGAGTGACCGTTCCCGGCCGCGGAAGCGCCACTCCCGGGCCCGCCCGCTGCCGGTCCGCGCCGGCCGGCCACGTCTTGTCACGCCGTGGACGCCTGTGCGACGGTGCCTCGCAGCACCCTGGTGAGGAGGGCACAGATGAGCGCAGCGGGCGACCGCCGGCCCCGGGCCGCCGCCGGACACGGCACGGTGGAGGGCCGGTGGGAGGGCGGGACCGCCGTCTTCCGCGGCATCCCCTACGCCGCCCCGCCCGTCGGAGACCGCCGCTTCGCCGCGCCACGGCCCCCGGCCGCCTGGGACGGCGTACGCGACGCAGGGGCGTTCGGGCCCACCGCGCCCAAGGTGCCCTACCCGCAGACCTTCGCGGCGCTGCTGGCCGATCCGGAGGTCCCCGGCGAGGACTGCCTGAACCTGAACGTCTGGACCCCGGACCCGGCGCCCGCGGCCGGGCTGCCCGTGATGGTCTGGTTCCACGGCGGCGCCCACACCCGGGGCTCCTCCGCCGTCCCGGTCTACGACGGATCGGCCTTCGCCCGCGACGGGGTCGTGCTCGTCTCGGTCAATTTCCGGCTCGGCGTCCTCGGTTACGGGCTCTTCCCCGACGCGCCCGCCAACCGGGGCCTCCTCGACCAGATCGCCGCCCTCGAATGGGTACGGGACAACATCGCAGCCTTCGGCGGCGACCCCGCCCGGGTCACCGTCTTCGGGGAATCCGCCGGCGCCATCAGCGTCGGCGCCCTGCTCGCCGCGCCCCGCGCCGCCGGCCTCTTCGCCCGGGCCGTCCTGCAGAGCGGCGCCCCCGAGGCGCTGCCGCGCGACGGGGTCCGCACGATGGTGCGGCGGATGGCCGCGCTGCTGAAGGTGCCCGCCACCGCGCGGGCCTTCGCGGCGGCCGGCCTGCCCGCGCTGCTCGCGGCCCAGGCTGCCGCGGCGCGGCGCTCCTCCCCGGTGCTCGGCGGTCCCGCCTTCGGGCTGGTCACCGACCCCGGCACGCTCCCCGCCGACCCGCTGGAGGCGGCCGCGGCCTCGCAGGTGCCGCTGCTGCTGGGCTGGACCGCCCAGGAACACCGGCTCTGGCTCGCGCCCACCGGCGGGGCGCGGCTGCTGGACCGGCTCGGCCCGGCGGCCGTGGCCCTGGCCCGGCTGCGCAGCGGCAAGGACCGGGCCGCCGTACGGGCGTTGCGGGCCGCGCTGCCGCAGGCCGGCCCGGCCGACCTCGCCGGGCACCTGATCACCGACCGGCTGCTGCGCGATCCGCTGCGGCGGCTCGCCGGGGCCCGGCGCGGCGCCCCGAGCCACCTCTACGAGTTCCGCTGGCCCAGCGGCGTACCGGGCCTCGGTGCCTGCCACGCCCTGGAGCTGGGTTTCGTCTTCGACACCCTCGGGGTGCCGGAGTCCTCCTGGCTGGCCGGGCCGGACGCCCCGCAGGCGCTGGCCGACGAGATGCACGGGGCCTGGGTCCGCTTCGCGGTCAGCGGGGACCCCGGCTGGGAGCCCTGGGACGGCAACGGCCCGCCGAAGGTGTTCGACGGGCCGGAGCCGGAGGAAGCGCGGGGCGCGGAGGCTGTTACTCCACTGGTCCTTCCATGACCTTGCTGATGAACTGGATCGGGCCCTCGCCCATGTTCGGCACGTAGGTCTTGGCGTTGTGCTGGCCGCCCGGGATCACTCTCAGGGTGGTGTGGACCGGACCCTTGGTGTAGGTCGAGACGAACTTCTGCACGTCCGGCAGCGTGTGCTTGTTGTTCTCGTTGTCGCCGACCTGGAAGGCCAGGTAGACGTCCAGGCCCTTCTTGTCGATCAGCTGCTTGGCGAGCACCTCCGGGTTGTTCTCGGCCTTCTCCTTGTCGTAGCCCTTCCACAGGGGGGAGTCCGGGACGATGTCCGGGCCGGAGGCGATCACGGCCTTGAACTTGTCCGGGTGCTTCAGCACGGCCTTCAGGCCCGCGAAGCCGCCGGTGGAGGAGCCCATGAAGGCCCAGCCGTCACGCGACTTGATGGTGCGGAAGTTCTCCCGCACCAGGTCCGGGACGTCCTCGGTCAGCCAGGTGCCCATCTTGGGCTGGCCGGGGATGTCGGAGCCGTCCCAGTAGATGCCCTTGTCGTCCGGCGCCGGGTTCAGCACGGGCATGACGACGATGAAGGGCTTGCTCTTGCCCTCGCCGTACCACTTGCTGATGCTGGTCTGGAGGCCCATGCCGGGGTCCATCCAGTAGTTGTTCGGGAAACCGGGGCCGCCCGGCAGGGCGATCATGACCGGGAAGCCGCTCTTGGCGAACTGCGGGTCGTTGTACTCCTTGGGCGCCCACACCCAGACCTTGCCGGTGAAGCCGGACTTCTTGCCGGTCACGGTGGCGACGCCCACGTGCGTGCCGTCGCTCAGGGTCTGCGAGTTCTTGAAGTCGGTCTTCGGGCCCGTGGGCATCAGCATCTTCGAGTTCGCCGCGGGCTTGGCCGCGCCGGCCTTGTCGCCGCCGGGGGTCTGCCCGAAGGAGACGGACTCGCCCTTGTCGGTGAAGGGGGGTATCTCGAAGTAGGCCATCACACCCGCGGCGATGCCGCCGAGGGCCAGGACCGTCACGCCCGCGATGATCCAGCGCTTGGCCTTGGACTTGCGGCGCGGCTCCTCGCCGTAGGGCGGCTGCGAGTGGCCGTACGGCGGCTGGTCGTAGTGGGGCTGGTCGTAGCGCGGCTGCTCGTGCCGCTGCTGCCCGTAGTCCGGCTGCTCGTAACGGGGCTGCGCCTGCGTGGGCTGGTCGTAGCCCTGCTGCGGGGGCCGGGGCGGCTGGGGCCGGCCCTGGGGGGCGTACGGCGGCGGGCCCTGCTGTCGGCCTTGCTGCTGACCGTAAGGGGGCTGCTGCCCCTCCCGCCGGTACGGCGGCTCGGGTTCGTACGACATGTGCGGTGGCTCTCCGGCTGTTGCTGCCCCGTTTGGGGATGGTCTGCTTCCGTTCGAATGATGAACGAAAGCGCTGCGGGGTTCCTTATTTTTACTTCTCTTGGGATTCCGTAGGGAAGGTCATTACCCCGTCACTCGCAGTGGTCCCTGTGTTCCCGTGCAGTCATCCAAGCATCCCTGGCTCATGCACATGCCACTGGGTATGGTGCGTCCGCCGTGCCCCGGGCCGCGGCCGCCGAGGCGTGACCATCCTTCTCCGAAAGGCCGCCATGACCCTCAAGCGACGGATCCTGATCCTGGTCACCGCCGTCCTCCTGCTCGCCGCCGTCGGGGTGCTCGCCGTGGTGCGCGCCTCCTCGCGGGCCGAGGAGAAGAACCAGGCCCGCGCGGGAGGGCCGCAGGTCACCCGGGGCGCGGTCTCCCTCGCCCCGGGCGGCGACGGCCGCCGGATCGTCTTCCGGAACATGGCCTGGGGCCCGCACCGGGACGAGCTCGCCACCGTCCCGGCCGCCGCGCCCGAGGGTCCCCGCACCGCCTCCGGGGTCAGCTGCCTGCGCTTCCACGCGGCGGCCGGCACCGGGATCTGCCTCCGGGCCGACAAGGGCGGGGTACAGGAGGGCTACCGGGCCGTCGTCCTCGACGCCGGCCTCGAGGAGGTCGCGGCGCACCCGCTCGCCGGGATACCGACCCGCGCCCGGGTCTCGCCCGGCGGGCACCTCGTGGCGTGGACGGTCTTCGTGGGCGGGGACTCGTACGCCGGCACCGACTTCTCCACCCGGACCTCGCTGCTCGACCTGCGCACCGGGAAGCTCGACGCCTCCCTCGAGGACTTCACGATCCGCAAGGACGGCAAGGAGTACCGCAACGCCGACGTGAACTTCTGGGGGGTGACCTTCGCCGCCGACGAGCGGACCTTCTACGCGACCCTCTCCACCGGCGGCCGGACCCACCTCGTGCGCGGGGACCTGGCCGAGCGCACGGTCACCACGCTGCGGGAGAACCTGGAGTGCCCCTCGCTGTCCCCCGACGGGACCCGGCTGGTGTTCAAGAAGCGGGTGCCCGGCCTGCCCGCCGAGGCGCCGTGGCGGCTGCACGTCCTGGACCTGGCCTCGATGGCGGAGACCCCGCTCGCCGAGGAGCGCAGCGTGGACGACCAGGTGGTGTGGAGCGGGGACCGGACCGTCGTCTACTCCCTGCCGGGCGACTTCGGCGCGGACCTGTACTCGCTGCCGGCCGACGGCGGCGGCGCCCCGGCCCGGCTCACGGCCTCGGCCCTCGCCCCGGCCTTCCTCGGCTGAACAGCGGGGAAGGCCGGGCGGGGGCCGGGCGGGGGCGCAGCAGGACCGTTACGCCGGAATCAGCGTCCGGCGTCGCCGCCTGCGGGGCGCGGCATTGGAGAGCCGCAGTTCGATGACCGAGCGCACGGTGGGCCACTCCTCGTCGAGGACCGAGTAGAAGGCCGTACTGCGCACCGCTCCGTCCAGCCCCCGCGAATGGGCCCGGCGGACCCCCTCGCAGGTGAAGCCGAGACGTTCCATCGCGGCACGGGAGCGGCCGTTGCGGGCGTCCGCGCGCAGCGAGATCCGGCGCACGCCCCAGGTCTCGAAGGCGTGGCGCAGCATGAGCAGCTTCGCCTCGGTGTTGATGCCGGTGCCCTGGGCGCCCGGGGACAGCCAGGTGTTCCCGATCTCGGCCGCGTCGGGGATGGCGGTCGCCGGATCACCGAAGGGGACCCCCGGCACGGCGGGCCACACCAGCGGCCCCTGCCAGTAGTCGAGTTCCAGGAACCGGGTCGATCCGACCACCCGCCCGTCCGTGGCTCTGACCACGGCGAACGCAAGCGATCGACCCGCTGCCTGATCGGAGAGGGCACGGTCGATGTACTCGTGGGACGCCTGCAACCCGTGCGGCACGGGAGTGAAGGCGTAAGTCGTACGATCCTCGGCCCCGGCCTCGGCCAGGGCCTCGGTGTGGTGGGGGGCGAGGGGCTCGAGCCGCACGGAGCGGCCGGCGAGGAGTACGGGTACGGGCACGGAGCCTTCGGTCCTTCTGGGCGGTGGGGTGGTTGCACAGTCTGCGTCTCTGACGTCGCCCCCAGTGCAAAACACGGGTGAAAGGCAACGGGCTGTCAGGTGAACGCGAGTGGCTCAATGTAGCCCCTTAAAGTCCTCTCATGAACCCCCAATTTGGCAATGGCGCGGCATCGATTTTCGACGATCTCGGTCCCCGGGGCGCGGAGCCCGTGATCCTGATCCACGGACACCCGTTCAACCGGTCCATGTGGGCTCCCCAGACGGCGGCCCTGACCGCCGCCGGCTACCGGGTCATAGCCCCTGACCTGCGCGGATACGGGGAGAACCCGGCGGTCGGGGAGCGGACCCTGCTTGCGGACTTCGCCGACGACCTGGCCGCTCTGCTCGAGCGCCTGGGCATCGAACAGGCGGTCGTCGGCGGAGTGTCCATGGGCGGGCAGATCGCACTCGAGCTCCGGTTGCGCCACCCGGGTCTGGTAAGGGCCCTCGTGCTCTCCGACACCTCCCCCGTCCCGGAGACCGAGGACGGCAGGAAGTTCCGCAGGGAGCTCGCCGGGCGACTCCTTGCGGAGGGTATGCGTCCGTACACCGAAGAGGTCATTGACAAGATGCTGGCGCCCTACAACGTGACCGGCCAGCCGGAGGCCGCCGCCCGGGTCACCGCCATGATGTGCGCCACCGACCCCAAGGGCGCCGCGGCGGCCCTGCGCGGACGGGCCGAGCGGCCCGACTACCGGCCCGTGCTCGCCGGGCTGCCCGCGCAGGTGCCCTGTCTGGTGCTCGTCGGCGCCGACGACGCCTACACCCCGGTCGCCGAGGCCGAGGCCATGTGCGCGCTCGCACCGCACGCGCGGCTCACGGTGATCGAGCGGGCCGGGCACCTGCCGGGCGTGGAGCAGCCCGAGGCCTTCAACCGGGCCCTGCTGGAGTTCCTCGGCAGCCTCTGAACCAGCCCGCCGCCGGGTGGGAGACGGCCGAGGTGGCCCACCCGGCACACCGCGGATTGGACCACCGGGGCGGGCCGCCCCGCTGGTGCAATGGGCCGGTGACGATACGGTTCCTGCCCCCGCCCGGGCCCCCGCGCCGCCTGGCCGCCGCCCAGCTGGCCAACTCCGTCGGCGACGGCGCCTACTACGTGTGCTCCGCGCTCTTCTTCACGAGCGTCGTGGGGCTCTCGCCCGCCCGGATCGGACTCGGCCTGACCGTGGCCTGGGCGGTCGGCTCGGTCGCGGGGGTCCCGCTGGGGGCCCTCGCGGACCGGCGGGGACCGCGCGGCACCTCGGTGCTGCTGGCGCTGGCCACCGCCGCCTCGGTGGCCTCCTTCCTCTTCGTCCGTTCCTACGGGGCCTTCCTGTGCGCGGTGGTCCTCTACGCGGTCTCCCAGTGCGGGCTCGCCGCCGCCCGGCAGGCGCTGCTCGCCGGACTGGTGGAGACCGGGCAGCGGACGGGGGTGCTGGCCCACCTCCAGTCCACGCTCAACGCCGGGCTGGCGCTGGGCGCGGCCCTGGGCGGGCTGGCGCTGGGCTCCGGCACGGAGGGGGCCTACCTGGTGGTGTTCGCCCTCGACGCGGCGGGCTTCGTGGTCTGCGCCGCCGTCCTGCTGGGGCTGCCCGTCGTGGCGCCCGCCGGGCGGCGGCCGGTCGGGGAGCCGCGGCTGGCGGTCCTGCGCGACCGGCCGTACGCCCTGGTCACCCTGCTGAACGCGGTCCTGCTGCTGCGGATGCCGCTGCTGAGCCTGGCCGTGCCGCTGTGGATCGTGGAGCGCACGCGGGCCCCGGGCTGGCTGGTGTCGGCGCTGTTCGTGCTCAACACTCTCGCCGTGATGCTGTTCCAGGTGCGGACGGCCCGGCCCGTCACCGACCTGGACAGCGCCGGACGGGCCCTGCGCCGGTCCGGGCTGGTCACGGCCGCCTCGTGCGCGGTGTTCGCCGCCTCGGCGCTGCCCGGCGCCGGGTGGGCCGCGGCCGCGCTGCTCGTGGCGGGCGCCGCGCTCCAGGCGGACGCCGAGATGCGGCAGTCGGCCGGGTCCTGGCAGATCGGCTTCTCGCTGGCCCCCGCCGAGCGGATCGGGCAGTACCAGGGCTTCTTCGGCACCGGTGTGCCCCTGGCCCGCACCCTGGGGCCGCTGCTGCTGACCGGGCTGCTCCTGCTGTGGGGGATCCCCGGCTGGCTGCTGCTCGGCGGCCTGCTGCTGGCGGCCTCCTGCGCGATGGGGCCGGCGGCCCGCAGGGCGGAGTCGGCCCGCACCGGGGTCCCCGCACGCAGCGGCGCCTGAGATCATCCGGGGATGGACATGGACGACGTACTGCGCAGGCTGGCCGCCGTCGGGCCCTTCTTCTCCGTGCCGTACGGGCCGGAACCGCCCGGACCGGGCTTCCGGCCGCTCGCGGAGCTGTACGGGGAGCACCTCGCCCCGTACGTCGCCGAGGTGGGCCGCCGGACCGGGAGCGGGCCGGGCCGGGTGGCGGCCTCGACCGCGCAGTTCGGGATCGCCTCCCGGCTGTGGTCGCTCGGGCTCGGCTGCGCCGCCCTGTCCGGCCGGGTGCCGGACCTGGACCCGGACCGGGTGTGGTGGCGGCTGCCCGAGCGGGGCTCGCTGGAGCTGTGGCTCCCCGAGCCGGCGGACCTGCCCGCCGGGGCCCTCGGGGAGAGCGTCCTCGGGAACCTCGCCCGGCTGGACGGCGCCCTGCGGCAGCCGTACGGGGTGTCGGCGAAGGTGCTGCGCGGCAACGCCGCCTCCGGGCTGGTCGGGGCCCTGCGGGTGCTGCTCGACCGGGTATCGCCCGAGGCCGGCCGGACGGCCGTGGAGCTGGCCGGTGCCCTCCTCGCCGACGGCGGGGCCCTGGCCGGCACCGGCACCTTCATCCACGAGGAGGGCCTCGGGGTGGCCTTCGTACGGCGCAGCTGCTGCCTCTACTACCAGGTGCCCGGCGGCGGGCTCTGCGGGGACTGCGTCCTGCGCACCCGGTAGGGAAAGGCAGGAGGCCGCCGGGGAGCAGGTGGTGACCTGCTCCCCGGCGGCCGGAACTGCTTCGGCGGGCCGGACCTAGAAGGTCAGGTTCCAGGCGTCGATCTTGCCGGTGTCGCCGCCCGCGTTGTCGTTCACGCGCAGCTTCCAGGTGCCGTTCGCCACCTCGGAGGAGGCGTTGACGGTGTAGGTCTGGCCGATGTTGTCCGTGCTGCCGCCGGCCCGGTTGTGGACCGTGTAGACGGTGCCGTCGGGGGCGATCAGGTCGACCTTCAGGTCACCGATGTAGGTGTGCGCGATGGTCACGCCCACCTTGAGGGTGGCCGGAGCGTTGCCGGTCACCCCGCTGACGGTGATGGGGCTCTCCACCGTCGTGTTGTCGCCGATCGCGAAGTCGGCGGTGTTCTCGAAGTACTTGCCGACGGGCGGGGTGGAGCCGCCGACCGCCTTCAGGGCGTCGACCTGGCCCTCACCGAAGAAGGCGTTGTTGGCCGCGGTCCCGGTGCAGCGGCTGTCCGACGGGCAGGCGATGTCGTTGGCCTGGGTGGCCAGCTTGTCGCGCATCTGCGCCGGGGTGATGCCCGGGTTGGCGCTCGCCATGAGCGCGGCGACACCCGCGACGTGCGGGCTGGCCATCGAGGTACCGCTCTTGGAGCCGTACTTGCCGCCCGGCAGGGTGGAGTAGACGTCGCTGCCCGGGGCCGCGACGTCGATGACGCCCTGGCCGAAGTTGGAGAACGAGGCCTTGGTGGTGCCGGTGCCGTTCGCCGCGACCGTGACCACGCCCGGGAGTTCGGTCGGGATGTCGACGCAGGCGTTGGTGATGGTGCGCGTGACCGGGGTCGAGTCGTTGGGGCTCGCCGTGTCGGTCGTCTTGTGGGCGAGGTCGTAGTTCTCGTTGCCCGCCGCGGCGATCTGGAGCGAGCCCTTGCCCTCGGCGTACGCCTGGGCGCGGTTGACGCCCTCGATGATGGCGGCCTGGTCGAGGTTGTCCGGGCAGTTGAACTGCCACGGGTCGGTGTAGTAGCTGTTGTTGGTGACCTTGAAGCCGTGGTCACCGGCCCACACGAACCCGCAGATGGTGTTCTCGGCGAAGAAGAGCGAGGTGTTCGGCTCGGCGATGCGGACCGAGGAGATCTTCACGCCCGGGGCCACGCCGATGGCGCCCTTGCCGTTCTTGGCGGCGGCCACCGTGCCGGCGACGTGCGTGCCGTGGTCGCCGACGTCGCGCCAGGCGCCGGCGCGGGTGTCGGTCTTGCCGTAGGCGCAGGAGACCGAGTCGGCGGCGTTGAAGTTCGGCGCGAGGTCCTGGTGCTGGTCGTCGACACCGGTGTCGAGGATGCCGACCTTGACGGCGGCGGAACCGGCGTTGACGGCCCAGGCCTGGTCCGCCTTGATTTGGCTCATGTCGGCGCGGACCGGCTCGCCGGTCGGGGTCGTCGACTGGGCCGGGTTGGCGGGCAGCGCCGGGTTGTAGGCGTCGGCCGGGACGTCCGAGGTGCGGGTGGCGCCGACCTTCTGGACCCCGCTCACGCCGCGCATCGTCGTGGCGAAGCTACCGGAGGCCGAGTGGGCGACGATCACGCCGATGGCGTCGTAGTACGAGAAGACCGTGCCGCCGTTGGCGGTCACGGCCGAGCGCACCGCCGAGCTGTCACCGGGGGCGGTGATCACGAGGTAGGCGCGGGTGCCGGCAGCCCAGGTCGCACTCTGGGAAGCCGGGGCCGCAGCCTTGGGGGCCGCCGACGGGGCGGAAGCCGCGGGCGAGCCCGAGGGGCCGACGGGAGCGGTGCCGGCGAGCGCGGCGGGAGCTCCGAAGGTGAGGGCGGCGCCCAGGGCGGCCGCCAGCACGAGCGCACGTCGAGGTCGGCTGGATATGTGGGGTATCAATGCGTCCTCCGATGACCCGGTGGTGCTGGTGACACCTACCGGGCCGTACGAAACGAGTGGTGGACGCAAGATGTCAGACGCGCCGCCCCGTAGGGAAGTACCTTTCCCCGCAGCAGAGTTGAAGATCACATGGCTAAAAACATCGGTTCGTGGTCGTTCGTCAGCCTTTGGTGCGGGACACCGGCCGGGCTGGGCACCGTGGGGGCGAGCCCTGCCCGGCCGGGTCCTCGGGGTGCGCCGGCTACACCGGCACACCGTCCTTGGGGCCGGCCGCGGGGTCGGCCGTGGGGCCGGGCACGGTCGGCGCGGCCGGCTCGGGGGCCGCCGCGTGCCCGTCGTCCACCAGCGTGGCCTCGTCGAAGGGCAGGCGTCCCGCGAGGACCTCCGTGGCCCGCTCGCGGTCGAACTCCTTGGTCCACGTCCCGATCAGGACGGTCGCGACGGCGTTGCCCGCGAAGTTCGTCAGCGCCCGCGCCTCGCTCATGAAGCGGTCGATCCCGACGATCAGGCCCACCCCGTCGACCAGTTCGGGCCGGTGCGACTGGAGGCCGCCCGCCAGGGTGGCCAGCCCGGCGCCGGTGACCCCGGCCGCGCCCTTCGAGGCCACGATCATGAACAGCAGCAGCGAGATCTGCTCGCCGAGCGCGAGCGGTTTGCCCATCGCCTCGGCGACGAACAGGGAGGACATCGTCAGGTAGATCGCGGTCCCGTCCAGGTTGAACGAGTAGCCGGTCGGCACGGTGATGCCGGTGACCGGCCGGGACACGCCCAGGTGCTCCATCTTCGCGATCAGCCTCGGCAGCGCCGACTCCGAGGAGGAGGTCGACAGGATCAGCAGGAACTCCCGGCCCAGGTAGCGCAGCAGCGCGAAGACGCTGACGCCCGTACAGACCCGCAGCAGCGTGCCCAGCACCACGAAGACGAAGAGCAGACAGGTCGTGTAGAAGCCGATCATGATGACGGCGAGGGACTTCAGCGCGTCGATCCCGGTCGCCCCGACCACCGCCGCGATCGCCCCGAAGGCGCCGACGGGCGCCGCCCACATGATCATCGCCAGTACCCGGAACACCATCTTCTGCACGTGCCCGATCCCGCGCAGCACCGGCTCGCCCGCCGTGCCCATGGCCTGGAGCGCGAATCCGCACAGCAGCGCCACCAACAGCGTCTGGAGCACCTCGCCCCCGGTGAAGGCGGAGACCAGGGTGGTCGGGATGATCCCCAGCAGGAACTCGGGGGTGCTCTCCGCCCCGCCCGCCTTGGCCTGCGCCTCGCCGGCCTTGGCCGCGGCCTCGGTCAGGTGCAGCCCGCTGCCCGGCTCGAGCAGGTTCCCCACCAGCAGCCCGATGGCCAGCGCCACCGTGGACATCACCATGAAGTAGCCGAGGGCGAGCCCGCCCACCGCGCCCACCTTGGCGGCCTTGCGGACCGATCCGATCCCCAGCACGATCGTGCAGAAGATCACGGGTGAGATCATCATCTTGATGAGGTTGACGAAGCCGGTGCCCAGGGGTTTGAGCTCCACGGCCACGCCCGGTGCGGCGAAGCCGACGGCGATGCCGAGCAGTACCGCGGCGATCACCGCGATGTAGAGGTAATGGGTTCTGTCGCGTCTGGCGGCCACGTCGCCTCCTGGTGGTGAATGCGTTCCGGGAGACCATCGCCCACCCTGTGACCCCGGTCACCCTTGCGTTCATTGAGTTCACGGCCGGGTGCACACTGAGCGCCATGTTCCGCTTCCCCCGACCGCCCCGCAGCCTCGCCGGCCAGCTGTTCGCCATGCAGGTCCTGCTGGTCGCGCTCGTCGTCGCCGGATGCGCGGTCTTCGCGTACGCGGCCGCCCGCGGCCAGGCCGAGGACGCCGCCCGGCGGCAGGCCGGAGCGGTGGCCCGGGCCGTCGCGGACTCGCCCTCCGTGCGAGAGGCCGTACGGGCCGGCGCGCGCGGGGCTGATCCGTCGGCCGCGCTCCAGCCCTACGCCGAGCGGGTGCGCACCGACTCGGGCGTGGACTTCGTGACGATCATGGCCCCCGACGGGAAGCGCTGGACCCACCCCGACCCGCGCCGCATCGGCGAGCGCTTCCTCGGCAACACCGCCCCGGCCCTGCGCGGCGAGACCTTCAGCGAGACCTACACCGGCACCCTCGGCCCCTCCATCCGCGTGGTCACCCCGCTCAGGGACGCGGACGACGCCGTCGTCGGCATGGTCAGCGCCGGGATCACCGTCCGCGCCATCAGCGACCGCCTCGCGGAGCAGCTCTCCGCCCTCGCCTGGGTGGCCGCCGGGGCGCTGGCCCTCGGCGCGGTGGGTACGTACGTGGTCAACGCCCGGCTGCGCCGCCACACCCACGGCATGAACGCCGCCGAGCTCAGCCGGATGTACGACTACCACCAGGCGGCCCTGCACGGGGTCCGGGAGGGGCTGCTGATGCTCGACGGCCACCGCAGGATCACCCTCATCAACGACGCCGGCCGCGAACTCCTCGGCCTGCGCGGGGAGGTCACCGGCAGCGGCGTCGCCGACCTCGGCCTGCCCGCCCCGCTCACCGGGGCCCTGCTCGCCGACCGGCCCCGGGTCGACGAGGTGCACCTGACCAGCGAGCGGGTGCTCGTCGTCAACAGCTCGCCGGTGGCCGGCGGCGGCCGCCGCGGCACCGTGGTCACCCTGCGGGACCACACCGAACTCCAGGCCCTCACCGGGGAGCTGGACCACGAGCGCGGTTTCACCCAGGCCCTGCGCTCCCAGGCCCACGAGGCGGCCAACCGGCTGCACACGGTGGTCTCCCTCATCGAACTGGGCCGCAGCGAGGAGGCGGTGGACTTCGCGACCGCCGAACTGGAGCTGGCCCAGGCCCTGACCGACGAGGTCGTCACCGCCGTGGGGGAGCCGGTGCTGGTCGCGCTGCTGCTCGGCAAGGCCGCCCAGGCGCACGAGCGGGGCATCGAGCTGGTCGTCACCCCGGACAGCGGGGCGATCGAGGCGGGGCCGGGGCTGCCGCCCGCCCGGGACCTGGTCACCGTGCTCGGCAACCTCGTCGACAACGCCCTCGACGCCCTGACGGGCGTGCCCGGCGGGCGGATCACCGTCACCGTGCGCCGGGACGCGGGCGGGCTGCTGCTGCGGGTCGCGGACAACGGCCCCGGGCTGCCCGACGGGGCGGACGTCTTCCGGCGCGGCTGGTCCGGCAAGGGGGAGGGGCGCGGCCTGGGCCTGGCCCTGGTCCGTCAGGTGGCCCTGCGGCACGGCGGCGCGGTGGACGCCGCCGGGGTCGCCGAGGGCGGCGCGCGGTTCACCGTACGACTGCCGTTTCCGCCGGATCCCGCCGGGGGCGGCGCCGGGCTTTCCGGTGCCGCGGGCGGGGAGCACGGGGTGTGCGGCCGGCCCGCCGCGGGCGGGGCGGCATGAGCGCCGAGGTGCGGGTGCTGGTGGTCGAGGACGACCCCGTCGCCGCCGACGCGCACGCGCTCTACGTCGGCCGGGTGCCCGGCTTCACGGCCGTGGCGGCCGTCCACTCCCTGGCCGAGGCCACCCGGGTGCTGGAGCGCACCCGGGTGGACCTGCTGCTGCTCGACCTCACCCTGCCCGACGGCCACGGGCTGCGCTTCGCGCGCGGACTGCGGGCGGCCGGGCATCCCGTCGACGTGATCGCGGTGACCTCGGCGCGGGACCTGGCCATGGTCCGCGAGAGCGTGTCGCTGGGCGTCGTGCAGTACGTACTGAAGCCCTTCGCGTTCCCCACCCTGCGCGAACGGCTGCTGCGCTACGCCGAGTTCCGCGCGGCGGCCGGCGAGGCGGCGGGCCAGGACGACGTGGACCGGGCGCTCGCCGCACTGCGCGCGCCCGGCCCGGCGGAACTGCCCAAAGGCCTCAGCGCCCCGACCCTGGACCGGGTCGCGGCGCTGCTGCGGGCGGCGCCCGAGGGGCTGACCGCCGCCGGGGCGGCCGGGGCGGCCGGGATCTCGCGGATCACCGCCCGCCGGTACCTGGAACACCTGGTGGACACCGGCCGCGCGGACCGCACCCCCCGGTACGGCCAGGTCGGCCGCCCCGAACTGCACTACCGCTGGCTGGCGGCGGCGGGCTCGGTGTCGAAGGTGTAGAACTTGCGGTGGTCGAGCATGTCGGCCGGGGTGACGTCGTTCCACGGCCGCATCGTGTCGCGCAGGTCCACCACGTTCGCCGTGCCCGCGGCCGGCAGGTAGGTGGAGTTCGGGTTCTTCGCCTGCCAGTCGGACCACAGCTTGTCCACGAAGGCGTGGTGCATCCAGAACACCGGGTCGTTGGGGGAGACCCCGGTGGCCATCTGGCCGCCGACCCACACGTGCACCCGGTTGTGGAGGTTGGCGCCGCGCCAGCCCTCCAGGTTGTTGCGGAAGCCGTTCGAGGAGCTGTTCCAGGGGGCCATGTCGTAGACCGGCATGGCCAGTACGGCGTCCACCTCGGCCCGCGTCGGCAGCTGGGCGACGCCCTCGCCGAGCGCGCGCCGCAGGTAGGAGCGGCCGTCGACCCGTACGGCCACCTCCCACTTGCCCGTCGCGTAGGCGAACGGGCCGTCCGTCACCTGCCCGTCGCGGGCGCGTCCGGTGCCGCCGAGGAAGTCGGCGGCCCAGAGGGAGGAGCGGGTGGTGCGGTCGGCGGTCCAGTCCCAGTACGGGATCGAAACGCTCTTGTCCACCGCCTGCAGAGCCGCCTCGAACTCGAGCAGAAAGCGGCGGTGCCAGGGGAGGAAGGAGGGGGAGCGGTGGCCCACCCGGTCGCCCGAGTCGGTGTCGCTCATGATGAAGCCGTTGTGGGTGGTGACGAACCGGTCGTAGCGCCCGGTGCGCTTGAGCTCGAGCAGAGCGTTGGTGAAGGCGCGCTTCTCCTCGGCGCTCAGCGCGGCCTGGTTCTTGCGGACGGTCATGCCGTGCCTCCCATCTGCATCGGGGCGAGCTGGGAGCCCTGGAGCTCGCGCACGGCGGCGCGGGCCAGCGTGGTGGGGTCGGCGAAGGTCTCGTAATGGTTGACCACGCTGATCCAGGTGCCGTCGGCGTTGCGCATGACGTGCAGCTCGCGGCCGTCTATGCGGACGGTCGGCATCCCGGCTCCGCCGTGGTGGCCACCGTGGTGGCCGCCGCCGGTCGCGGTGGATATCTGGATACGGCGGCCCTGGTACACCTCGTCGACGGTGCCGGCCGGAGTGGTGGCAGCCCGGGAGTCGGTGGCGGCAGCGTGCGCGGTGGCGCCCGCGATGCCGAGGACGGTGAGTGCGCCGGCAGTGGTGCCCAAGGCCTGCCGACGGGTGATCGTGTTCATGGCGGAAGAACTATCAGGGCCCGCACGACAGTTGACCGCTATCCGGACATCGGCGGATAAGTTCTATGTAGAACCAATTAAATGATCTTCCGGTCCGGACCAGCTCCAGTGGCCCGGACCGGAAGATCTGCGGAGGAAATCCTACTGGGCAGTAATTTTTTCGGCGGAGTGGGGGGTCGATGAAGGGGATCACACCCCAGACTCGGCCGGAAGGTGTGCCGGAAACGGGTTCGCCCGACCGGTTCTCGAGGGCTTCTGGAGCCGCCCCGAGCGGTGATTTGCCCCTATAGTCCCGATATGGCTCTTCATCAGACGAAGGACACGCACGCCCGGGACGCCGAGACGGACGTGTTCGCGTCCGCCCTGAGCGGCACGATCCTCCCCAAGTACCGGATGCCCGAGGACCACTCGCCCTCCGAGGTGGTCTACTCGCTCCTGCACAACGAGCTGCTCCTCGACGGCAACGCCGCCCAGAACCTGGCCACCTTCTGCACCACCTGGTCGGACGACGGCGTGCACCGCCTGATGAACGAGTGCCTCGACAAGAACATGATCGACAAGGACGAGTACCCGCAGACCGCCGAGATCGAGGCCCGCTGCGTCAACATCCTGGCCGACCTCTGGAACGCCCCGCCCGGCCATGTCGCGACCGGCTGCTCCACCACGGGCTCCAGCGAGGCCGCCATGCTCGGCGGCCTCGCCCTCAAATGGCGCTGGCGCGCCCGCCGCCGCGCCGAGGGCAAACCGGCCGACCGCCCCAACCTGGTGTGCGGCCCGGTCCAGATCTGCTGGGAGAAGTTCGCGCGCTACTTCGACGTCGAGCTGCGCCAGGTCCCCCTGGAGCCCGGAGCCACCGGACTGCGCCCCCACCAGCTCGCCGCCCACGTCGACGAGAACACCATCGGGGTCGTCGCCATCCTCGGCGTCACCTACACCTGCGACTACGAACCCGTCGCCGAGATCGCCGCCGCCCTCGACCGGATCCAGGCCGAGCACGGCTGGGACGTCCCCGTCCACGTGGACGCCGCGAGCGGAGGCTTCGTCGCCCCCTTCCTCCACCCCGACGTGGTCTGGGACTTCCGGCTGCCGCGCGTCGCCTCCGTCAACACCTCCGGGCACAAGTACGGGCTGGCGCCGCTGGGCGTCGGCTGGATCGTGTGGCGCACCGCCGACCTGCTCCCCGCCGAACTCGTCTTCGACGTGGACTACCTGGGCGGCGACATGCCCACCTTCGCCCTCAACTTCTCCCGCCCCGGCGGCGAGGTCATCGCCCAGTACTACCTCTTCCTGCGCCTGGGCCGGGGCGGCTACCGGCGCGTCCAGCAGGCCTGCGCCGACACCGCCCAGTACCTGGCCCGGCAGATCGCCGGCCTCGGGCCCTTCAGCCTGCTCTACGACGGCCGGGGCGCCCTGCCCGCCGTCTCCTACACGCTCACCGACCCGGCCGGGGCCGGCTTCAGCCTCTACGACCTCTCCGACCGGCTGCGGATGCGGGGCTGGCAGGTGCCCTCGTACCCGCTGCCGGCCGACCGGCAGGACACCGTCATCCAGCGCGTCCTGATCCGGCACGGGGTGACCCGCGACCAGATCGCCCTGCTGGTCGACGACCTGCGCCGGGCCGTGGACCACCTCACCGCCACCCCACAGCCGGTCCCCGCCACCGAACCCCGGCCGGGCTTCCACCACTGACCGGCGGGCTTACGGGGACGCCGGCCAGCGCATCCCCAGGGCCGTCAGCGCGGCCACCCGCTCCGGGGCCAGCTTCGCCGCCCTGGAGCGCTGGTTGGCGATCCAGGAACCGAGCCGCAGCTCCAGCGCGCCCACCGGCTCCACATGCGTACGCGGCACCCGCAGGTGCCCCTCGCGGGCGTGGAACCGCCGGGCCGCCTCCAGGTGCTCCGACCACGCCGCGGCATGACTCCGGCGCGGCGGCGGGCGCTCCGCCTCCGCGGCGGGGGTCAGCCCCAGCCCGTGCTCCAGCAGCCACCGCTGCGCCCAGGCGAGGCGCTCCCACCCGAGGCGCTGGGTCCGCACCCACAGGCCCAGGTCCTCGCCCTGGACCAGCACCCTGCCCGGGCCGGCCGGGATCCCGCCGCCCGCGTCCAGATGGGCGCGGGTCAGCCGGAACGCCCGCTGCCAGCCGATGTCCCAGGCCGGGCACCAGGAGGGGTCGATCTCCTCCAGGGCCTCCCGCCGCTCCTGCGGCAGCGCGCCGGGCCCCTCCCGGCGGGCGGCGGCCCGCTGGTTCTTGGCCCACACCCCGACCGGCGCCCCGTGCCAGGTGGCGTCCACCGGCGGCAGCAGGTGCCCGTGCTCGGCGGCCCAGGCCCGGGCCGCCGTGAGCCCCTCCTCGAAGGCCACGTCGAAGTGGCTCCACACCATGCCGAGCTCCTCGAGCTCCCGGGTCCGCTCCCGGCCCAGCGCCCCCCTGCGGTACGTGCGCCGCGCGTCCGCGATCCACTGCCCGAGCGGGAACCCGGCCAGGCCCGCGGGCCACCGGCCGCCGTCCGCGGGCACCTTGAAGGCGAACGGCACCTTCAGGTCCCCGGCCGAGGCCGCGTAGATCCGGGCCGCCTCCGCACCGCGCCGCCACTGCGTGTGCTCCGGATTGAGCACGCGCAGCCGGATGAAGGCCGCCAGCAGCGCCGGATCGCGCGGGGTGGAGAAGCTCAGCAGGGCCCGCGCCCCCGACCCGGGGCCGGTGGCGGAGACACCCTCGCCCGACTGCTTCGCGGCCCGGCTCTGGACCTGGGGCTGTGCCAGGGCCTCGACCAGCCTCGAGTCGTGCGCCCTCAGCGCCTCCAGAAGCCGCGCGAGGTCCCCGTAAGCCCGTGAGGTCAGCATCGACTCCGGTGACTCGCCCGGCCCCAGCAGCACCGGCACCACCAGGGAGGCCACCTTGCCCTCGCCGGGCCGCATCCGCAGGGCCCGGCCCACCGCCTGCACCAGATCGGGCATGGAACCGCGCACGTCGGCCCAGAACACCGAGTCGCACTCCTTGGTGTCCACGCCCTCGCCCAGCACGCGCACGCTGCCCAGGAAGGCCTTGTCGGCGACCCGGTCGGCGGCGAACGCGTCGAGCACCCGGCGCCGGTGGGCCGCCGTGTGCTGTCCGCACAGCCAGTCCGCCCACACCGTGCGCGGATACACCGGCAGCGCGGAGCGGCTCGTCACCCGCAGCCTGGCCGCCACCGCCGGCAGGCCCGCCGCGAACGCCTCGGCCTCCTTCGTCAGATGGTGGAACACCAGGGTCCGCCGGAAGCCCTGATCCGCCGCCGCCTTCACCAGCGCCGCCTGGAGCGCCGCGATCCGCATCCCGCGCACCCGGTCCGAGCGGCCGTCGGCGCCCAGCAGCACCGCCGACTGGAACCCGGGGTCGCTGACGTCCACGCACACCACCCGGTACGGGGCGCAGATGCCCCGGTCGATGGCCTCCGACAGGGACAGGGTGTAGCAGCGTGCCCCGAACGGCCCCTGCGGATCGTTCTCCATCGACGCGACGAGCTCGCCCCGGCCCCGCGGCTCCGCGCCGCCGGCCGTCTCCGGCCCGTACGCCCCGGCCTCCTCCGCCTCTTCCGGCTCCTCGGCCTCCTCGCTCTCCTCCCCGTCGCGCCACACCCGGGGCGTGGCCGTCATGTACAGCCGCCGGACGGAGGGGATCCGCGTGTTGTCGTGGACCACCGCCCAGGGCTTGCCGATCCGGCCGGACGTACGGTGCGCCTCGTCGACCACGACCAGGTCCCAGGGCGGCAGTCCCCCCAGGTGCGCCCGCTCGATGGTGCCCAGACCGAGCGAGGCGTACGTGGCGAAGACCGTCACCCGCTCCACCGGCCGGGAGCCCCAGCGGGCCAGCTGCGCCGGCGCGGTCGTGGTGGGCACCCCCACGTCCTCGCCGCGCAGCGAGCACACCGCGAGCGCCCTGCCGCTGCGGCCCCCCTCCCGCCAGGCCGCGACGGTCTGCACGAGCAGGTCGAGCGAGGGCACCAGGACGAGCACCCGGCCCGCCCGCAGCTCCTCGGCCGAGCGCACGGCGACGAGGGACTTGCCGGACCCTGTGGCCATGATCACCTGGGTCCGCAGGCCCTGCTCGGGCACCCGGCCGGTGGCGGGCAGCTGGAGGGCCCGCACGACGGCGTCGACGGCCTCGCGCTGATGAGGACGCAGCTCCTTCCTCGCCATGCACCTCACCCCGCCCGCTCTGATCTGCCCGTTCGGCTCCAGCTCCTATCTTGCCCGGATTCTGAGTCAAAGAGGAGGAAGCGGGGCGGCGGGTCTACCGGGCGCCGAAGTTCTGCGTCCACCAGGGGCCGCCCGAACCCGTGTGGATGCCGACGCCGATGTCCTTGAAAGAGCAGTTGAGGATGTTGGCGCGGTGACCGGGGCTCTTCATCCAGGAATCCATCACGTCCTGCGCGGTCTGCTGCCCCTTGGCGATGTTCTCCCCGTACGTCGACCAGCGGTACCCGGCGGCCGTCGTCCGCGCCCCCGGGTCGGCCCCGTCGGGATTGGTGTGCGAGAAGAAGTCCCGCCGGGCCATGTCGTCCGAGTGCCCCTGGGCGGCGCCCCGCAGCTGCGCGTCCTCCTTCAGCGGACCGCAGCCGGCCGCGGCGCGCTCGGAGTTGGCCAGGGCGATGACCTGCCCCGCGACCCCCGCCGGGGCGGGCGCCGGAGCGGGCGGGGCCGGGCGCGGCGGATTGCTCTTGGACGGCGTCGGAGCGGCGGCCGAGGTCTTCGCGGCGCTCGCGGAGGGCGACGGGGAGGCCGAAGCGGACGCCGACGGGGAGGGCGAGGCCGACGCGGAAGCGGAGGGCGAGGCCGAGGCGGACCCGGACGGCTGGGGCGCGCCGGAGCCGGGTGCGGACAGGGCGGCCGGCGCGGAGGCGGGCGCGCCCCCCGCCTCGGAACCCCGCGAACCGGGGAGCTGGCCGAGGTAGACCAGGCCGCCGCCCGCGACGCACGCGGCGACCACCGCGCCGCCGATCGCCCGGCGCCGGTTCTGGCGCCGCTTGCGCTGCGCCCCGCGGCTGCCCGGGCCGTCGGGGCCGTCTGTGGGGTCGCCGGCCTTGCGCCGGGCGGCCCGGCCCGGGGCGTCCACCACCGGGGAGAGCTGCGTCGCCGCGTCGGCGAAGGCCGCGCCCGCCGGGGTGTAGCCGGCCGCCACGGCGGACCGTACGCCCTCCAGCAGCGCCGCCGTCACCGGGACCAGCGCCAGCCCGGCCAGCAGCCCCTCCGCCGGAACCAGCCCGTTCCACAGCCCGGAGCAGCGCAGGCACTCGCGCGCGTGCCGGGCTATTCGCTTGCGCCACAGCGCGGAGGGCCGCCCGTCCCAGGTGCCCGTCATCGCCCGCAGCCCCTCGCAGGGCGGCTGCGTCTCCAGCGCCCGCTCCACCACCCGGGCCGACTCCAGCTGCGCCTTCATCCGCTGCACCCGTACCGCAGTGTGCTGCGGGGTCAGCTCCAGCGCGGAAGCCACGTCGGCCCGGGTCAGCTCCCCGGCGCACTCCAGCCACCACAGCGACAGCAGCGCCCGGTCGTCGGGCTCCAGCCAGCGCGTGGCGCGGGCCGTCTCGCGGCGCTGACCGGACAGGTGGAGCCGTACGACGGTCAGGTCGGCGAAGTCGGCGCCGGGATCGGCGATGTCCTGGGCCGCCTCCAGTCCGCTCTGGTCCGGACCGCCGCTGCGGGCCTGCCAGTGCGCCCGTACACGGTTCATCGTGATGGCCACCAGCCAGGACCGGAAGCTCTCGTCCGCCCGCAGGCCGCCCAGCCCGTCGAGCGCCCGCAGCATGGTGTCCTGCACCACGTCGTCCACGTCGAAGGACCCGTTCAGGGCCCGGCCGACGATGTTGTAGACGAGCGGCAGGTGGGCGCTGACGAGCTCGTCCTGCGCGCGGGGATCGCCCGCACGGGCCGCTGCCACCAGCTCTGCCGTGTGCTGTGTACTCATGTGTGAAGTCCCTGTCCGTACCGGCGGTCGATGATGCCCAATAACTGGGAGACCGTCGAGTGGGGCCGGGATAACAACTATCCGGAGGAAGTTTTCGCCACCACCCCGGAACCGGTCGTTTCCGGGGCGGCCCGGCGCCGGCGCCGGGCACGTGCCGGCCTTCGCGGAGACGGCGGCCCTGGCCGCCCGGCTGGCGGCGCCTACGCCCAGAACTCCCTCTCCTCCTCCAGCTTCTCCGCCTCGGTCTTCTCCCGCTCCTCCTCGGACGGAAGCGGGTCCGTGATCCAGCCGGCGGCGAGGACGAGGCGGGAGGGGCGGTGCACGGCCAGGAAGCCGAAGGGGCGGTCGAAGCACACCTCCGCCCGGCGGACGCGGTAGCGCAGGCGGGGCATGGCGGATCCGGCGGCGGCGGCGATCGCCGTCACCGCGGCGGCTTCGAAGCCCGTCGCGTGGAAGCGGGCGAGCGCCGACTGCCGCGCGGAGGTGATGGCGAGGGGGTCGGAGCTGATCCCCGGGAAGTGCCCGGCGCCGCTGTCCGAGGCCGTGGTCAGGCCGAACAGCCGGGCCTGGTCCAGGAGATCGTGCTCCGCCCGTATCTCGAAGGCGGGCGTCTGGATGCCGAGCCAGGGTTCCGGCGACGCGGAGGGCGCCGTTCCGACGGTCAGGCCCGGGCCGGGATTTCCCTCGGGCAGCAGGCTCGCGCCCGTCGAGGGGCGCGCCCGGGTGGCGGCCTCGATCCCGGTACGGAGCACCTCGCCGGGCGGGGCGCCGGCCTCGCCCAGGACCAGGTGGACGTCCACCCCGGTGTCCCCGACCACCTCCAGCAGCGTGACCGGACCGGCGGGGCCGTGCGCCACCTTGACCCGGTCCAGCAGGGACGTGCCGCGGCTCAGCATGAGCAGACGCCGGCCCGCCCACGGGCCCTCGTACACCTCGCGGTTCCACTCCATGAACGGCCGGATCCACTTCAGCCGCAGCGTGAGCGCGGAGGCCAGCACCAGCCTGACCCCGTCGGGTCCATCCGGCAGCGCGACCGGCATCCGCTCGATGAGGCCGTCCGTCCGCTCGGCGGCCCACGCGTCCAGCGTCTTGTGGTCGGTGTCCGGGTCGCCGGTCAGCGTGCCCCGGGTGCCCTCGGGGAGGCGGGCCGCCCAGGGGGCCTCCAGGGGGAGGTCCTCCCGGGTCCACAGGCCGGTCGCCGCGCGCAGGCCCCGTGCGCCGGCCAGCGCGGCCAGCAGCTCCCGCGCGGCTCCCGCCGCGTCCTCGGCGGGTATGCCGAGGGCCTCCGCCAGCTCCGCGCGGGCCGGGCCCGCCGCTCCGTCCGCGAGCAGGGCGAGCAGCGGCCAGACCCCGGGCGCGGTGAAGACCGTACCCCCGCCCCCGCCGGAGGCCGCGGCCCAACGTGCCGTGAGCCGGTTGACCGCCCGTAGCGTCGAGTTCCTCATGCCGGGAGGGTACGCGGCGGGGTGCTGCCGGGCCGCGGGGCCATTCTTCGCCCCGCGGCCGCCCCGTCCGAAAAACCTCCTTCACGACGCTGGGCACCTCCACGCCCCCTCGCTACCCTCCGCGCATGATTCCCACGGTGGTCTGGGGCACGGGCAACGTCGGCCGCGCGGCGATCCGCGCCGTCGACGCCCACCCGGCGCTCGAACTCACGGCAGTGATCGTCCACAACCCCGCCAAGGTCGGCCGCGACGCGGGCGAACTCGCCGGACTCGGCCACCGGTTGGGGGTGGCCGCCACCGACGACATCGGGGCGGTGCTCGCCGCCCGCCCCGCCGCCGTCGTGTACGCGGCGTCCGGGGACGTCCGCCCCGACGACGCCCTCGCCGACATCACCCGGGCCATCGCGGCCGGCGCGGCCGTGGTCAGCCCCGCCCTGTACCCGCTCTACGACCACCGCGGCGCCCCGCCGGAGTTCCGGGATCCGGTGCTCGCCGCGATCGCGGAGGGCGGCGGCTCGCTCTTCGCCTCCGGGGTCGACCCCGGCTGGGGCAACGACGTGCTCCCACTGCTGCTCAGCGGACTGGGCACCACCGTGGAAGCGATCCGCTGCCAGGAGATCTTCGACTACTCCACGTACGACCAGCCGGACTCCGTACGCCACCTGGTCGGCATGGGGCACCCGATGGACTACGAGCCGATGATGCTCATGCCCTCGGTCCCGACCATGGTGTGGGGCGGACAGATCCGGATGATGGCCCGCGCCCTCGGCGCCGAACTCGAGGAGATACGCGAGACCTCCGACCGCCGCGCCCTCGACACCACGGTCACCACCCCGGCCATGGGCGAGTTCGAGGCCGGCACCCAGGGCGCCATCCGCTTCGAGGTCCAGGGCATCGTCGGGGGCGAACCCCGCATCGTCATCGAACACGTCACCCGCATCCACGCCTCCTGCGCCCCCGACTGGCCGGTGCCGCCCGACGGCGGGGCCGGAGCCCACCGGGTCGTCATCGAGGGCCGCCCGCGCATCGAGGTCACCGTCGAGGCCACCGACGAGGGCGAGAACCGTTCGGCGGGCGGGAACGCCACCGCCGTCGGGCGGCTCGTGGGGGCCATCGACTGGCTCGTGGCCGCCGAGCCCGGACTCTACGACGCCCTCGACATCCCGCTGCGGCCCGCAGTCGGCAAACTCGGAAGGAAGCAGCCATGAGAATCGACGTCCCCGAGGGGCAGCACCCGATCGAGTACGTGTGGGGGGACATGGTCCCCGGCATCGGGATGGCCGCCGCCAACTTCTCCCTGTCGGTCTACGCCCACACCACCCTGGGCCTGCGCGAGTTCGAGGCCGCGCGGCTGCGCATCGCGCAGATCAACGGGTGCGTGTTCTGCCTCGACTGGCGGACCGACCGGGACGGCGAGAAGGTCGAGGAGGGGTTCGCCGACGCCGTGACCGACTGGCGCACCACCCAGGCCTTCGACGAGCGCACCCGGCTCGCCGCCGAGTACGCCGAGCGCTACGCCCTGGACCACCACAACCTCGACGAGGAGTTCTGGGAGCGGATGACCGCGCACTACAGCCAGCTGGAGATCGTGGAGCTGAGCATGAGCATCGGCTCCTGGCTCGCCTTCGGCCGGCTCAACCACGTACTGGGCCTCGACAGCGTCTGTGTGCTGCCGGGCAGCTGAGACGGCCCGGGGCCGCCCGGTGGGTCCGGACGGCCCCGGGAACCGGTCGTCGTCACAGGTCGGTGGCGATGATCTTCTCTATGTTCCGCTCGGCGAGGGCCGTGATCGTCACGAACGGGTTGACGCTGGTGTTGCCGGGGATCAGCGCTCCGTCGATGACGTACAGGCCCGGATGGCCGTGCAGCCGGCCGTAGTTGTCGGTGGCCCTGTCCAGTACCGCGCCGCCCAGCGGGTGGTAGGTGAGGTGATCGCCCCAGACCTTGTTGGTGCCGAAGAGGTCGGTGCGGTAGATCGTCCCCTCCTTGGCGTTGATCTTGTCGAAGATGGTCTTCGCCATGTCGATGGACGGCTGCTTCCAGGCCGTCTGCCAGTCCAGGTCGACCTTGCCCGTCGCCGCGTTCCAGGAGAACCGCGCGCGGTTGGGGTTCTTGGTGATGGAGAGGTAGAAGGACGCGTACGTCTCGATCCCCGTCGGCAGCGGGGCCACCTCGGCGAAGGCGCCGCCCGCGTCCCAGTTGTCGATGCCGCCGCACGGGATGGAGGCCTGCACCTTCCCGGTGGGGTCCCACATGTGGTTCGCGCGGCCGCACATGACGTTGCCGTTGTCGCCCCAGCCCTTGCCGACCTCGTCGTTCAGGTGCGGCAGGGCGCCCGTGGCCTTCAGCCGGACCAGCAGCTTGCTGGTGCCGACGCTGCCGGCCGCGAAGAACACCCGGTCGGCGGTGACGGTCTTGGTGGCGACCGTCTCCCCGCCGGTGCCGAGCTGCTCCATGACGACCGTGTAGCCGCCACCGTCCGAGGGGGAGACGGTGGTGACCCGGTGCAGCGGGGAGATGCTCACCTTGCCGGTCGCCCGGGCGGCGGCCAGATAGGTCTGCTGGAGGGACTTCTTGCCCGCGTTGTTGCCGTAGAGGATCTCGCCGTCGACCGCGGACTTGGGAACGGTGCCGGCCACCTCCTCCTTCATGTAGTCCCAGTCGTAGACGTCGGGTACGAAGACGAAGGGGAACCCGGAGCGCTGGGCGTGCTTGCGGCCGACGCGGGCGAACTGGTAGCAGTCCACCGTCTCGAACCAGTCGGGGTCGATGAGGCCCACCCCGAGCCCGGCGTTGGCGCGTGGGTAGTAGGTGCTGTACATCTCCTCGGCGTCCACCGACGGCAGGATGGCGCCGAAGTTCTGCCGCTTGGGGGTCACGGCCATCCCGCCGTTGACCAGCGAGCCGCCGCCGACGCCACGGCCCTGGTAGACGATGATCCCGCCCATCTCCTCGGCATCGAGGATGCCCGTGTAGCGGGGGACGTCCTTGTCGATGGGGAAGCCGAGGAAGTTGCTGAGCGGCGCCTTGGTCCGGGTGCGCAGCCAGTACGAGCGGTAGTCGGGCTTGGTGGTGTTGGCGAAGATCTTGCCGTCGCTCCCCGGGGTGTCCCAGGCCATGCCCATCTCGACCATGTGCACCGGGACGCCGGCCTGTGCGAGGCGCAGCGCGGCGACGGAGCCGCCGTAGCCGGTGCCGATGACGAGGACCGGGAGGTGGGCCCCGGAGTCGATGGGGGAGCCGGCGGCGGTGGCGGAATGCGCATGGGCCGGGGTGGAGTTGACCGCCAGCGCCACGGCTCCGAGAATGGAACCAGTTCCAGCGATGAATCCGCGACGGGAAAGACCCCTGGATACCTTGCTGTGCAGGCTTTTGTCGCTCATTGACGTTCCTCACTCTCGACGGAGTGGGAACAAGTTCTACTGTCTGATGCCGACTAAGTCACTACACGCGTCGAGGTAACTTCCGGCTGATTCAGGAGAGGCTCCAGTGGCCCACGTCGTCGCCGAGCCCGCCGTCCAGCGCGAACTGCACGGCGGCGAGTCCGGCGTCCTTGGGGAGCCGGAAGGTGACGAAACCGGAGGCCGAGTCGCCGGGGGCCAGGGTGACGGTGTCGGGGAGGCTCGGCCCGGCGTCGGTCGTGGTGTTCAGGCCGGTGAACCGCTGCCCCTCGGTGTCGAGGAGGTGCGCGGCCGGGGCGGGGGAGTCCCGGTACGGCAGCGTCCCGGTGTTCTCCAGGCGCAGCTCCACGGCGACCAGCCGGTCGGCGTCGGCGGTGCCGGCGGGGTCGACGACCCGGGTGAGGGTGACGTCGAGACGCTCCCCGGGGCGGTCCCCGTCGAGCGAGACGGTCTCACCGGAGCCCCCGGGGCCGGCGCCGATCAGGAGGAGGGCGAGGACGGGGCCCACCAGGCGGCTCGGACGGCGGCGCATGGCTCCTCCTCCGCTGCGGCGGCCCCGGAATTGATTGGATCTTCCGGCCGCTTCATGGCATGGTGGTTCTCGCCGAAGGGGTATAGCTCAGCTGGTCAGAGCGCTGGTCTCCAAAACCAGATGTCGTAGGTTCGAATCCTGCTACCCCTGCGAGTGTGAGCGGTGCTTCGCCGCTGAAGGCCCAGGTCGGACCCAGTCCGTCTGGGCCTTCACTGTTCCTGCCGCTCGAAGTGCTTCCGAAGCCAGGTGAGCAGGGCCGCGAACGCGGGGGTCATGGCGGCGTCCGACTGTTGGAGGACCGTCGAGCGGCCGCCGTCCTCCACCGTGATCGTGTAGCTCCTCGCGTCCCGGGCGCGGCCGGGCTGGTCCTCCGTGGGCGTCGGGACGGCCGCCGCCACCAGCTGGGCCAGCTCCGTGGCAGCGCTCTCGGGCAGGGTGTCCGTGTCCAGCACCTTGGGCGGGCGGCGGATCGCCGCCGCCAGCCCGCCGTGTGTCGCCAGAGTCACCTTCATCGCGCGCAACCTCGTCACGATCGACCGGGGATCGGCCGGCGGCCATTTCTGCTGGTCACTTGGCCCCCTTCAGTGCGGCCACGTCCTTCGCCAGCCCCGTCATCCTGGCGGTCAGCTCACTGAGCTGTCTGGTCAGGGCTGCCAGGCCGTCCTGCCGGCCCGCGCCGCCGTTCCCGTCGACCACGAAGCTCCGTCCCCGGCCGAGGCCGATCGGGACGCCACTGATCTGGATTTCCACTTCCTGCCACGCCGCCAGCACGGCCAACTGCTCGGGGCTGCCGATGCCGAACAGTGCCCCGGCCTTCTGGAATGTGGTGTCCGCGAATTCCTGGAACTGGGTGTCCTTGCCGGACGCCTTGAGCGATTCGTACCAGATGGTACCCATGGCCTCCCATGCGAATCCGCCGATGCCCACGGCCGCCAGGAAGAACGCCTTGTTCGGAATGCCGGAGTTGAAGTGCACCCCGCCGAAGTCCCCGGGCTCGGTGTCGGGCAGGTGGATGAACTTGCTCATACGGTCGGGCTGGGGGTCCTTTCCGAATATCTCATTGTTGAACGCGTGACCCGGGGCCTTCATCGATCGCAGGGCGTCGGCATCGATTCCCGGGGTGAATACGTCAGGCCCGATCAGCCAGTCCGCCTCCTCGGCCGACTGCTTCCGAGACCACTGCTTGACCAGCGACCCGAAGACGTCCGACATCGACTCGTTCAGGGCCCCGGACTGATTGTGGTACTCGAGTCCCGCGGTGTGTTCGGTGACTCCGTGCGCCAACTCGTGGCCGATCACGTCGAGGGATCCGGTGAGGTCGCTGAACTCCTTTCCGTCCCCGTCACCGAAGACCATCTGGCTTCCGTCCCAGAACGCGTTGTTGAACTTCACGTCGAAGTGGAAGAACCCGTTCAGGCGCATCCCCTTGCCGTCGATCGAATCGCGCTGGAACACCTCCTTGTAGAAGTCGCGCGTCAGGCCGAGTCCTTCGAACGCCCGGTTGGCGGACTCGTCCGCGGACACCGGTCCGTCTTCCGTCCTGGCCGAGACGGCACGTCGGAGGGAAGTCCCCTCCTCGCAGTCGAAGACGGTGCGCCGGCTGTTACCGGGGGTGGTGGCCGCGCCGGCGAAGGATGCCCGGACCGCTCGCTCGCCCCGCAGGCGAGCAGTGGTCAGCATGGTGTCCAACGCGGCCTGGCGTACCTCGCTGTCTTCGCTTTCCAGGAGCTTCTTGAGAAGGTACGGTGGGATGATGCAGTTGACTCGGCAACTTCTGCTCATGGGACACCTCCTGCAATAAGAGGACCGACGGTTGAGAATTCATCAACGCGCGGAAGTTTCGTGACGCTCGATGTAGCCGGACGCGGCGATGTCACGGGCCCCGAGAAGGTCTCGCGGACAAAGGGCATCTGCCCACTGGGTGTGGCGGCAGCGGGAGAAGCACCCGGTTCCGGCCAGCCCGGTCTCCAGGGGCGGGCCATGCTGATATCACCAGTCTCCGGCCGCCCGTAGAGACTGGCAAACGCAACCCGCGCGTTTTCGGATCCCGCAACCCCTGCAAGGAGCGGGCGTCGCCGGTATGAGCCCCTTCCGGGCGCAACCGCCGCGTCTGGCAGACTTGGCCGGGTTGTTCCGGGCGGTGCAGGACAGGAAACCGGTGTGAATCCGGTGCGGTCCCGCCACTGTGACCGGCCGACGCGTCCGCGCGACGGCCGGGAGTCAGACACTGACGCACCGCCTCTTCACTTCGACCGGGGACGAGGATCCCCCGGAGAGGCTTCGCCATGTCGCGTTTCCGCGCCGCCGCCGTGCGCTCGTTGCTTCCGCTCGCCCTTGTGGTGCCGCTCGCCGCGTGCGGAGGTCCGCCCGGGGCGGACCGGCCCGCGCCCGGCGCGCAGGCCGCGCCCGGGTTCCCGTACACCGTCACCAACTGCGGTGTCAGCAGCACCTACCAGGCGCCGCCCGAGCGGGCCGTCACCATGAACCAGCACGCCACCGAGATCATGCTGGCCCTCGGGCTCCAGGACCGGATGGCCGGTACGGCCTATCTCGACGACTCCGTACTGCCCGCCTACCGGCCCGCCTACGACAAGATCAAGGTGCTGGCCGGGGAGTACCCCTCGAAGGAGGTCCTCCTCGGCGCCAACCCCGATTTCGTGTACGGCGGTTACGCCAGCGCCTTCGACAAGACGCAGGGGCGCGACCGCGAGGGGCTGGCCAAGGCCGGGATCAACTCCCGCCTGAGCGTGGAGTACTGCACCCAGGGCCCGGTCGGGCTCGAACAGCTGAAGACCGAGATCGCCGAGGTCGCCCGGACCTTCGGCGTGCCCGAGCGCGGCGCGGCCCTCGTCCAGGACGAGCAGCGCCGCATCGATGCCGTCACCGCGCGGGTGAAGGACAGGACCCGGCCGTCCGTCTTCGTCTACGACTCCGGAGAGGCCTCCGCCTTCACCTCCGGCGGCAGCGGCATAGGCAACGAGATCGTCTCCCTGGCCGGCGGGACGAACGTCTTCGCCGACCTCAAGGACACCTTCGGCGACGTGCCCTGGGAGAAGGTCATCGAGCGGGCGCCCGAGGTCGTCCTCATCTACGACTACGGCGGCACCACCGTGGAGGCGAAGAAGCGGCGTCTGTTGAACGACCCGGTGCTGGCGCAGGTTCCCGCCGTCAAGAACCGGCGGTTCGTCGTGCTCCCGCTCTCCTCGGCCGTCCTGGGCGTACGCGTCGCCGACGCCGTCGAGTCCCTGGGCCGCCAGCTGCACCCCGACGCCGCGTGAGGCGGCGCCGTACCGCCGCGGCCCTCGTGCTCCTCACCGCCGCGCTCGCCGCGTCGGCGGTGGCGGGGCTGGCCCTGGGGCCCGTACGGATCGCCCCCGGGCAGGTCCTCGACATCGTCCTCGGCGGAACCGGGGCGCGCGGGGCGTACGCCTCGATCGTGTGGGACGTACGGATGCCGCGCGTGCTGCTCGGGGCCGTCGTCGGCGCCGGGCTCGCCGTCACGGGCACCGTGCTCCAGGCCCTCGTACGCAACCGGCTCGCCGATCCGTTCCTGCTCGGGGCCTCCTCGGGGGCGTCGGCGGGGGCGGTGCTGGTCGTCGTGTTCGGTGCGGGCGCGGGGGCGGGCGCCGGGGTGGGTGCCGGGGCCGCCGGGCTCCTGGGCGGGGCGGGGATCCCGGCCGCCGCGTTCGCCGGGTCCATGGCCGCGCTCCTCGCCGTCTACGCCATGGCCCGGCGCGGCGGCACCATCACCACCGGGCGGCTGATCCTGGCCGGGGTCGCCGTGCAGTACATCCTGTCCGCGCTGACCAGCCTGGTCCTCGTACTGTCCGCGCACCCCGACCAGATCCGCTCCGCGCTGTTCTGGACCCTCGGCGGTCTGGGCGGGGCCCGCTGGGACGAACTCGCCCTGCCGGCCGTCGCGCTGCTCGTCGGCACCGGCCTGCTCGTCGCCCTCGCCCGGCCGCTGGACCTGCTGCTCGCGGGGGAGGAGGGCGCGCACACGCTCGGCCTGGACACCGGCCGGTTCCGGGCCGCCGTCTTCGTGCTCACCTCCCTCGTCATCGGGGTGCTCGTGGCGTACAGCGGTGCGATCGGCTTCGTCGGGCTGATGGTTCCCCATGCGGCCCGGATGGTGGTGGGCGCCGGACACCGGGCGCTGCTCCCGGTGTCCGCGCTGGCCGGAGCCGTCTTCCTGACCCTGGCCGACCTGGTCGCCCGTACGGCCGCCGCACCGGAGGAGATCCCGGTGGGCGTGGTCACCGCGCTGGTGGGCGGGCCGTTCTTCCTGTGGATGCTGCGCAGGTCCGGCCGGAGCGAAGGAGTGAGCGGATGACGCGCCGTCCCGCGGAAGCGGAACTCGTGGTCGAGTCCCTGCGTTACGAGGTCGACGGGCAGACGCTGCTGCACGGGATCGACCTCACCGCCCACCCCGGTGAGACGGTCGGTGTGGTCGGGCCGAACGGCAGCGGCAAGACCACGCTGCTGCGCTGCGTCTACGGCACCCTGCGGCCCGCTGGCGGCCGGGTGCTGCTCGACGGGGCCGACGCCGGGGCGCTTGGCGTCAAGGAGCGCGCCCGGCGGGTGGCCGTGGTCCCGCAGGACGCGGCCGGCACCTTCGGGCTGACGGTCCGCGAGGTCGTCGCCATGGGCCGCAGCCCGCACAAGCGGTTCTGGGAGCAGGACGGCCCGGGCGACCGCCGGCGCGTGGCCGAGGCGCTGGAGACCGTCGGCGCGGCCGGCTTCGCGGAGCGCCGCTTCGAGGAGCTCTCCGGCGGCGAGCGCCAGCGCGCGCTCTTCGCGCGCGCCCTCGTCCAGGAACCGGGCCTGCTCGCCCTGGACGAGCCGACGAACCACCTCGACATCCGCTACCAGCTGGAGATCCTCGGCCTGGTCCGCGGCCTTCCCGCCACCGGTCTGCTCGTACTGCACGACCTCAACCTCGCCGCGTCCTTCTGCGACCGGCTGTACGTCCTGGCGGCGGGCCGGGTCGTCGCGGCGGGGCCGCCGGGCGAGGTGCTGACCGAGGAGCTGCTGGCGGAGGTCTACGGGGTGCGCACCCGCATCGGCCCCCACCCGACCACGGGAGCCCCCAGCATCGTCTACCTCCCGGAGCCCGCCGTGTGACAGGGGGAAAGGGGCCCGCGGCGCGATGCGCCACGGGCCCCTTCGGGTCTCGTTAGTGCTGTGACCGGCGAACCTTGCCGGTCACAGCACTAGCCGCCGTACGGGCGGGTGATGATCTCCATCGCGTGCCCGGCGGGATCCAGGAAGTAGACCCCGCGGCCCCCGTCGTTGTGGTTGATCTCGCCCGGGTGCTTGCGGTGCGGGTCGGCGAAGTACTCGACCCCCGACGCCTGGATCTTCTCGAAGGCCGAGTCGAACTCTGCCTCCGAGATGAGGAACGCGTAGTGCTGGGCGGTGATGGACTCGGCCGGGATGGTCGCGAAGTCCAGGGTCACCCCGTTACCGGTGGACACGGGGACGAAGGGGCCCCATTCGGGACCGACCTCGAGGCCGAGGATGTCCGCCAGGAATTCGGCGGACTCCCGGTTGTCACGGGAGTGGATGATGGTGTGGTTCAGCTGGACCGACATGAGTGAATGCCTCCGCAAGGCACGTCACGGACACCTCCATGCCTCACCCGGTCGGTGACCGACACGCGATGCCGTCGACTTGATCCTAAACAGCCCATCCGTGAGCGGTCCACCCCTTTTGCGCGCGAAAGGGGACCGGATCCGGCCCCCGGCCGGCGAAGCCCTCCCCGGCGCTCGCCGCTCGCGCAGCCGGCCACCGCGCCGAGCCCCGCGCCCCCGGCGCCCCCGGATATGAGTTCCTCATCCATGCCGGGCACGCCATGCCTCCCCCGGCCGAAATCCGCCTAGGCTGTCGGTCGCAGCGACAGCGCGGATCGCCAACTGCCTACGGGGGAAGCACACATGACGTACGAAGCGGCGCACGGTGCCCGGCACGGCCTCGGTACGATCCGGCAGCTGTGGCAGCTCCTCGAACCGGTCCACGCCACCGTCTACTACGCGCCCGAGGCCTACGAGGAGGCCGCCTCCCTCGGCCATGCCACCGACGAACGCTGGCCGATGTACTTCGCCTACCGCGCCGCACCGCTGGGCCCCGCCTCGCCCCGGCTCGTCGCCTCCCTCTTCTACTCCTTCGCCCCGCCCATGGTGGAGCGCTACGTCGCCCGGACCTGGCAGACCTCCCCTCCGGCCCGGGTCCTCGCCGCCCGGGCCACCGCCGTCGACCGGGCGCTCGGCACCCTGCTCGGCCCGCGCACCGGCTCCGCGGACCTGGCCGAAGCCGCCCTCCTCGCCCGCCGCGCCGCCGGGGCCGCCCGCACCGTCGGCCGGCCGCTGGCCGCGGCCAACGTCGCGCTGCCCTGGCCCAAGGCCCCGCACGCGGTGCTCTGGCATGCGGCGACGATCCTGCGCGAGCACCGGGGCGACGGCCACGTGGCCGCCCTCCAGGCCCACCACCTCGACCCCGTCGAGGCCCTGGTCCTCCAGGCCGGCGTCGGAGCCGCCCCGGCCGAGGTGTTCGAGAGCCGCCAGTGGTCGCCGCAGGAGTGGAACGCCGCCCGCGACCGGCTGACCGCCCGCGGTCTGCTCGGCGAGGACGCCTCCGCCACCGACGCCGGACTGGCGCTGCGCACCTCCGTGGAGAGGCTCACCGACGAACTCGCCGCCGCCCCGTGGTCGGCCCTCGCCCCGCAGGAGGTGGGCCGGCTCGCCGAGCTGCTGCTCCCGCCGGTCCTCGACATCGTCGGAGCCGGCCTGCTCCCGGCCCAGAGCGCCCTGGGGATCGGCATGAAGTACGACTACGACAGCTGAACCCCGCCCGACACACACTCTTCACGCACCGGGGCTCCGACCCGGTGCGGCACACCAACCGGCATGCCTAGACTGACGACTTGGTCGATCATGTACCGGACGAGTACGGAGGAAGAACCCGCATGCGCTATCTCCCCCTGGGCAGTTCAGGACTGCGGGTCTCCGCCGTCGGTCTCGGCTGCAACAACTTCGGCGGCCGCCTCGACGCCCGGGCCACCCGCGCCGTCGTCGACGCCGCCCTCGACTCGGGGATCACCCTGCTCGACACCGCCGACATCTACGGCGGCCAGGGCGGCTCCGAGCAGCACCTCGGCCAGGCCCTCAAGGGCCGCCGGGACCAGGTGGTCCTCGCCACCAAGTTCGGCTACGACGGCGTCGACATGGGATACGGCCCCGCCGCCGGGGCCCGCGGCGGCCGCGCCTACATCCGGCGCGCCGTCGAGGAGTCCCTGCGCCGCCTGGACACCGACCACATCGACCTCTACCAGCTGCACAGCCCCGACCCGGCCACCCCCGTCGCCGAAACCCTCGCCGCGCTCACCGAACTCGTCACCGAGGGCAAGATCCGCTACATCGGGCACTCCAACCTCAGCGGCTGGCAGCTCGCCGAAGCCGCCCACGTGGCCCGCGAGACGGGGGCCGTGCCCTTCGTCTCCGCGCAGAACGAGTGGTCGCTGCTCCAGCGTTCCGCCGAGCGGGAACTGGTCCCCGCCGCCCGCCACTACGGCCTCGGCGTCCTCCCGTACTTCCCCCTGGCCAACGGCCTCCTCACCGGCAAGATCTGCCGGGGCGCCCCCGTCCCGGCAGGCTCCCGCCTCGAAGGGCGCGACGCCTACCTCACCGAGGAGCGCCTCGACACCGTGGAGGCGCTGGCCGCGATCGCCGAGAAGTACGACCGCAGCGTCCTGGAGCTGGCCATCGGCTGGCTCTCCGCCCAGCCCGGCTGCTCCTCCGTCATCGCCGGCGCCACTTCTCCCGAGCAGGTACGAGCCAACGCGGCGGTGGCCGACCGCCCGCTGGAGGCGGATCTGCTGGCCGAGATCGACGCCGTCGCGCAGGCCCACCTGTGAGTGCCGCGCTGCGCTGCGCGGTCCTCGACGACCACCAGGGGCCGGCCACCACCCTCGCCGACCGGTCGCCGGTCACCGGCCGGGGCGCCGAGGTGGTCACCTACGCCGGCCACCTCGGCGACGAGGGCGTCCTCGCCTTCCTCGACGGCTCGCCGGTACGCGTACTCGGCCGGGGCTGAACGGAGCCTCCCGGGGTTCTCCCGCCCGGACCTCCTCCTTCAGGAGGTGATGTCCTTGCGGGAGAACCCCCGGAACGCGAGCGCGAACAGCACCACGGCGTACGACACCGACACCGCCGCACCCTTGATCATCCCGCCCCATTCCAGCTGCGGCTGCAAGGCGTCCGCCCAGGCGAACTGCCAGTGCGCGGGCAGGAACTCGCGCCACGACCCCAGGGCCGTCACCGCGTCCAGCACGTTCCCCACGATCGTCAGCCCGACCGCCCCGCCCACCGCGCCCAGCGGCGCGTCCGTCCGGGTGGAGAGCCAGAACGCCAGCCCGGCCGTGACCAGTTGCGACACGAACACGAAGGCGACGGCCAGCGCGAGCCTCGGCACGGTGTCCGCGGCGGCCAGGGCCCCACCGGTCGGGAGCTTGAGCGGCCCCCACCCGTACGCGGCCGTCCCCGCGGCCAGCGCCACCACCGGCAGCAGCACGATCGCCGCCAGGCTGAAGCCCAGCGCCACCACCAGCTTGCTCCACAGCAGCCGCGCCCGCGGCACCGGCGAGGCCAGCAGGTAGCGCAGCGAGGACCAGCCGGCCTCCGAGGCCACCGTGTCCCCGCAGAACAGCGCCACCGGCACCACCAGCAGGAAGCCGGCCGACACGAACAGGCAGGTCGCCGCGAAGTTCGCGCCCGAGGCCGTCGCCGTGTCGATCAGGGTGATCCGGCCGTCGCCGCCGCCCCGCCCGTCGTCCGGGCCGCCGCCCACCGCGAACGCGATGATCATGATGAACGGGAGCGCGGCCAGCACCCCGCCCATCACCAGCGTCCGCCGCCTGCGCCACTGCCGCAGCGCCTCCACGCGCAGCGGCAGCGTCCGGCCCGGCCGGTAGCCGGGCGCGGTCTCCCGTACGGGCGTCTCCCGTACGAGGGACTCGTTGACGGCACTCACGCCGCACCTCCGATCAGGGTGAGGAAAGCGTCCTCGAGCCGCCGGTGCGGCCCCACCGCCGCCACCGGCAGTTCCAGCCGTACGAGTTCGGCGATCAGGGCGGCGGGCGTCGCGCCGTCGAGCCGTACGAGCAGCCCCTCGTCGGCGGGCACCACGGAGGCCACCCCTTCCAGCGCGGCGACCTTCCCCACGGCCATCTCGTCCACCGGCTCCTCCAGCGTGACCAGCAGGGTGTCCCCGCCGCCGGTGATCTCGGCGACCTCGCCCGCCCGTACGAGCCGCCCGCGGTCCATGACCACCAGGTGCGTACAGGACTGCTCCACCTCCGACAGCAGGTGGCTGGAGACGATGACCGTCCGCCCGCCGGCGGCGTAGCGGATCATCACGTCCCGCATCTCCCGGATCTGCGGCGGGTCCAGACCGTTGGTCGGCTCGTCGAGGATCAGCAGGTCCGGCATCCCCAGCATGGCCTGCGCGATCGCGAGCCGCTGCCGCATGCCCTGCGAGTACGTGCGCACCGCCCGCTCCAGGGCGTCGCCGAGCCCGGCGATCTCCAGGGCCTCGGCCAGGTGCGCGTCCTCGGCGGGACGGCCCGTGGCCTGCCAGTACAGCTCGAGGTTGGCCCGGCCCGTCAGGTGCGGCAGGAAACCGGCGCCCTCCACGAACGCCCCGACCCGCGAGAGCACCGGCGCTCCCGGCCGGATCGCGTGCCCGAACACCCGGATCTCCCCGGCGTCCGGCGCGATCAGACCCATCAGCATCCGCAGGGTCGTGGTCTTCCCGGCGCCGTTGGGCCCCAGCAGACCCAGCACCTGGCCCTTCTCCACCCGGAAGGACAGGTCGCGCACGGCATAGCGGTCCTGGGCCTTCGCGTAGCGCTTCGTCAGCCCGGTGATGTCCAGCGGTACGTCGGCCAGTGCGGGTTCGGGCTGCGCCGCGTCCGCCCGCGTCCCCGCGCGGCCCCCGCCGGTCCTCCGGATCCCGAGGAGCCCCGCGGCCAGCGCCACCGCGCCCAGCGGCAGCCCCCAGGTCCAGGCGGGCAGGCCGGCGGTGGCCGTCCGTACCCCGTCCGCGACGGGCACGCGCAGCGGCCCCTCCGCGGAGACGGTGTACGCGGCCGGCGCGGCCGGGGAGGCGTAGCCCAGGTCGGTGGCGGCGACCACCAGCCGCAGCCGGTGCCCGGCCTGGACGGCGTGGTCGACCGCCGGGAGCCGCAGCTCCACGCTCCGGCCCTGCCCGGCGTCCTCCACCCGTACGGGCGCGACCAGCTGACCCGGCAGCACCTGCCGGCGCCCGTCGGGCGCCACGTCGTACACCTTGCCGAACAGCACGGCCGCGCCGTCCGCAGCCGTCGACCTCACCTTCAGGGTGACGGTCGGGGTCCCGGTGACCCGTACCTCCCGGGTCAGCGGCTGCGACTCGAAGGCGGCGTTCTGCCCGGGGAAGTCCAGTGCGAGCCCGGCCCCGAGGGAGGCGAGCTGCCCGCCGACCCCGGGCAGCGAGGACAGCGCGGGCGGCGCCCCGCCCGCCGGATTGGCGAAGGTCTGCTCCCGGCCGGACAGGGCGAAGTCGCGCGGGCCGGAGACCAGCCCGGGGTAGCGCTCGCCGCTCGCGCCGCGCAGGGTGACCCGCCCGTCGGTGGAGTCGATGCCGCCGGAGCGCGAGACGCGGAAGGCCGGGCCGGTGTCCACCCCCTCGTCGCCCTTCAGATAGCGGTCGAACCAGGCCGTCACCCGGGCTTCGATGCGGCCGGCCTCGCGCATCCCGCCGTCGTGCCCGCCGGCCGCCCAGTCCACGGCGACCGGGGCGCCGTTCGCCGCGATGGCCTTCGCCATGGCATCGGCCTGGTCCAGCGGGAAGAGGGAGTCGTCCTGGCCCTGCACGATCAGCGCCGGCACCTTGATCCGGTCGCCCACGGCCGAGGGACTGCGCCGCTCCAGCAGTTCGCGCGCCTCGGCGTCCGGCTTCCCGGCCACCGCGACCCGCTCGTACATGGCGCACAGCTGCGGCTCGAACCGGCCGCAGCCGGGTGCGCCCGGCGCCCCGGCCGCCCCTGCGGTGGGCGGCTGCGCCTGCTGGAGGCCGCCCGCCGCGCCGGTGGTGAAGAAGATCCCGGCCCAGAGCTTCTTGAAGACGCCCTGCGGGAAGAGGGAGTCCGCGAGGTTCCAGTAGGTGATCTGCGGGGCGATCGCGTCCACGCGCCGGTCGTATCCGGCGGCGAGCAGCGAGACGGCCCCGCCGTAGGAGGCCCCGGCCGCGCCCACGCGCGGATCGCCGTCCGCGTCGAGCAGCACCTCGGGCCGCCGGGCCAGCCGGTCGATGAGGGCGGAGACGTCCTTGACCTCGTGCTCGGGGTCGTTCAGCCCGATCCTGCCGCCGGAGCGGCCGAAGCCGCGCGCCGACCAGGTCATGACGGCGTACCCCTCGCGGGCCAGGCGCTCGGCCTGCGCGCGGACGTCGTCCTTGCTGCCGCCGAAGCCGTGGCCCAGGAGCACGGCGGGACGCCTGCGGGAGGGGTCCCCGGCCGTGAAGAAGGAGGTGTCGAGCCCGGGGCCGGGCGCATCGAGCCCCGGCACGTCCAGGAGGCGGTCCTCGCGGTGCACGGCCGGTTCGTCCCCGGCCGCGGCGGCCGCGGTCCAGGTGCCGGCGCCCGCCAGGACCGCGAGAGCGGCGGCGCCGGCGAGCACACGATCGCGGGGCCGCCGGGGCAGTCGGAGCTTCATACGGGAACCCTAAAGCCCGTGATCGCCTTCGCCGAGCTTCCTCAGGGGGAGCCCCGCCCCTTCTCCAGGAGTACCCGCGCCGCCCGGCGTACCGCACCCGCAGTAGGCCGCCCCGATCCGGCCGCCCCCGCCCGCGCCCCGGCCGTGTCCCGCCCGGCCGCCGCCCGCGCCCCGGCCGGCCGCCCCGACCTGCGGGGGAGTCCGGTCGGCGGGAGGATGGACGGCATGCTGCTGGCCGAGGTCGCGCGCGTGTCCCGGGAGGTCGCGGCGGCCTCCGCCCGGTCCCGCAAGACCGCCCTGCTCGCGGAACTCTTCGCGGCCGCCCCCGCCGAGGAGGCCGGCCTGGTCATCTCCTACCTCTCCGGGCGCCTCCCGCAGGGCCGGCCCGGCGTCGGCTGGCGCACCCTGGCCCAGGACACCGCCCCCGCACCGGAGCCGGCCCTGACCGTACGGGCGGTCGACGCCGCCGTGAGCGAGCTGGCCGCCGTGGCGGGGCCGGGGGCGCAGGCCGAGCGCCGCCGGATCGTCGCCGGCCTGCTGGCCGCCGCCACCGATGCCGAACAGCGGTTCCTGCGCAGCCTGCTGTCCGGGGAGGTGCGCCAGGGCGCGCTGGACGCGGTCGCCCTGGAAGGCGTGGCGGCGGCCGCCGGGGTGCCGGCCGCCGAGCTGCGCCGGGCCGTGATGCTGGACGGCTCGCTGCCCCGGGTGGCGGCGGCGGTGCTGGCGGAGGGGGCCGGGGCGCTGCGCGGGGTGACCCTGCGCATCGGGCAGCCCGTACAGCCGATGCTGGCCGGGACCGCGCGGTCCCTGGCCGACGCCCTGGCCGCGCTCGCCCCCTGCGCGGTGGAGGAGAAGCTCGACGGGATCCGCGTCCAGGTGCACCGGGACGGGGACGAGGTACGGATCCACACCCGCTCCCTCGACGAGATCACCGACCGGCTGCCGGAGGTGGCCGAGCTGGCCCGGAGCCTGCCCGGGGAGCGGTTCGTCCTCGACGGGGAGGTCATCGGGCAGGGGGCCGACGGGCGCCCGGTGCCCTTCCAGGAGATCGCGGGCCGGGTCGGCTCCCGGGTGGACGTGGCCGCGGCGCGCGAGGCCCTCCCGGTGACCGCGTACTTCTTCGACGTGCTGGCCCTCGGCGACCGGGTCCTCCTGGACCTGCCGATGCGCGAGCGGTACGCCGCCCTGGCGGCCCTGGTCCCCGAGGCCTCCAGGGTCCGGCGGCTGGTGGTGGAGGATTCCGGGGCGCAGGCGGCCGAGGCCGAGGAGTTCTGGACCGGGGCCCTGCGGCGGGGCCACGAGGGGGTGATGGTCAAGGCACTCGACTCCGGCTACGCGGCGGGCCGGCGCGGCAAGCGGTGGCTCAAGGTGAAACCGGTGCACACCCTCGACCTGGTCGTGCTCGCCGCCGAACGGGGCCACGGCCGCCGGACGGGGCTGCTGTCCAACCTGCACCTGGGCGCGCGGGCCCGCGACGGCTCGTACGCCATGCTGGGCAAGACCTTCAAGGGCCTGACGGACGAGATGCTGCGCTGGCAGACCGGGCGGCTGTACGAGCTGGCGGTGGAGGACGACGGGTTCACCGTCCGGGTCAGGCCCGAGCTGGTGGTGGAGATCGCCTACGACGGCCTCCAGCGCTCCCCGCGCTACCCGGCCGGGGTCGCGCTGCGCTTCGCGCGGGTCCTGCGGTTCCGCCCGGACAAGGAGGCGGGGGAGGCCGACACGGTGGAGACGGTCCTGGAACAGGGCCGCAGGGGCGGCTGAGAGCCCTCCGGTGCGCGATTTTGCCTCAGAGGCAAGGAAGATTGCCAGGGGGGCAAGTCTCTGGCTCAATCGGGGTATGACGCCCCCTTCCGAGGAACCCGACGGCGCCGCCGAGGAGCTGCCCGCCGTCGCCCCGCAACTGCGCGAGCTGCGCCGGCGCGCCGGGCTCACGCTGGAGGCCGCCGCCGCGCGGGCCAGGCTCTCGCCCGCGCACCTGTCCCGGCTGGAGACCGGCCGGCGCCAGCCCTCGCTGCCGCTGCTGCTCGGGCTCGCCCGCACCTACGGTACGACCGTCTCCGAACTGCTCGGCGAGACCCCCGCCGTCGCCGATCCCATCGTACGGGCCGGCGGCCCCGGGGCCCGCGAGGCCGACGGGTGGACGTACTGGCAGGCCGGGGGCGCCGGGCGCGGGATGCAGGCCCTGCGCGTACACGTCCCCCACGGGCGCAGTCAGGGGGAGCTGGTCCGCGTGCACCCCGGGGAGGAGTGGCTGTACGTGCTCACCGGGCGGCTGCGGCTGCACCTGGGGGAGGCCGAGCACCTGCTGGAGCCGGGGGACAGCGCGCACTTCGACTCGCTCACCCCGCACCGGATCGGCGCGGCCGACCCCGGCGGGGCCGAGCTGCTGTTCGTCCACACGCTGCTGCAGAGCAGCCTCGCCGGGCTCTGCCTCGGCGCCACGACCACCACGCGCCAGCACTAGGGGGAGCCGAACCGTGTCCGAGTCCCGAGGAGAGCAGATGTCCACCGTCTCAGAGCAGGCCGAGCAGACCACGGAGCAGGAGGCAGGGCAGGCCGCACCGCTGAGCGTGCTCCGGCGCATCGAGTCCAAGTTCCCACGCGGCCTGGTCATCAGGCTGGTCGCGTACCTGTTCGTCGGCCACCTCTTCGCCTTCTTCGTCTACCTGCTCTTCGTCCTGGGCGGCCAGAACCAGTAGGCCGTCTCTTCCGGATCAGGCCGGGCGCCGCACCCAGCCGAGCACCAGGACCGAGGCCACCGCCGCGAAGGCGCACCAGGTGGAGGCGAACTCCAGCCGCCACAGGGCCGCGCAGAGCAGGGCCCCGGCGCCCAGCACGGCCCCCAGCAGCCGCAGCCGGCGGTCCCCGGCGAGCAGCAGGGCGCCGAGGGTGGCGCACAGGTAGCCCGCCAGGACCAGCGGGGCGTAGGGGATGTCCACCCCGTAGCCGATCACCCGGCCCCGGACCTGCGCCGTCACCGGCCGGGTGGCCAGGCAGTACGCGAGGACCGCGGCCGTCACGACACCCACGGCCGCCGGCCCCCACAGCCGGCGCCGGACCCCGGGCGCGGCGGCGAGCAGCACCCCGAGCGGCACCCACAGCGCCGGCAGCGGCAGCGCGATCACCGCCCAGGCGGTGGTGGCCGGACCGCAGCCGCCGCCCGCGTCCCACACGGCGGCCTCGACCAGCTGGTGCGCCCCGAGCAGCAGCGGCAGCGCGGCGACGGGCAGATCACGCGCCCGCCGCACGCGCGCCACGCACACCACCCCGACGCCGGCCACGGCCGAGCCCGCCGCCAGGTCCGCCGCCGCGCTCCAGCACACGCGCGCCCTCCCGGCTTCAGGACGGGGCCCGGGGGCCCGGCCGGGGATCCGCCGCCCCGGTACCGGCGCCCTCGTCCGGCGGGGGTCCGTCCGGCGGGGGTATTCCGGGCGGGGGTTCGAGCGGCGGGGCGCCGATCGCGCAGTGCGTACGGCACTGCGGGTGGCAGCCCCCGGGCGCGGGGGAGCGTACGGTCGCCCAGGCCGTGGCGGCTCCGGCCACCAGCGCTCCCGCGCACCAGGGCACGGCCCGCCCGAAGGCCGAGTCGAAGGCCCCGGCCGAGAGGTACGCGTTCGGGCCCATCCCCGCCAGCAGCGGCAGCGCCGCCACCGCGAGCAGCCCGGCGGCCCGCGCGGCGGCATTGTTGATGCCGCTGGCCAGGCCCGCCCGGCCCGGGTGCACCGAGGCCAGGACGGTCGCGGTCAGCGGAGCCACCAGCACGGTCATGCCGGCCCCCATCACCACCAGGGCCGGCAGCACGTCCCGTACGTACGAGGCGTGCGGGCCCACGCGCAGCGTCAGCAGCGTCCCGGCCGCGCACAGCAGCGGCCCCACGGTGAGCGGGACGCGCGGCCCGATCCGCTCCCCGAGCGCCGCCGCCCGGGCCGACAGCAGCAGCATCAGGGCGGTGGTGGGCAGCAGCGCGGCCCCGGAGCCCAGGGCGGAGTACCCGGACACCACCTGGAGCTGGAGCACGATGAGGAAGAAGAAGCCGCCGAAGGCCGCGTACACGAACAGGGTGACGAGGTTGACGGCGGTGAACTGCCGGGAGGCGAAGATGTCCGGCGGCACCATCGGATCCTGCCGCCGCCGCTCCACGTACACGAACGCGGCGGCCAGCAGCACCCCGCCGACGGCCGCGACGATGACCGGCGCCGCCGCGGACCGGGCCTCGATCAGCGCGTACGTCAGCAGGGCCAGCGCCGCCGCGCCGAGCACCGCGCCGACCACGTCGAACCGCCCGCTCGCCTGCGGATCCCGCGATTCCGGTA
The DNA here is from genome assembly GCF_026343185.1 of Streptomyces sp. NBC_00091. Lineage (GTDB taxonomy): Bacteria > Actinomycetota > Actinomycetes > Streptomycetales > Streptomycetaceae > Streptomyces. Next base: position 553,715 of record NZ_JAPEMA010000002.1, on the reverse strand, counting down.
CGTGTTTCAGCGCCACCGGCACACACAGCGCGGCCACCGGCACGTTCAGCAGGAACACCCACCGCCAGCCCGGCCCGTCCACCAGCCAGCCGCCGAGGAAGGGCCCCACGGCGGCGCCGACCCCGCCGAACCCCGACCACAGGCCCACCGCGCGGGCCCGGTCGGCGGGGTGGATCGAGCCCTGGATCAGCGCGAGCGACCCGGGTGTCAGCAGCGCGCCGCCGATGCCCTGGGCGGCGCGGGCGGCGATCAGGACCCCGGCGTTCGGCGCGAGCCCGCACAGCAGTGAGCCCACCGCGAACCACACCACCCCGAGCACGAAGATCCGGCGCCGCCCGAACCGGTCGCCGAGCGCCCCGCCCACCAGGATCAGCCCGGCCAGGGTCAGCAGGTAGGCGTTCACGGTCCACTGGAGCACCGCCAGGTCGGCGCCGAGGTCCCGCCCGATGCGGGGCAGGGCCACATTGACCACGGTCGAGTCCAGCAGGGCCATGCCCGACCCGAGCACGGTGGTCAGCACGATCCACCGCCCCTGGGCGGAGCGCAGCGGGACCCCGCCCTCCGGCCCGTTCCCCGGCTGTGGGGCGGGCGCCGGGAGGGGGCCTGGTTCCGGTGGCACGCCGGGGGTGGGCACGGGTTCGCCGGGCGTCGCGGTCATGCCCCCAGGCTGGCCCGCCCGGGCCCGGACAGCCACCCGGACGACGGATCGGCAGGGCCGCGGTGCGGGTACTCGGGTCAAGCAGGTACTCGGGTGAAGCTGAGTACCCGCGCTCTGACGGGCCTGCGGGTGGGGCCCGGACACTGGCCCCATGCGCAGAGAACCGAAGACCCCCCTTTCCCGCCTGTTGGCGACCCTGGCGCTGGCCGGGGTGGCGATGGGGCTGTGGGCCGCCTGGCTCGGCTGGGACCAGCACCGCGACGTGCACCCCGACGGCTCGACGACCGGCCCGTACGAGCCGTGGCAGGTCATCGGGCTCGGGCTGACGCTGCTGGTACCGGTGTACTGGGCGGCTTCCCGGAAGTGCCTCGAGGCCGCGGTGCTCGGCACCACCGCCGGGCTGACCGTGGCCGCCGCTTACGACTGGTCGGACGACGGGAGCGGGCTCTTCGTGATCGGGGTGGGCATGGTCATGCTCGGGAGCCTGGCCGTGACCGGCATCCTGTCGCTCCTGATCGCCTCCTCGGGACGCGGGTCCAGGGGCGGCCGGCCCGCGCCCTGACCCACAAGACGCAACCTCGCAGCCGGCACTCCTCCTGGCTCACGAGGCCCTCTTGTCATGCGTGTCGCGCCTCCCACAACATGACCCGCGCATGTCACGCACGCACTTCCCGCACGATCCGCACGATCTGCACACGCCGCACACACGGCGTACGAGGAGACGACACGTGCCACAACGCAACCGACGACGTTCCTTACGCGCGGCGCTCGCCGCTCTGGGCTCGGCCCTGCTCCTCCCGCTCGGTTCGGGGGCGGCCCTCGCGGCCCCGGAACCGGGGCCCGCGCCCTCGGCCGCCGAGCGCAAGCTCGAACCCGCCCTCCGCGCCCAGTTCGACGGCTCCGACAAGGCCGTCTTCTGGGTCTACCTCGACAGCGCCGCCGACCTGACCGCCGCGGGGAAACAGCAGACCCGCGCCGCCAAGGCGGAAACGGTTCTGCGCACCAAGAAGGACCATGCCGCGCGTACCCAGGCCGAGGTCCTCAAGGCCCTGCACGGGGCCGGGGCGGAGTACACCTCGTACTGGATCGTCAACGCGGTCCGTGTCGTCGGCAGCCGCAAACTCGCCGGCGCCATCGCCCAGCGCCCCGAGGTCGCCCGCATCGACGCCGACGACAAGGTCACCCTCCCCGAGCCGGCCGAGGGCACCCGGGAGAAGACCGCCGCCGACGCCGTCGAGTGGAACATCGACCGGATCAAGGCACCCCAGGTGTGGGACCGGCTCGGCGTACGCGGCGAGGGCATCGTCGTCGCCAACATCGACAGCGGCGTCGACTACACCCACCCCGCCGTCAACACCCAGTACCGCGGCAGGAACGCGGACGGGTCCTACGACCACAACCACAACTGGTTCGACCCGGCGGGCGTCTGCGCCGGCGCCGCGCCCTGCGACAACAACGACCACGGCACCCACACGATGGGCACGATGGTCGGCGACGACGGCGGGGCCAACAAGATCGGCGTCGCCCCCGGCGCCCAGTGGATCGCCGCGAAGGGCTGCGAGTCCAACTCCTGCTCCGAGGCCTCCCTGCTCGCCTCCGGCCAGTGGATCGTCGCCCCGACCGACCTGAACGGCCAGAACCCCCGCCCCGACCTCGCCCCGCACGTCGTCAACAACTCCTGGGGCAGCGCGGCGCACGACGACTGGTACGCGCAGGTCGTCGACGCCTGGCGGGCCGCCGGCATCTTCCCCGCCTTCTCCAACGGGAACTCCGGCCCGAGCTGCTCCACCAGCGGCTCGCCAGGCGACTACACGCACTCCTACAGCTCCGGCGCCTTCGGCATCGACAACGCCGTCGCCCCCTTCTCCTCGCGCGGCGCCGGTCCCGGCGGCATCGTCAAGCCGAACATCGCAGCCCCCGGCGTGAACGTGCGCTCCTCCGTCCCCGGCGGCGGGTACGAGGCCTTCTCCGGCACCTCCATGGCCTCACCGCACACCGCCGCCACCGTGGCCCTGCTCTGGTCGGCCGCGCCCTCCCTCGCCGGCGACGTGGCGCGGACGGAGTCCCTCCTGGACGGCACCGCCCAGGACACGGACAGCGGCCAGTGCGGCGGCACCCCCGCCGACAACAACGTCTTCGGCGAAGGCCGGCTCGACGCGCTGGCCGCGGTGGACAACGCCCCGCGCGGCGCGGTCGGCGCCCTCGCCGGCACCGTCCGCGGCGACGACGGCGAGCCCGTCGCGGGCGCCAGGGTCACCGCCCACGGCCCGATCGACCGGACCGTCAGCACGGGCGCCGACGGCGGCTACCGCTTCCCCGCCCTGTCGGTCGGCGCGTACGAGCTGACCGCCTCGAAGTTCGGCTACGGACAGCGGAGCGCCGGCGCGACGGTCACCGAGCAGGCCACCGCCACCGCGGACCTCACCCTCACCCGCGTCGCCACCGCCCGGCTCACCGGCACCGTCTCCTCCGCCGCCGGGCCCGCCGCGGGCGCCGCCATCACCATCGCGGACACCCCCGTGACCGCCACCACCGACGCGCAGGGCCGCTTCGAGGTCACGCTGCCGCACGGCACCTACGACGTGAACGCCGCCCACCCCGCCCGCTGCCTCAGCGCGGGCACGGCGAAGGCCACCGTCGCCGCCGACACCACCGTCGCGGTGAACCTCCCCGAGCGCACCGACGGCTACGGCTACGCCTGTGCCGCAGGGGACGGCCGCCCGTACTCCGCCGGGGACCGCCGGCTCGCCCTGACCGGCGACAACACCACCGAGCGCGTCGAGCTGCCCTTCCCGCTGCCGCTGTACGGGAAGACGTACGCCCAGGCCTGGATCGGCACCAACGGCACCGTCAGCTTCGGCGGCAACCACACCGGCGACGTCAACGGCGACCTCCCGAGCACGGCCACCCCCAACGCGGCCCTCTACCCCTTCTGGGACGACCTCGTCGTCGGCGCCCCCGACAGCGGATCGGGCGTCTTCACCGCGGTCACCGGCACCGCCCCGCACCGCAGCTACGTGATCGAGTGGCGCCAGGTGTCCCACTGGTCGGCGCAGGCCGACACCTTCTCCTTCTCGGCGGCGATCGGCGAGGACGGCGCCGTCACCTACTCCTACAAGGGGACGGGCGGCACCGGCATCAAGGGGGGCTCCACCGCCACCGTCGGCGTGGAGAACGCGGCGGGCACCGACGCCTTCAGGTACTCCTTCAACACCCCCGCCATCACCGACGGCCTGTCCATCGGCTTCCGGACCACCCGCAGCGGTGTCGTCTCGGGCCGGGTGCTCGACGCCAACGACGGAAACGGCGTCGGCGGGGCCACGGTGACCGTCGGCAGCGGGGACTCGGCCGTCTCCGCCACCACCGCGGCCGACGGCGGGTACGTCGTCCAGAGCCCCTCGGGCCCGCGTACGGTGACCCTGACCGCGCCCTCGTACGAGGCCGCCACCGCCGCGGTCGACGTCAAGCCGGCCGACGTCACCGCCGTGAACCGGTCCCTGCGCACCGGCAGGGTCACCGCCGCCCGGCCGTCCGTGGAACTCGTCCTCCCCGCGGGCCAGCGGCGCACCCGCACCCTGGAACTCGCCAACGCGGGCCTCGCCACCGCCTACACGGCCGCCGAGGACGCCCCCTGGCTGACCGTGACCCCGGCGGACGGGAACCTGCCGGCCGGCGGCAAGGCCCCGCTCACCCTCGCGGTGGACACCGCCGGGCTGACCCCGGGCACGGTGCTCACCACCGACCTGCGGATCACCTCGGCCAGCGGCCGGACCCCCGTCCTCACCGTCCCCGTCAAGATCGTCGTACCGCGCTACCAGGCCGCCCTGGACGCCGGCTCCGACTACGCGGGCACGGACGCGGCGGGCGACTCCTGGTCCCCGGACCGCAGGTACACGCCCGGCTCGTACGGCTACCAGGGCAACACCACCGTCCAGTCCACCGGCCGTACCATCGCCGCCACCGACGACCAGCGGCTCTTCCGCAACGCCCGCGAGGGCATGTACGAGTACCGCTTCGACAACCTGCCGAGCGGTACCTACACCGTGGAGCTGGGCTTCGCGGAACTCTCCAACGCCAAGCCCGACAAGCGCGTCTTCGACGTCCTGGCCGAGGGCGCCCAGATCCTGCCCTCCCTGGACATCTCCCTGGAGGCGGGCACCTACACCGCCCTGACCAGGACCTACACGGTCACGGTCACGGACGGGGTGCTGAACCTCCGCTTCGTCACGCACAACGGCTACGGCAAGCCCCTGCTCAACACCCTCCGGGTCACCGACCGCCCCGACAAGCACTAGTCCCCGGGAGCCGTTCCGCCCGCCCCCGGCATTCGGGTGGCGGGCGGCGACTTCACCCGGACGTCCCGGCGGACGTGCCCGGACCGCCCGGCGGGGCGACGTAGCGTGGCCGACCATGACGCCGCAGATCGAGGCACTCATGCGCTCCGCCGACCCGGCAGCGCTCTGGGCGGTGGGATCGGCGGACGCCGTCCACGCCCTGTACGCAGGCCGGCCGGGCGGGGAGGACACCCCGTTCGACGCGGGAGCCCTCACGGCGGTGCTCGCGCTCTGGCCCGTCGTCGGCAGCCTCGTCGCCCAGGGCGAGCTGGCCCTGCACACCCCGCTCACCGCCTACGGGCTGACGGACCCGGCGGGGCCGCCCACCGGGACCACCGCCCACCACCTGCTCACGCACGCCGATGCCCCGCCCGCCCTCGCCACCCTCACCCGCCTCGCCGAACACCTCTCCGGCACCCCGCTGCCCGACCACGCCCGCACCCGCGTCTGGCAGCCGCTCGGCATGCACCGCACCCGTTTCGCCGAGGGCACCCTCCACACCTCGCCGGCCGACCTCGGCCGGTTCCTGCGCCACCTGCTCTCCACCGCCGACCACCCCATCGCCCGGGCCTGGACGGACGAGTCACTGCGGATCCGGACCGGCGAACTCACCCCCTCGCGCGGACTGCTCTGGCACCCCGCTCCCGGCGGCCTCTGGAGCGCTCACCCCCCGTCCGGCCCCGGCCCGGGCGTGTGGATCGCCCCCCGCCACGACCGCTGGGCCGTCCTCGTCCCCGGTCCCGCGCAGGGTCCCGGCGCCGGTTCCGTCACCGCGCTGCGCACCGCCTTCCGGGAGGCCGCCTTCGGGCCCGCCCCCGCGCGCGCCGCTCGCGGTGCGGACGTACGGTGATGCCGAAGTCACCGTACGCAGCCCCCGCGAGGAGCCCATGTCCGACGCCGCGACCGCCCTGGCCACCGATCCGGACGCCGGTCGGCTCGACGCCCTGTGCCGGGAACTGGCCGAGGCCGCCGACGCCGTGGGCGAGGCCGCCCGGTACGCCTCCGGGCTCGCGCTCGGCGCCCGCCTGCCGGCCGGGGCGCTGGCGGGGCGCGGAGGCGGCGGCCGGCGCCGTGCCTGGCGGACCCTGCTGCGCACCCTCACCGACCCGGCCGGCCTCGGCTGGGCCCCGCGCGGGCGCGGCCTGGCCCGGGCCGGGTGGCTCGCCGGGGTCCTGGCCGGCCGGGAGAGCCTCGCGGTCAGCACCGCCGTCTGCGGGCTGAAGGCCCGGATCCGCGTCGCGGGAGCGGAACGCCCCGAACTGCTCGCCGACCCGGACTGCGCCGCCGTCCTGCGGGCCGTCGCGGAGGACCGGCAGGCCGACGCGGCCCGCGCCTTCCGGGCCCTGCTGCGCGAACGGGGCGCCGCGGAGGCCTTCACCCTGCTGGCCCCGACCTTCGCGGACGTCCTGGCGTGGCACGCCCTGACCGACGAGAACCCCTTCAACGACCACGCCGGCTGGCAGGTCGCCACCGGCCGGGCCGTCACCGCCGAACCCTTGCTGGGACTCGGCGCCGCCCTGCGGGCCTTCTGCGCCCGCGGCCCCGGCGCGGGCGAGCCCCGTACCCCGCAGACCGGGATCCTGGAGGCCCTCGACACCACCGGCACCCTCGCCGGGTACGTCCGCAACACCGGCCTGCTCGACGCGGCCGGGGCCCTGCTCGTCCAGCGGGTGACCGGGCCCGACGGGAGACTGCGCCACGTCGTCCAACTGCCCGACCGGGACTCCTCGTACGCCCCGGCCGTGGCCCGGGCCGTCCGCGCCCTGATCCCCTCCGGCGCCGAACTCGCCCTGGTCGGCCACCGGCTGGGCGCGGTCACCGCCATGGACCTGGCCCGGGACCGGGACTTCACCGCCGTGTACGCGGTCACGCACGTCTTCGCCGCCGGCTCCCCGGCCGACGCCCGGGCGCCCGCCGACCCCCGTACCCGGGTGGTCCCCCTGCCGTCCGGGGCCGAAGCGGGGGCGGGGGCCGCCGCCGTCGAGGGCACGGTCACCGGCACCCGGCTCCTGCCGCTCCACGAACCCGCCCCGCCCTCCTGGAGGAGCCCGTGACCGACTGCCCCCGGCCGAGCCGGCCCGCCCCGGCGGACGGCCTGCGCACCCACTCCGCGGCCCTGCGCTCCCACGCCCGACGGCTGCGGGCGGGGGCGGCCGCCCTGGAGTGGCGCGGACCGCAGGGCGACGCCTTCCGCGCCGAGGTCGCCGCCCTCGCCGACCGCTGCGCCCGCGCGGCCGACGGCCTCGCCCTCGCGGCGGCCCAGCTCGACGGACCGGCCCACCGGCGCGGTTGAGGCGGGGCGCGCCGGCGCAGCGGTCGGCGAGGGCCGGGCGCGCCGGCCGTCAGAGGACGAGCGACAGCAGCAGGACGCAGCCCAGGCCGACCGCCGAGATGACCGTCTCCGCGTACCGGGAGAACAGCGGCCCGGCGATGATCACGGTCGGGATCGCGACGAGCACGCCGAGGGCGAGGGTGACGCCCAGGTTCGCGTGCAGCGCGTCGATGGCGACCAGCGGGCCCGGGTGCGGCGGGATCGGCCCGTGCATCACCAACAGGCCGGCCGGCGCGGGAACGCCGATCCGCATCAGGGAGTAGCCGCCGCGCCGGGCGGCCGCCGCCAGTGTCTCGACGCTGAGACCGGTCACGGTGGGGTCCTCGACCCTCTGGGACTTGGGCTCTCTGGGCTCTGCTGGGGGGTGTTCAAAGGAGCCGGAGGGCGGCCAGGGCCCGTTCGGCGATCTCCTCGGGGGTGCCGGCGACGTCGACGGCGACCCCGCACTCGTCCGCCTGGAGCGGTTCGAGCACGGCGAACTGGGAGTCGAGCAGCGAGGCCGGCATGAAGTGGCCCTTGCGGTCCGCCATCCGCTTCCCGATCAGCGGCCGTTCCCCGGTGAGGTGGACGAAGACGGCCCCGGGAGCGGCCGCGCGCAGCCGGTCGCGGTAGGCGCGCTTGAGGCAGGAGGCGGCGACCACACCGCCGCGCAGCCCGGCCCGGTCGCGGATCCACTCGCCGATCGCGTCCAGCCAGGGCCGGCGGTCGGCGTCGTCCAGGGGGGTGCCGGCCGACATCTTGGCCACGTTGGCCGCCGGGTGGAAGGCGTCGCCCTCCGCGTACGGAAGCCCGAGCGCCTCCGCGAGCAGCCGGCCCACGGTGGTCTTGCCCGTGCCGGCCACGCCCATCACCACAATGACGCGCTGGGAGCTCACGTAGTACCTCGCTGTCCTCGTCGCTGGGAGCACCACTGAAGCGCATTAACATCCGCTGGCGGCTCCCGGGCCACTCCCGAGCAGTGCGCGCAGCTCACCGAGGCGGCCCTCGGCATGGTCCGCACCTCGCGCGGCCACCAGCTGGAGGGCTACCTCCACCACGACATCGCCTTCCACCGGACCGTGCTGGGCGCCTCCGGCAACGAGATGTTCGCCCGGCCCGGCGATGTCGTCGCCGAGGTCCTCACCGGCCGCACCCGGCACTCCGTGATGTTCCACGACCCCGACCCGGCGGCCGTCACCCTCCACGTGCGGGTCGCCGAGGCGGTACGGGAGGGCGGCGCGGCCGCGGCCGAGGCGCTGACCCGCCAGATCGCACTCGGCGCCCTGGAGGAACTCGACGTCCTCGCCCCTTGAGGGGCCGCCGCCCCGGATCCGACCCGGACCCGCCCCGCCGCGCCCGCCGGACGACCTGGCCGCGACCGGTCAGGGCCGCACCATGGGAGAAGAGGGCCGGATCCGGCTTGTTCGGGGCGCGCGGGCGGTGCGATCCTTCCGCCATGTCGCCCACACAACTGCCGGACTACGGGGAGGTCCTCGCGGAGGTGAGGGAAGTGCGGCGGGCCGGGATCGTCCGACTGCGTGAGCTCAGGCTTCCTGTGCTCGCCGGCATGTCGGCCGGTCCGGGGGAGGGGAGCCCCGGAGAGCCGCACTTCCCCGCCGTCGAGCGGCTGCTGCGCACCGCCGTCGCCGCCATGGGCGGGGGCACCCTCCAGGAGGCGGCCGAATACAGCCTCGGCCTCGCGCGCGGGACCCGGGACTGGCCCCCCGCCGACCGGCGCAGACGGGCCGCCCAGGTGTACGGGGTCAGCGTGGAGCGCTTCCGCAAGCACCAGGAGCTGATGGTGCTCGGGCAGGTGGCCGAGCAGCTCGTACGCCACGCCGCCGCCGGGAGCTTACCGCCGGACGGCCGCGCCGACGCGCCCGTGCCCCCGAGGGCGGCCCGCCAACTGGCCCTCAGCCACCGCCGGATCACCGTCCGGGCCGGCGGCCGCGAGCACCGGCTGACCCTGCACGTGCACCCCGTCGACCTGCTGCGCGACATCGACGTGGTGGTCTCCCCGTCGAACACCCACTTCGCCCTGCCCGAGCCGTACAAGTCCTCCGTCGCGGCCTCCCTGCGCCGCGCGGGCGCCGTGCGGGACCCGGCCGGCCGGGTCGTCGAGGACCGGGTCCGGGACGAACTGCGTGCCTGGACCGACCGGTACGCCCCGCAGGGCCTGCCCGTGGCACCCGGCACGGTGGCCGTGACCGGAGCCGGGGCCCTCGAAGGGCAGGGCGTTCGCCGTATCCACCACGCGGCGGTGGCCGTACCCCGGCCCGGCACCAACGACTACGACGTCCTGCCGGCGGACGTGACCCGCGCCGTGACCCGCGTCTTCGCCCTGCTGCCCGAAGCCCGCGCCGCCGATTCCGGCCTCCCGGTGTCCGTGTGCCTGCCCCTGCTGGGCGCCGGGCGCGGCGGGCTGGCCCCCGCCGAGAGCCTCGCCGCCGTCTGGGCCGCCGTCGAGGCCGAACTGGCGCGCGGCGGGGCCTGGGACGTCCACCTCCTGGTGCGCCGCCCCGAACGGGCCGACCTGGTCGAGGAGTTGCTCACCCACACGAACGGAGGCCGGTCGTGACCGACCCCCACGCACGACTGGCCGCCGCGGCCGCCGAATGGGACGAGCTGCACCCCCGGCTGGATCCCGCGGCCCTGGCGCGACTCGCCCTGCTGCTCTCCGCGTCGCGCACCGAGACCGGTGAGGCGGCCCGGCGCGCCGCCCTGCTCGCCGCCCGGCTGCTGGGGGAACGGCTGCCCGACCGGTTCCCCGGGGAGAGCCGGCTGACCGCCGCCCCGGCCGGCCCCGCCGAGGGCCACCTCGGCTTCACCGCCGAGGACCTGGCCGTCCTGGTCCTCGACGGGCACCGCATGGTCGGACCGGTCCTCGGGGAGGTCCGCGACCGCCTCCTCGCCGCCCCCTCCCTCGGGGACGCCGAGGCCCTGGAGCGCGGCAGCGACCCGTACGCCCCGGGCCTGGTCCGGCTGCGCGCGGCGGGCGGCCAGGTCCGCCTGCCCGCCTTCCAGTTCACCGCCGACGGCCGGGTCCGCGCGACCGTCCGCGAGGTCAACCTGCTGCTGGACGCCGACGAGGACCCCTGGGGCGCCGCCGACTGGTGGCTCTCCCCGAACGCCTGGCTGACCGGGACCCCCGCCGGCCTGCTGGACACCCCGGGCGAGCAACAGCTCCTCGCGGCCGCCCGGTTCCTCACCGAAGGGGAGTAGCCCGTGCCCAACTACCGGCCGCCCGCCGAGCCGGCCGGCACCCCGGCCAAGGTGACCCTCGTCGCCGGCACCCCGCTCTACCGGGTGCACTCCGCGCGCCGCTCCGGGGACTCCTTCAACCCGGTGCCCGCCCACTGCCTCTACGGGGGCGGCCGCTTCGACTCCACCTCCTGCGACCGGTACGGCTACCTGTACGCCGGACTCACCCCGGAAGCCGCCGTCAGCGAGAGCGTCCTGCACTCGCTGCCCTTCGACCCGGCGGGCGGGGCCCGCCTGGTGCCACGGGTGGCCGTCACCGGCCGCCGCCTCTCCGCGCTGCGGCTCACGGCGTCCGTGGACGTGGTCGCGCTGGTCACCGGGCAGGACCTGGCCGCCGTCCACCAGGACAGCTGGCTGGTCCAGGCGGAGGCGCGCGACTACCCGTACACCAGGGACTGGGCGCACTGGATACGCGGTCACACCGACCCCTGGGCGCAGGGCTTCCTGTGGGCCTCCAAACGCGAACCGGGCGCCCGTGCCCTGGTGCTGTTCGCCGACCGCTGCCCGCCCGGCGTCCTGGCCCCGACCGGCGAGGACCCGGTGGACTTCGCGACCGCCGATGGCCGCAGCCGCCTCGACCGGATCCTGACGCCGTACCACGCGCGCCTCGCGCCCTAGCCCCCGGAGGCCCCCGTGCCCGCTGACGCGCACCCCCTGAGAGCCGCCCTTGACGAGGTCATGGCCGCGCTCGCCGCCCTTCCGGCAGGCGATCCCGGAGCCCCGGAACTGTGCGGGCGGGCCGGGGAGCTGAGCTACCGGCTCTACGAGGAGCTGGCCGGCCCCGAGGACCTCGACCTGGCCGCCGAGGCCTTCGCCCACGCCTTCCGCCGCCCCGCCGAAGGACCGTCCTGGCCGCTGCGGCGGATCATGTACGGGCACCTCCTCGCCCTGCAACACGACGAGCGGCCCGACCTGGAACTGGCCGGGCGGATCCACGCGCTGCTCGCGGCGGGGCTGGCCGAACTGCCGGACGAGCCGGAGCTGTTACAGCCCGCGGTGCTCGCCCGGTGGCTCCTCGCCTACATCACCAAGCGCCGCGTCATGGACGGTGCCGACGACCCCGCCCTCCTGGACGAGGCCCTGGAGCGGGGGCGCGCCGCCCTCGACGACACCGACGGGCAGGACGCCGACCTCCAGGAGGCCCTCGGCTTCCTGTGGCAGCGCCACGGCATCCGCACTGACGACACCGCCTCCTATGCCCGCTCCGCCCGCTACTACGCAGACGTCCTGGCCGGCGGCGACCCGGACCGGGACCTGCCGTTGGTCCGCCAGTCGCGCGGGATGTCGCTCATCCTCCAGGGCTACCACGCGGCCGACCGGGCCGCGCTGGAGGAGGGCCGGGACGAGACCCTGCGCGCCCTGGCCGACGCGGGGCAGCGCCCCGAGTGGGAACGGGACGCCAGGCTGCGCGTGGCCTTCGCCCGCGCGATGATCGCCGGCAGCTGGTCCGAGGAGGAGGAGGGCGACCGGGCCGAGGCGGAACTGGCCGGACTGCTCACCACCGGGGCCGAGATGGACGCACTGCCCTGGTTCTACCTCGACGTCTTCGGCCGCTACCTGTCCGTCCGGGCCCAGACACGCCTCGACGTGGCGGCCATGGACCGGGCGATCGCCCTGCTCACCCGGGCCGTGGACCGGTGGGAGCCGGCCCAGGGCGAGGTCACGCTCGCTGCGCTGGCCCTGGCGTACGCCCAGCAGCAGCGCTACGAGACCGACCAGGACCCGCAGCGGCCGGGGGCCATCGAACGGGCCGCCCTGCTGGCGCTGGAGGGGGACGGACTGCCCGCCGAAACACGCGACATGCTGCTCATGCTGGTCTCCGAGGCGCAGCACCGGCAGGGCCCGGCCCACCCGCAGACCGTGTCGTTCGAGGAGGTCATGCGCGTCTACGAGGACTTCCGGGACCGCCTGCGCGACGGGGCCTCCCCCGACCTCAGCTTCGACACGGTCGTCAACGCGCAGGACTCGCCGGCCCGGGGGATGTGGGAGCGCCGGTTCTCGGAGCTGTTCGAGAGCTGGCGGACGGTGGGGCACGGGCTCGAACGCGCCGAGCGGGCCGCCCACTTCCTCACGAACCTGCAGATCCTGGACCCCGACGGCGAACGGCTCGGGCCGCAGCGCGAGACGGAACTGACCCGGACGGTCCTCGCGTACGCGGACGAGGACCCCGAGTGGCGCGGCCACGGCCTCGCGGTCCTCGGCAACTTCCGCCTTGCCCAGGGCATGGCGGGGCTGGACGCGGACCGGCTCACCCAGGCGGTGGAGCACTTCGAGGCGGCCGTACGGGCCGGCAACGACAGCCCCTGGCTGACCTACGGCGCCACCCTGGCCTCGGGGATGCTCGCGCAGCTGCGGGGCATCACCAGTGGCTCCGGAGTCGAGGAGGCCGACTGGGAGCGGATGCGGACCGCCATGGGAGGCTCCCCGAAGGTGGACCGGCTGCTGCGCGTGCAGCAGGCGGCGCCCCGGGCCATGCTCGCCGCCAGACGCGGTGACCTGGCGGAGGCCGACCGCCAAGTGGCCGAGGCCGCCCGGGCCGTCGCGGAGTGGGATCCCGAGGACCCCTCCCTGATCGAGGCCGTCACCCTGCTGGAATCGGCCCGGATGGCACGCGAGGACCTCGCGCGGCGCCTCGGAGCCGCCCCGACGCCACCGCCCGCCGCGCGGCCCACGGCCCGGGAACTGCGCCGCCAGGCGGCGCGACTGCCCCGCCTGCACCGGGCCAACGTGATCGGCAACACGGCCCTCGCCTGGCGGCGCGACGCCCTGCTCACGGGCGACCTGCCCCGGATCCGCGAGACCCTCGCCCTGACCGAGGAGGCGATCTCCCTCGCCGAGCCGGGCGGCGAGACCTGGATCCGGCTCTCCTCGGACGCGGGCAGCACGTACGGCGCCCTGGTGACGGCGAACGAGGAGCCGCGCTCCCCCCAGCGCGCCCGGGACCTGGAGCGGGCCATCACCCTCCTCGAAGGCGCCACCGGGGCCATGGGCGGCCCCGAACACCGGCTGTGGGCACTCTCCGTCAACCCCCTCGGCCGGGCCTACCGGGTCCGCGGCAGCATCGCCCGCCGCGACCGCGAGCGCGGTCGCCGGCTCGGGCTGGAGGCCATGCGGGGCTTCGTGTGGTCCGCGCTGCTCCAGTCCGGCACCCAGGACGCCGCCGAGGCGGCCCGGATGGCCACCGGCCTCTCCGAGGAGGTCCTCGGCTGGTGCGTGGCCGACAGGGCTCCGCAGGACGCCCTCCAGGCCCTCGACGCCTGCCGTGGGCTCGTCCTGCACGCCGCCACCACCAGCCGGTCCGTTCCCGAGCTGCTCACCGCCGCCGGACGAGACGCCCTGGCCGCCGAGTGGCGCACGGCCGGAGCCGAGACCGACCCGGACTCCGTGCCGAGCGCCCTGCGCCGCCGCGTGGTGCTCGCCCTCGCCGAAGCCGGCACCCGGCTCCTCGACCCGCCCTCCCCCCAGGAGATCGGCGCGGCCCTGAGCGCCCAGGGCAAGGACGCCCTCGTCTACCTGGTGGCCGCCACCGCCGAGTGCCCCGGCACTGCCCTCGTCGTCACCTCCGGCGGGGACGTGCACGAGGTACCGCTGCCGGGCCTGCGGGCCGACGCGGCCCCCCTGCGCGCGTACCGCCCCGGCGAGGGGACGGCGCCCCGGGACATCGAGCCCGTCCCCGGCTACGGCCCCGCCCGCCCGGAGCCGGCCCCGCCGCTGCGCGACCGGCTCGACCGGCTCTGCTCCTGGGCCTGGCGGGCCGCCCTGCGGCCACTGCTCGGCCTCTTCCAGGTCCCCGACCGGCCGGGCAGGGTGCCCCGGCTGGTCCTCGTCCCGATGGGCCCGCTCGGCCTCGTCCCCTGGCACGCGGCCTTCGCCGACGGGGGCACGGGCCGCCGCTACGCGCTCCAGGACGCGGAGATCTCGTACGCGGCCTCCGCGCGCCTGCTCTGCGAGGTCGCGGCCCGCCCGGCCGCCGCCCACACCGGCGCCGCGCTGATCGTCGGCAACCCCACCGGCGACCTCCCGTACGCGGGGGAGGAGGCCGACGCCGTCCACCGGGTGTTCTACCCGGACGGCGACCACCTGGGCCTGCGCACCGGGGACGGCACCCCCGCCGAGGTCGCCCGCTGGCTGCGCGAACGCGCCGACGGCGGCGCCGTCCTGCACCTGGCCTGCCACGGCACCGTCGAGGAGAACCGGCCCCGCAGCTCCTACCTCGCCCTCAAGGGCGGTGCGCTCACCGCCGAGGAACTGGCCGGGGCCGTCCGCGGACCGCTCGGCCTCGTCGTGCTCGCCGCCTGCCGCAGCCAGGTCTCGGGGCGCGGCCACAACGAGGCGTACAGCCTGTCCTCCGCCTTCCTCGCGGCCGGCAGCCGCTCCGTCATCGGCTCGCTGTGGCCGGTACCGGACGAGGCGACCTCCGTCCTGATGTTCCTGACCCACCACTACCTGCGCCGCGAACAGGAGCCGCCCGCCCGGGCGCTGCGCCGGGCCCAGCTGTGGATGCTGGACCCGCACCGGACCGTCCCCGACGGGCTGCCGCCCGCGCTCGCGGCCCGGCTGGCGCACCTCGACCCGCACGACCTCAGCGCCTGGGCCGGCTTCACCCACCTGGGGCAGTGAGGCGCTCGCTACGGGACCACCGTGCGCAGGGCCAGGGTGCTCGCCGCCCACTGCCCGGGGGCGGAGGGGAGCGCGGGCAGCAGGTCGCGGCCCCCGTCGCCCCCCGCCGCTCCGGCCAGCCGCAGCAGCCCGTCCACGGGCGCACGCCGGGGCGCGTCCGCGCGTACCGCGTCCGGCTCCCAGCGGCTCAGGTGGAACGGCACCGTGTTCAGCTCCCCCTCGGCCGCCACCACCGTCAGCCAGTCCCGTACCGAGGCCCCCGGGCGCACCGGCCGGGAGGCGGGCAGCACCAGCCGCACCGGCTGCCCGTCCAGCGCGTGGCCGGTCATGCCGGGGCCGATGAACTGCCCCGGGAACAGCTCCGATCCGGCGCCGAAGCGGTCGTCGAGGTTGACCAGTACGCACCACAGCGGCCGGGGCCCGGTGTTGCGCAGCCGCACCGTGACCCACGGCTCGCGCGGGCCGTCGTACGAGAGGACGATCTCCCCGTTCGCGTCGGGCCGCAGGGGCTCGCCGTCGCGGGCCGCCCAGGGCAGCACCTCCACCTTCACGTGCCCGCTCAGCGGGGACAGTCCCGCGCTGAGGTCCCGGATGCGGTGCCAGTGCACCAGCCGGGTCAGGCAGTCGGCCAGCCGCGCGGTGTCGGCCGCCGTGGCCAGCGGCAGCGGGGGCACGTACGGGGACCCGTCGCGGCGCAGGATGCGGGCCCGCGCCCCGCGGACCTCGACGCGCAGCAGCAGCCCCGCCGCGGCCGCCTCCGCCGAACCGGCCGCGACCTCGCGCAGCAGCGGCGAGGCGGGCAGGACCGGGCCGCCGCCGGGCCCCTCCCCGCCGGGTCCCTCCCCGTCGAGGACCACCGCGGCCGGGGGCAGCGCCAGGGCCGACAGGGACACCGCGTGCACCGACCCCGGCTCCGGGGCCCAGCCGTCGGGATCGACCAGCGTCCGGTCCGCCCGCACCGCGGTGGCCCGTACGAGCCCGCCCGCCGCCGTGAACTCCGTACCCGCGCCACCGGTCAGCCCGTGCACCCGCCCGCAGTCCACCTCCCAGCCGTCCGGGCCCTCCCGCAGCAGGTACGGGCTCGGCCGCCGGGCAGCGCCGCCCAGCAGCGGCCGGTCCGCGGGCCCGCCCGGCTCGGCCGGGAAGAGCACCGGCTGCTGCCCGTCCACGAGCCGCCGCACCCCCGCGTCCGCCTCCGCGAGCAGCTCCCGGGCCGTGGCCGACGGCGCGGCCCGGCGCAGCGCACGGGTCAGGACGTACGAGAACACCCCCTGCGTACGCGGCCCGTCGGGCCCCTCGAGGAGCCGCTCGTACGAGGGCTGGCCGAGCCGGCTCGCGGCCAGCAGCACGTGCCGCGGCCGGCCGACGGGCCCGCTCAGGTCCCGGGCCGCCGCCACCGACGGGCGCCACTGCGGCAGCGGGGGCAGCGCGCGGGCGGCGGCCCCGTCCTTACGGCTCGCGCCGCCCGAGAAACAGCAGTCCAGCACCGCCACCACCCGGGCCCCGCCCGCCGCCGCCCCGTCGAGCAGCCCGCCGAGACGCTTGTCCGGCAGCGGCCCGTCCGCGCAGACCAGTGCCTGGCACAGGCCGGTCGGCTCCAGCAGCAGCTCCTGCGGGGTGCTCGCCGGGTACTCCGTGCCGTGCCCCGAGAACCACAGCAGCGCGGTGTCCCCGGCCCCGGCCCGCCCCAGGTGGCCGCGGATGCCCTCCTCCACGGCGGCGGCCGTGGCCCCGCCGTCGGTGAGGACCCGGGCGAGGACCCGGCCCGGGGCCGCCGCCTCCAGGGCGGCGCGGGCCCCGGCCACGTCGTTCAGACACCCGCGCAGATCGGCACGTACTGGGCTGCGGTACTCGTTGATGCCCACGAGCAGGGCGTACACCTTCCCCATGGCCCCAGTGTGATCCGCCGCGCCGGGCTTCCACTGGCCGAAATCCGGTCGCATCGGGGGCGGTTGCCGGTCCGCCATGGCTCGAATCCCTTTTGGGGTCGCACGATTGACGGAACGTCATTAATCTGCGTGCTCCACTCATGAAATCGGGGGAGGCCATGGGGTACATCGAGCGTCCGCGGCGGGTCGTCGGACCGGCACAGGACCCACAGACGACGGGCACGGGCATGGGCCCGGCGCCCGCGGCCACCGGGGCCACCCGCGCCCCGGGCCCGCTCGCCGACCGGCTGAAGAACCGCCCGGGGGAGCTCCTCGAAGCCGTCGGACTGCTGGACGCCGGCCTCGACGAGGCGGCCCGCCGGCGGCTCGCCGACCGGATCCGCGGACAGTACGCGGCCGAGTACCTCAGCGCGCCGGTCGGCTTCCTCGCCCGCTGCCACCTCGGCCCGCCGTACGTGGACCACATCCTCGACCTCTTCGGCGCCATCGTCACGCACTACGCACCCCGCGACACCCTGCCCGACCCCTACGGCAACGCCCGGATGCTGGTGCGCAACCCCGGCTACGCGTGCGTGGAGGTCTACTCCGACGGACTGGTGCTGCCCGTCCTGACGAACGGTTCGGTGGTACGGCCCGCCGCGCTCCGGCAGGGAGGCGGCGCATGAGCGGCATCGACGCCGGACTGCACATCAAGCTCGCCGCGGTCAACCGGCTCGTCGCCCAGGTCGCCGAACAGGTCGGCCACGTCTCCGGGCAGGTCAACTCGGTCGAGGCGAACCAGCAGCAGACCCGCAGCGAACTCCAGCAGCTGCGCGACGAGTTCCGGGCCTTCGCCGCCCAGGCCCGGCTGGTAGCGGCGCTCCAGCGCGCCGAGACCCGGGTCGGCGTCCTCCAGGACCAGCTCGACCACGACTTCGGCCACCACAAGGTCGTCCGGCGCACCGCCGTCGGCATGCTCCAGGCCTTCGACATCGGCCTGGTCTCCGAGGACACCGTCCGCACCGTCGGCGACCAGCTGATGCTCCAGACCCCCCGGTACTGGCTCGCGCCCGCGCTGGTGGCGCTCGCCGCCTGGTCGGCCGACGACCCCGCCCTGTGCGAACGGGCCGTGGAGGAGGCCTTCCGCCGCTCCCCGGACCGCACCTCGCTGCTCTTCGCCCTCGTCCTGCGGCGCCAGGGCCGGCAGACCGAATCCGCCCGCTGGCTGCGCCACTACCTGCTGGCCCAGGACCCCCGGGCCCTCGGCCGCGAGTTCGCCGTCATCCTGGAGTCCGTGGCCCAGGGCGCCTTCGGCCCGGCCGGCCGGGCCATGCTGCGCGTCGTCCTCGACGAGTGGCACACCCTGCTCGGCGGCGACACCGGCGCCCAGGACGCCCAGATCGAGCGCTGGGGCGCCGAACTGCGCAACCTCTGCCCGCCCGTACCGCCCACCGAGTTCCCCTTCCTGAGCGGGCTCTGCCCGCAGTGGCCGCAGCTGGGCGGGGTGCTCTCCGCCGCCCGCGGCCAGCAGGCGATCCTCGACAAGTACACGGCGATCATGAACACCGAGCCCGCCCCCTCGCAGCGCCTCGAGGACGCCGTCGACGACATCCTCGACCGGCTCGTCTCCGAGTACGACAACGAGGAACTGCCCCTGCGCCGCGACCTCGCCTACCAGGAGGCCGTGATCGCCCACGACGGGGACACCGCCAGGGCCCGGGCCGTCGCCGACGCCGACTCCGCCTCGTACGACGAGTCCCTCGACTACCTCACCGTCCAGAGCAACGCCGCCCTCAACCCGGCCGCGATCGGCACCTCCCAGGCCACCCGGCGGCTCGCCGTCGCCGCCTGCCGGGAGTGGTTCCACCACGCCCACCAGGGCCATGGCCGGGACTACCGGGCCGTCGTACCGCAGGACGTCCAGGTCCGCTTCGGCTCCCCGTACCCGGTCGCCGGACAGCGGTTCCAGCTGCCCCCCTGGCAGGGCTCCTTCCACACCCCGCTGCCCGAACTGGAGAAGGACCTGGGCGACCACTGGGACCGGCACACCGCCCCCTTCCTCGCCGGCCTCCGCTACAAGTACGCCAAGCCCGTCGCGGTGACCGTCCTCACCGCCCTGGTCGCCCTGCTCATCGGAAGCGCGGGCGGCGTGGCCGGGGCCGTCATGGCCCTGCTCCTCGTCGGCGGCGTCGCCTGGCTCGTCATCCACCAGGACGTCGCCAAATGCCGCCTCGTCCTGGACTCCGCGCGCCAGTACCTCGCCGACCGCAGGCGCGACACCCTGCGGCAACTCGTCGCCACCCGCGTCGAACTGACGGTATGGCAGCAGGCCTACGAGGACGCAGACGCCGTCGAGGCGCGCGTACGGGAGCTGATCGAATCCCTGGCCACCGCGACCGAGGGCAACTCCCCCTTCGCCGGCCGCACCGTCACCCCGGGAGGCGAACCCGCATGACCACCCCCGAGCCCGGAGCCCCCACGCGCCGCCTGTGGGCCGCCGGAGCCGCCCCCGCCGAGGAACGCACCACCGCACGGCTGCGCCGGATCGTCGAGGGACTGCCCGACTGGTCCCCGCTGCCCCCCGGCGAACAGCTGGTTCGCCGCCCCGGCGCCCGGCAGGAGCAGCCCTGACCATGGATGCCATGTGGGGCCACGGCGGCGACCACCAGATCTGGACGCGGTACCTGCGGGAATGGGCCGTGAACGGCGGCGCCGCCACCGCCGAAGCCGCCGCCCGGCTCCCGGGGCTGCGGCCCGAGGACTACCACCCCGACACCTGGGCCCGTTTCGCACGGCAGCTCACCGACGCCCTCGACCGGCGCCTGCGGAGCTGGGCCGGCTCCCTGACCACCGCCCTGGACGAGGCCCGCGACGAGTTCGACGCCGGCCGCGCCCTGGTCCAGGCCCGCACCGGCCTGGACGCCGTCAGGGCCCTCGCCGGCCACCCCGCCCTGCCGCAGGAGCTGCGCGGGCAGCTGGGAGAACTGGTCGAGGGCCAGATCACCGGAGTCCAGGCACAGCTGGAGGCGGCCCTGGACGGCGCCGAACGGGCGGGCGCCGACCCGCGCCTGACCGAGGCCCGCCGCCGCACCCTGCGCGAGAACCCCCTGACCACACCCGGCGCCGGCTGGTCCTACGACCCGGCGGCCCCCGCCCGCCGCCGCATCATCACCGACTGACCGGAGACCACCACCCCATGTCCAACTACGCGGAATGCCGCCGCGACCTCGACAGCTACATCTCCGCCCGGGTGCCGGTCATCTGCCTGCGCACCATCGAGCAGCAGCGCGCCCTGCGCCTGGTGCGCACCGCCGCCACCCACGCCCGGCGCGGCAACATGCCCTTCTGGATCTACACCCGGGCCACCGGACTGCGCGACCTGCGCACCAACACCGCAGTGATGGACGACCGTTCGCTGACCGGCGCCATGGAGTACGCGGCCGCCCAGTTCACCTCCCGGCCCAACGCCACCCTGGTCCTGGTCGAACCCGACGACCTGGACGCCGACACCCCCCTGGCCCGGCACGTCGCCGAACTCGCCCGCCTCGCCGACACCAACATGGGCAGTGTCATCCTGATCACCGACAGCCCGGTGTGGAGCGGCGTCCAGCGGCTCGGCATGAGCCTCCAGCTCGAACCGCCCGACGCCGACGAGATGTACGCGACCCTCTCCGCCTTCCTCGACGACCACCGGGGGCACATCCCCGTCGCCTGGGACGACCAGGACACCCGGCGCGCCGCCGAGTTCCTCGTCGGGGTCACCGAGGGCGAGGCCATCAACCTGATGGCGACGGTCGCCGCCAAGGGCTCGGTGGAGGAGGACGACGTCCTGGTCCTGGCCCAGTCCAAGGACCGCATCTTCAACGACCTGACCGGCCTGCAGAAGGTCCCCCTGAAGGCCTCCGACTACACGGTGGGCGGCCTGACCAACCTCCGCGACTGGCTGGGCCGCCGCGGCCGCCTCCTCCAGGCCGACCTGCGCGCCACCGACCTGCGGCCGCCGCGCGGGGTGCTGCTGGTCGGCGTCCCGGGCTGCGGCAAGTCGCTGTCCGCGAAGGCCATCGCCGCGCAGTGGCAGCTCCCGCTGTACCGGCTCGACATGGGTTCCATCCACGGCAAGTACCTCGGCGAGTCCGAAGGCCGCTTCCGGGAGGCGCTGGAGACCGCCGACCGGGTCGCGCCCTGCGTGCTGTGGATCGACGAGATCGAGAAGGGGCTGGCCGGAGCGGGCGACATGTCCGGGGTCCCGCAGCGGATCATCGGCCAGTTCCTGTTCTGGCTCCAGGAGTCCCAGTCCCGCGCCTTCGTCGTCGCCACCGCCAACGACGTGCGCAGCCTCCCGCCGGAGCTGCTGCGCAAGGGCCGCTTCGACGAGCTGTTCTTCGTCGACCTGCCCGACGCCCAGGACCGGGAGGAGATCATCGGGATCTACTACCGGCGCTACCTGCGGACCGACCCCGATCCCGAGCAGCTCGCCCGGCTCGTCGACCTGTCCGAGGGCTTCGCCGGCTCCGACATCGAGGCCGCCCTGCACGACGTAGGCGCCGAGGTCTACCTGAGCGGCGGCACCGAGCACATGCGGCCCGCCTTCGTCCAGGACACCTTCGCCAACACGGTGCCGCTCAGCCGCAACAACCCGGAGCAGATCGAGGAGATCCGGGCCTGGGGCCGCGAGCGGGCCGTACCCGCCGGGCGCTTCGCCGCCACCGCCGCCCAGGGGCCCTCCGGCCAGACCCGCCGGATCGTCTTCCTGGACGACTGACCCCGCGGCCGGGGGCCCGCTCCGCCGCCGTACGCCGCCGCGCGTTCCGGCGTACGGCGGCCCGTGCGGGGGCTCAGCCGGCGGCGGGCGCGCCGCGTGTGGCGAACTGGGTCCGGTACAGCTCGGCGTACCGGCCGTCCGCCGCCAGCAGTTCGGGGTGCGTGCCGCGCTCCACGATCCGGCCGTCCTCCACCACCAGGATCAGGTCGGCCGCCTGCACCGTGGAGAGGCGGTGCGCGATCACCACGGCGGTCCGGCCGGCCAGTGCCTCGGCGAGGGCCTCCTGCACCGCCGCCTCCGAGGTGGAGTCCAGGTGGGCGGTGGCCTCGTCGAGGATCACCACCCGCTGGCGGGCCAGCAGCAGCCGGGCGATGGTCAGCCGCTGCCGTTCCCCGCCCGACAGCCGGTAGCCGCGCTCGCCGACGACGGTGTCCAGGCCGTCCGGGAGGGAGGCGACCAGCCCGTCCAGGCGGGATCGGCGCAGGGCCTCCCAGAGCTCGTCCTCGCCCGCCCCGGGCCGGGCCAGCAGCAGGTTGGACCGTACCGACTCGTGGAAGAGGTGCCCGTCCTGGGTCACCATGCCGAGGGTGTCGCGGATGGAGTCGGCCGTGAGGTCCCGTACGTCGACGCCGCCGAGGCGGACCGCGCCCGCGTCGGCGTCGTACAGGCGCGGCAGCAGCTGGGCGATGGTCGACTTGCCGGCGCCGGAGGAGCCGACGAGGGCGATCATCTGGCCGGGTTCGGCCCGGAAGGACACCTCGTGGAGCACCTCGGTGCCGCCCCGGGCGTCGAGGGCGGCCACCTCCTCCAGGGAGGCGAGGGAGACCTTGTCGGCGGAGGGGTAGCCGAAGGAGACCCGGTCGAACTCCACCGCCACCGGGCCCTCGGGCACCTCGACGGCGTCCGGCTTCTGGGCGATCAGCGGCTTCAGGTCGAGGATCTCGAAGACCCGCTCGAAGCTGACCATGGCGCTCATCACCTCGACCCGGGCCCCGGCCAGCGCGGTCAGCGGGGCGTACAGGCGGGTCAGGAGCAGGGCCAGGGCGACGACGGAGCCGGCCTCGAGGGTGCCGCGCAGGGCGAAGTACCCGCCGAGGCCGTACACCAGGGCGAGGGCCAGCGCGGAGACCAGGGTCAGGGCGGTGATGAAGGCCGACTGGGCCATCGCCGTACGGATCCCGATGTCCCGGACCCGGGCCGCGCGGGCCGCGAACTCGGCCGACTCGTCGGCGGGCCGCCCGAACAGCTTGACGAGGGTCGCGCCGGGGGCGGAGAACCGTTCCGTCATCTGCGTGCCCATCGCCGCGTTCAGCGCCGAGGCCTCCCGCTGCATCCCGGCCATCCGGGCGCCCATCCGGCGGGCCGGCAGCACGAACACCGGCAGCAGCACCAGGGCCAGCAGGGTGATCTGCCAGGAGATGCTGAGCATCACCCCGAGCGTCAGCAGCAGGGTCACGATGTTGGAGACCACCCCGGAGAGGGTGTTGCTGAAGGCCCGCTGGGCGCCGATCACGTCGTTGTTGAGCCGGCTGACCAGCGCGCCCGTGCGGGTCCGGGTGAAGAAGGCGACCGGCATCCGCTGGACGTGGTCGAAGACCGCCCGGCGCAGGTCGAGGATCAGCCCCTCGCCGAGGGTGGCGGACAGTTTGCGGGTCAGCAGGCCCAGCCCCGCCTCGGCCACCGCGATCACCGCGATGAGCAGCGCGAGCCGGGTGACCTCGGCCTGGTCCCCGCCCCCGACGATGGCGTCCACGATCCGGCTGGCCAGCAGTGGAGTGGCCACCGCCAGCAGCGCGCCGACCACGCTGAGCAGCAGGAAGAGGGTCAGCCCGCGCCGGTGCGGGCGGGCGAAGGAGGCGATCCGGCGCAGGCTGGCCCGGGAGAGCGGGCGGCGGTCCTGCTGGGCGTTGATCGCACTGTGCAGCGAATGCCAGGCGGTGACTTCCATGTCCATGCCCCCACGCTAGAACCTCAACCAAACCTCAGGTCAAGGCTTCGCGGGTCCGGACCTCCTCCGGGGATGCCAACTCCCCGCTGTGCGAGGGAAATTCGATCGCCGGTCCATCGCGGTCCATCGCCGGTCCGTTGTCGGCCCCCGGTGGCATCATCGGTCCATGACGCAGGGAACCGAGCCCGTCCGCTTCGGGAAGGGCACCACCGACACCGTCCTGCACCACTTCGAACGGCGGGCCCGGGACACCCCCGGGGCCCCGGCCCTCATCACCGGCGCGAAGACCGTCGAGTACGGGCAGCTCGACCGGCGCGCCAACCGGCTGGCGCACCGTCTGCTCGCGTCCGGCCTGCCCTCGGGCGGCCTCGTCGCCGTCGGTACCGCCCAGCAGGCCGAACTGGCCGTCTGCCTGCTCGCCGTCCTCAAGGCCGGCGGCGTCTACACCGTCGTCGACGTCACCACGCCGGCCGCCGGGCGCCGGCAGCTCGCCGCCGCCCCGCCCTTCGCGCTGCTCACCCACACCGCCCACCAGGCGGCCCTGGACGACGCCGGCGGCCTGCGGGTGATCCGGCTGGACGAGGAGGCCGCCGAGATCGCCGAGCGGCCCGGCGAGACACCGCCGGCCCGCCCGGCGGCCGGCGCGCAGGCGGCCCTGCTGTTCACCGGGAGCGCCGTGCCGCGCCCCGTCCCCGTCGGGCACGCCCTCCTGCTCGCCGCCTACGAGGGCTGGGCCGAGGTGGCCCGGCTGACCCCCGAGGACCGGCACCTGATCACGGCCGGGCCGGACGTCACCGCCTTCGCCGCGGGCTGGACCCGGGCCCTGTGCTCCGGCGGCGCCCTCGTGCTGCCCGAGGGCGCCGCCTGGACACCCGAGGGCCTGCGCCGCGCCGTCCGGGACGCCGAGGTCAGCGTGCTCCACACCGACCCGGCCGGCGCCGGGTGGCTGCTGACCGGCGACGCGCCGCCGGCGCCGGCGGCCCTGCCCGGGGCCCGCCGCGCACCCGATGCGGCGCTGCGCTCGCTGCGGCTGCTCGCCGTCGGCGGGGACCGGCTCTACCTCGACGAACAGAGCGCCCTACAGGACCGGCTGCGCCCCGGCGCCCGCGTGCTCAACGTCTACGCCCTCACCGAGGCCGCGGGCACCGGCACCTGGTTCGAACTGCCGCAGCTGCCCCGCCCGCTGGACGACCCGGAGCGGATCTCCCTGCTCGGCACCCCCTTCCCCGGCTGCCGGGTCCACGTGCTCGACGGGGAGATCGCCCTCACCCCGCCCGGCGGCGATCCGATACCCACCGGGGACTTCGGGGTCCTGCGCCCGGACGGGCTCCTGGAGTTCGTCGGCCGGGTCCGCGACCGGTTCGAGCTGGCCGGCCGCCGCATCGACCCGTACCCGCTGGAGTCCGTGATCCGTACGCACCCGGGCGTCGGCGCGGCCCTGGTGGCCGGGGTGTCCGTCGGCGGGGGCGGGCACCGGCTCGTCGCCTACGTCTCCCCGCCGCCCGGGGCCCCGGCCGACGGGCTGCCGGACCCGGTCCTGCTGCGGGAGTACCTGACGGGCCGGGTACCCGCCGGCCAGGTCCCCCGCGCGGTGATCCGGATGCGCGCCCTGCCCCGTACCCGCGCCGGCCGGGAGGACCGGACGCAGCTGCCGCAGCCGCCGCTGCTGCTGGCCCCCGTACCGACGGGCCGCGGCGGGGGAAAGCACGGCGGCCGGAGCGCGGGCAAGGCCACGGGCGGGAGCGGGGCCGTACTGCCGCTCTCCTGCGCACTCGGCTGCGGGGCGCCGGCCATCGGTCTCCTCAGCCGGGTCGTCACCAACCTCATCTGGCCCGGCTCCACCGACCTGACCGGCGTCCCGAACCCCTGGGCCCTGCTCTTCTGGCTCCTCTACCTGTGCGAATGCCTGGCCTTCGGCGTCGGAGTGGCCTTCCTGTTCGGCGGACGCGGCCCGATGCTGGCCCAGGGACGCGGACGCGGCATCACCACCGCCGCCCATCTGGCGATCGTGTACCTGCTGATCGCCTGGTGGCCGCAGGACAACCTCTACCGGCTGGCAGCCAAACAGGACTGGCCGCGCCAGGCCGCCCTCGTCTACGCCTTCAACGTCCCGCTCATGGTCGCGGCCGTCGTGGTGGCCCTCTACGCCACCCGGAAGCCCGCCAGCCCCTTCGACTTCGACGACTGACCCCCGCGGGCCGCGCCCGGGGCCCGCCCCACTCCGGCTTCGGCACCGGGCTCCGCGCCGAACTCGCCGCCGAAGCCGGCCCCGGCGGCGAGCGCCCGCTCCCGCACCAGCGCCTCGGCCGCGTCCAGCGCCCCGGCGCCGCGCGCGGCCACCAGGATCCCGAGCCAGGGCGCCGGGTCGAAGGCGCCGGTCGGGATGGCCGGGACGAACACCGCCCCCAGCTCCGCACAGCCCCGGGCGAGGTCCGCGCACACCTCCTCCAGCTGGGCGTCCGGCAGCCGTGCGCCCAGCTCCACCCGGTCCGCGATCCGTACGAGGTGCCCCGCGCCCCGCAGCTCGTCGAGGCGGGCCGCCACCATGAAGGCCGCCGACGGGCCGGTCAGCCGCAGGTTGGCCTCGGTCGGCGCGAGCCGCCCCGCCGCGTCCGCCACGAAGTCCACGTCGAACCAGCCCCGGTAGCCGCAGGCCGCCAGCTCCCGGCCCACCGCCGCCCCGAAGGCGAGCAGCGGCCCCGCCAGGCGGGCGGGCACCACCCCGGGCCCGACCGTCGCGCCCCGGTAGCCGCCGTCGGCCACGTCCATCACCGCCGCGCCGACCTCGTGCGCCCGGCCCGCGCCGTCCACGAACCCGTCGTAGGTCAGGTCCCGGGGCCCGTCCGCGTCCCGCTGCGGGCCCTGCACGTACTCCTCCAGCAGCAGCGGCCCGCGCGGCAGCCCGCGCAGCACGGCACGGGCCCCGCCCGCTTCCCGTACCCGGGCCGGGGTCACCACCGTGGTGCCCGAACCCCCGACGCCGTGCTCCGATTTGAGAACGGTGCTCTCTCCCGCCCGGGCCCGCCCCGCCAGCAGCCGGGCGGCCGCCCGGCGGGTCGTGGCCCGCCACTGCGCGGGGAGGGTGATCCCGGGATGCCCTCCGCCCGCCAGGATCCGCCCGAACAGTTCGTGCGCGGCCGACTTCGACTCGTACCGCAGCTCCCGAGGCCGCCACGGCAGGCCCGCGAGACGCGCGTACGGTCCCGTCCGCCCCCACGGTACGAGGGGCAGCCCGCGCCCCGTCACCCGCTCGGCCAGCGCCGGCCGGGCCCGTACGGCGTCCGACAGCCCGGGGCCCCGCTCCACGAGCCCGTCGTAGACCTCGACCTCCGGGCCCCAGCCCAGCTGCCGGCCGACCAGGGCGACCCAGCCCGGGGGCACCGCCCGGGGCAGCACCAGCGCCGCCGGGCAGGGGCTGTAGAACGCGGCGAGGCAGGCGTAGTCGTGCGCGGCCCGCTGCTCCCGGTCGAGGGAGGCGTCGGCGAACTGGGCGTTGAACTCCGCGACGTTGCCCACGTGCACCGCGGGGACCCCGCCCGTCCAGGCCCGGGCCCAGCCCGCGAGCGGTACGGGCGCCACCTCGAACCGTACGAGCCCGTCCGGGCCGGGGTCGCGGCGGCGGGCGGCGCCCATCGCCTGGTAGAAGCCCGCCGCGTGCGGATCGGCCTCGATCAGCAGCCTCCGGAAGCCGAGCGCGGCGGCCCGGCGCACCGCGTCCCGGTACAGCAGCCGCCCGATGCCGAGCCCGATCGCCGAGGGTTCCACGAACAGCAGCCCGAGCCGCGCCCACGGTCCGTCGCCGGCCGCAGGCCCTCGCGGTCCGTCCTCCTCGTCCTCCTCGAGGCCCTCGAGGCCCTCGAGGCCCTCCAGGTCCTCCAGGGAGGCGACGCCCAGCAGCTCCCCGCGCGCGTTTTCGGCCACCACCACGCGCCGGGCGGCCAGCTCGCCCTCCCGTACGCACAGCTGCGGCGCGCACGCGGCGAGGAAGTCCGCGTCGTACCCCCAGTGCGCCTTCGACCGCATCACCAGCGCGGTCAGCGCCCCGGCCTCCCCGGCCTCCCCGGCCCGTGCGGCCCTGACCTTTGCCATTTCCTGACCTCCCCATGGTCCGGGGCGGGGCCGTGCGATAGATTCGGCCTCCCCACGGGACCTCCTGGCACATCCTTTCCCACCCACGCGGAGACAGGCTTCTCAATGAGCGACATCGTCAACGGACTTGGCCGTACCAGCGCCTACGGCGCCCTCGGCCTGGTGCTGCTGATCCTCGGCATCGTCCTCGTGGACGTGCTGACGCCCGGGAAGCTCCCGAAGCAGATCTGGGAGGAGCGCAACCGCAATGCGGCCCTCCTGCTCAGCTCGGCGCTCCTCGGCATCGGCGGCATCGTCTTCACCTCGATCTGGACGACCTACGACGACTTCGGCAAGGGCCTGCTGTCCACCGCCGCCTTCGGCGTCCTCGGCCTGGTCCTGATGGCCGTGGCCTTCCTGGTGCTGGACCTGGTGACCCCGGGCAAGCTCGGCGCCATCGTCGTCGACCCGGAGCCGCACCCGGCCGTCTGGGTCACCGCCTCCTGCAACCTCGCGGTCGCCGCGATCGTGGCGGCCTCCATCGCCTGACCGGCGGCGGCGCCACACGGCGAGCGCACATGACGAGAGCGCCGCTCCCCACCGGGAGCGGCGCTCTCGTCATCTCCGGCCTACTGCCGGTACCCGCTCAGGAACCGGCCGATCCGGCTGATCGCCGCGTCCAGGTCGTCGGCGTACGGCAGGGTCAGGATCCGGAAGTGATCGGGGCGCGGCCAGTTGAAGCCGGTGCCCTGGACGACCTGGATCTTCTCGCGGAGCAGCAGGTCGAGCACGAAGCGCTCGTCGTCGTGGATCGGGTGCACCTTCGGGTCGATGCGCGGGAAGGCGTACAGCGCGCCCTTCGGCTTCACGCAGGACACCCCGGGGATCTCGTTCAGCTTCTCCCAGGCGCGGTCGCGCTGTTCGAGGAGGCGGCCGCCCGGGGCGGTCAGCTCCTTGATGGACTGGCGCCCGCCCAGCGCGGCCTGGATGGCGTACTGGGCCGGGGCATTGGCGCACAGCCGCATCGAGGCGAGCATGGTCAGCCCCTCCAGATAGCTGCGCGCATGCTGCCGGGGGCCGCTCACCACCAGCCAGCCGGAGCGGAACCCCGCCACCCGGTAGGTCTTCGACAGACCGCAGAAGGTCAGGACGACCAGGTCGGGGGCGAGGACCGCGGCGCTGTGGTGCACCGCGTCGTCGTACAGGATCTGGTCGTAGATCTCGTCCGCGAAGACCATCAGCTGGTGGCGGCGGGCCAGCTCGAGGATGCCCTCCAGGACCTCCTTGGGGTAGACCGCGCCCGTGGGGTTGTTGGGGTTGATGATGACCACGGCCTTGGTGCGGTCCGTGATCTTGGACGCCATGTCCTCGAGGTCCGGGTACCAGTCGGCGGACTCGTCGCAGACGTAGTGCACGGCCTTGCCGCCGGCGAGGGTGGTGACGGCGGTCCAGAGCGGGAAGTCGGGGGCGGGGATGAGGACTTCGTCCCCGTCCTCGAGGAGGGCCTGGACGGCCATGGAGACCAGTTCGGAGACACCGTTGCCGAGGAAGACGTCCTCCACCGTCACATCGGTCAGGCCGATCGCCTGGTAGCGCTGGACGACGGCGCGGCGGGCGGAGAGCACGCCCTGCGAGTCGGTGTAGCCGTGGGCCCGGGGGAGCATCCGGATCATGTCCTGGACGATCTCCTCGGGGGCCTCGAACCCGAACAGGGCCGGGTTGCCGGTGTTGAGGCGCAGCACGCTGTGGCCCGCCTCCTCCAGCGCGTTGGCGTGCTCGATCACCGGGCCCCGGATCTCGTAGCAGACCTCGCTGAGCTTGCTCGACTGCCGGAACTCCATGCCGTGCCCTCCCTGTTCCCGGTACTCCAACCTTCTTGCTTGGTTTTACCAAGTGAGAGCTTGGAAAGTCCAACATCTTGTCTAGACTGCGCTGCATGTCACCACGTCAGCCACGCCGTCGAAGCTACGACCAGTACTGCGCCTCGGCCCGCGCCCTGGACGCGGTCGGGGACCGCTGGACCCTGTTGATCGTCCGGGAGCTGCTGGCCGGACCCCGCCGGTACACCGACCTCCACGCCGATCTGCCCGGCGTCTCCACGGACGTGCTCGCCACCCGGCTCAAGGACATGGAGGCGCAGGGGCTCGCGACGCGCCGCAAGCTGCCGCCGCCGGGAGCCGCGACGGTGTACGAACTCACCGGGCGCGGCGCCGGCCTGCTGCCCGTGCTGACGGCCCTGGCCGAATGGGGCGCCCCCGACCTCGCCGAACGCCGGCCCACCGACGCCCTGCGTGCGCACTGGTTCGCCCTGCCCCTGCTGCGCCGCCTCGCGGAGGCGGCGGGCCCGGGCGTCGTCGACGTGGTCCTGGACGAGGGCGTGTTCCACGTCCGCCTCGGGGGAGAGGGACCGGCGTACGGGGACGGGCCCGCGGGGGCGCCGGACGCCCGCCTCGTGCTCGACGCCGACACCTGCCGCGAACTGGGCGAGGGGTTGCTCAGCGTGGCGCAGGGCGTGGAGGCGGGCCGGATCGCGGTCCTCGGCGACGGCCCGGTGGCCGCCGCCCTGCGCGGGGGCCACCCCGGCCCGTGACCACGCGGCCCGTGAGCGCGCGGCCCGGCCGTCGGCCCCCGGTCGTCCGGGCCCGGCCCGCCGCTCAGCCCGTCGCGAGGCCCGCGATGCGCCGGATCAGCTCGGTGTAGGACCAGCCGGACCCCGCCGCCGCGAGCGGCAGCAGGCTGGACGAGGTCAGGCCGGGGAGCGCGTTCACCTCGAGGCACACCGGCTCCCCGCCCGCGTCGCAGCGGAAGTCGGTGCGCGAGTACGCGTCGCCGCCGAAGCCCAGGGTCCGGTGCGCGCGCAGGGCCAGCTCCCGCAGCCGGGAGGCGAAGCCGTCCGGGACGAGCGCCGGACACACCTCCCGGACCGCCCCGGGCTGGTACTTGGCCGCGTAGTCGAACAGCGGCGTCGTCAGCTCGATCTCGACCACGGGGAGCGCCCGGCCGCCGACCACGGCCACGGTGAACTCCCGCCCCGGCAGGAACGGCTCCACCATCAGCTCGACATCACCGGGGCGCACCTCGGCCGCGACGCGCGCCAGTCGGTCGAGCGAGTCGACCCGGTGGACCGACACGCTCGAACCGTCCGCCACCGGCTTGACCACCACCGGCCCGGCCGCGACGAGTCGTTGCACGCCGTGCGGCACCTCACCCGCCCCGGGCCGCCACAGCGCCCGCTCGGCCACCGGCACCCCGCCCGCGGCCAGCGCGGCCTGCGCCCGCCCCTTGTGCCACGCCGCGGCGCACGCCGCGCTGCCCGCACCGGTGAACCGTACGCCGGCCGCCTCCAGCAGCGCCTGCGCCTGCCCGTCCTCGCCCCAGCCGCCGTGCAGCGCCACGAAGACCAGATCCGCGCCGCGCAGCAGCTCCAGGACCGGACCGCCGGTGAGGGCGGCGTGCATGCGCCGGTCCGCCCCGTGCTGGTCCGACGGGGGCGGCGGTTCCTTCCCCACCGCCACCCCGTCGACCGCGTCCCCGGGCCGTAGCGGCCCGGCCAGGACCGGCGCCTCGGCGGCGGGGTCGACCGGCACCACCTCGTGGCCCAGCTCCAGCAGGGCCCGGGTCACCGACCAGCCCGAGGCCAGGGAGACGTCCCGCTCGGGGCTCGCTCCACCGCACAGGACCACTACGCGCATCACTGGGCCGGGCTGAGGATCATCAGGTTCTCGGGGTTCGGGAAGGGTCTGAATCCTGCCTTCGCGTAGATCGCGTGGGCGTCGCGGGTGGAGAGCAGGATCCGCTGGATGCGGTACGGGGCGAGGTGGTCGCGGACGGCGCCGGCCAGCCAGGTGCCGAGGCCCCTGCCGCGGTGCGCGGGGGCGACGTAGACGTCGCACAGCCAGGCGAAGGTCGCCCGGTCGGTGACGACGCGCGCGTAGGCGGCCTGTTGGCCGGCGGAGTCGTGGACCGCGAAGTTGAGGGAGCCGCGCACCGACTCCTCGAAGGTTTCCCGGCTGCGGTCGAGCGCCCAGTACGCGTCGGTCGAGAGCCAGCGGTGTACCAGGTCGACGTCGACACGGTTCGGATCGGTGGACAGCTCGTAGCCGTCTTCTCTCGTGGTGATCATGGTGAGGCAGCATAGGCGGGTCACTTGGTTTTTCCAAGTGGCTACTTTGGGAACCCAAGTAGCCTGCTGGCGCTAGGCCAGGCCCAGGGCGAACACCGCGAACCCCGCCGCCAGCAGGCCCGCCACGGTCCGGCGTACCGCCGGAGTCCCGCGACCGCGCACCGGGGCGGCCTCGAACCGGCGCGCGTACCGGGCGATGCCCACCAGCAGCACCGCGAACACCGGCATCCACGCCAGCCTGGCCGCGATCCAGCCCAGGGTCTCGGGCGCCGTCGTCAGCCCGGCCACCCCGGCCAACCCGCCCGCTCCGCCCGCGAACGAGGCGGGGACGGCCGCCGCCAGCATCGCGGTCTGGTGCCAGCACAGGATCGTCATCGCGGACAGGTTGACCACCACCACCGGCGCCCACAGCGCGGGCCGGGCCAGCAGCCCCGCCAGCCGGTCCCGCAGCAGGATCGCCGCACCCGACTGCGCCGAGGCCAGCGCCAGCACCAGCAGCGACGGCGGATGCGAGTTGGTCCGCTCCGCACCGGGGACGCCGACCATCGACGCCGGGTAGCCGAACGCCACCAGCAGCGCCGCGAACAGGGCCGCCCCGCCCGCCAGCAGCAGCCACGCCCCGCGCCGCCCGATCCGCCGCTCGCCCCAGTCCACGCCCAGCTGGTACGCGAACAGCCAGCCCGGCAGGACGTTCAGCAGGGACAGCCAGGACGGTACGGAGCCCGCGAACGGCCCGTACCGCAGGAAGTCCACCACCGCCACCGAGACGAGCAGCGGCGCCGCCGCCCACCCGCCGAGCCGGTGCGCGGCCCGCACGCAGTACGGGGTCAGCGCCGTCACCACCGCGTACACCCCGACGAACCACAGCGGCTGGACCACCAGCGTGGCCCCCGTCCGCAAGGTGGCCTCCGGCACCCCCGCCGCGTACAGCGCGGGCGCGGCCAGCGCCCACACCGCTGTCACCCCGAGCACCGGCCGCCCCAGCCGCACCATCCGTCCCTTCAGCCAGGCCCCGGCCCCGCCGGTGCGGCGGCGGAAGGAGAGCGCCGAGGCGTAGCCGCCGACCAGGAAGAAGATCCCGAGCATCTGGAGCACCCAGCTCGCCGGGGCGAGGGCGCCGAAGGACGACAGCGGGCTCGCGTTGTGCAGAGCGCCCTGCGCGTCGAGGGTGAACCCGCCGAGCAGCCAGTGCCCGGTCGGCACCGCCAGCAGCGCCAGGGCGCGCAGTCCGTCGACGGCCCGGTCCCGGTGGGCGGGGGTCTGCCGGTCGATCCGGTCCGCCGCGCCCCGCAGCAGCGTGAGCGCGCTCATCGGACCTCCCCCCTGGCGATCGCGGCGAAAGCCGCCAGGGACTGGCTGCCGCCCGCGAAGTAGCCGGTGTGGCCCTGTGCGTCGGCGGCCGGAACCCGGCGCGCCCCGAAGCCCGGCGCGGCCGGGTCGGCGCCGTGCCCGAGGCCCGCGAACTCGACGTTCGGCACGTCCGCGATCCAGTCGGAGGGCCCGCGCGCCGCCCAGACGCGGGCGCGGGTGCCCAGGCCGGCGGCGCGGTCCGCGCGCATCCCGGGAGAGCCGAGGGCGACGACGTCGGTGGCGTCCGTGTGCCGGGCCGCCAGCCCGCAGACCACCGAGCCGTAGCTGTGGCAGAACAGCACCGGGTCGGGCGCGCCGACCGCGTCCAGCCCGGCGGTGAACCGGGCCAGACGCACCGCGCCCGCCTCCGCGAGCCGCCCGCCCGCCGCGTCCAGGCCCACCCCCACCGGGGTGGTGTACCCCGTCCACGCCACGACCGCCGTCGATCCGCCCGCGGCCGCCCGCAGCGCGCGGGCCATCCCCGCCGGGCCGGTGTCCGGCCTGCGCGGGGCGTCGTACGTGGAGGCGTCGTTGTCCGACCCCGGCACGATCACCGAGACGTGCGCCGCCCGCTCCAGGTCCCCGAACACCTCGGCGACCTGGCCCCGCCCGCGCGGGTCGAAGGCCAGGATCTGCCGGCCCGGACCGGCCAGGGAGGCGTAGCGGGCCTCACCGGTGGCGAGGACGGCCATCCGGTTGGCCTCGTACCGCAGGGGGAGCGGCGCCCCCTCCAGATTGCCGACCACGAGCGGGTGGGCCCGCAGCAGCTCCCGCCGCTCCGGCCCGTCCAGCCCGGCGAAGAAGCGGGCCACCTCGTACGGGGAGGCGCCCTCGGGGTCGGGCAGCGCCCGGCCGGCCACCGAGCCGGCCCGCCAGGCGGCGGCCCCCGGCGGCGGGCCGGTGACCGCCGCCTCACTGTTGCCCGAGGCCCATCCCGCGGTCCCCGCGACGACGGTCACCGCCAGCGCGGCCGTGACGATCGTCCTGCCGAAGCGGCGCATGCCTCTTCCCCTCTCCTCGTGACGACCCTGGTGGCGGGCCCCGTGACGAGGAGGAAGGTAGGAAGGAGGTACCGGACGGCGCGTCGGACCGGGGAGCCAAGCCGGATGTCATACCCCGGTAGGGGGTGGAGGAGAAAGGGGGAGGGGCCCTACGCGGAGTCGCCCGGGCGGACCAGGCCCGCCTCGTACGCGAAGATCACCGCCTGCGCCCGGTCGCGGAGGTCCAGCTTGCCCAGCACCCGGCCGATGTGCGTCTTGACCGTCTGCTCCGCCAGTACCAGGTGGGCGGCGATCTCCTGGTTCGACAGGCCCCGCGCGATCAGCTCCAGCACCTCCGTCTCGCGCGGGGTCAGACCGTTCAGCCGCAGCGCCGGATCCTTGCGCGGCGCCGGCCGCTGCCGCACGAAGTCCGCGATCAGCCGGCGGGTCACCGACGGCGCCAGCAGCGCCTCGCCCGAGGCGACCACCCGGACCGCCGCGATCAGGTCGGCCGGCGGGGCGTCCTTCAGCAGGAACCCGGAGGCGCCCGCGCGCAGCGCCTCGTACACGTAGTCGTCGATGTCGAAGGTGGTCAGCATCAGCACCTTCGGCCGGTGCGTCACCCCCGGCGGCGGGTCCAGCAGCTCGCGGGCCGCCGAGAGCCCGTCCAGCTCGGGCATCCGTACGTCCATCAGCACCACGTCGGGGTGCACGGTGCGCGAGACCCGCACGCCCTGCCGGCCGTCGGGGGCCTCGCCCACCACGTCGATGTCGGCCTGCGCCGACAGCAGCGCGGCGAACCCCGCCCGCACCATGGCCTGGTCGTCGACGATGATCACGCGGATGGTCAACTGGATTCCCCGATCCGGGAGTCGAGAGGAAGCCGGGCGGCGACCCGGAAGCCGCCCTCGGGCAGCGGGCCCGTGTCCAGGGTCCCGCCCGTCAACCGTACGCGCTCGCGCATCCCCACCAGGCCGTGCCCGGTGCCCGTACCCTCCAGTTCCACCACCGCGTCCCGGGCCGGGCCGTTGACCACCAGCACGAGGACCTCGCCGCCCTCGGGGGAGCGGGTCACCGAGACCCGCGTCCGCGCTCCCGGGGCGTGCCGCACCACGTTCGCGAGGGCCTCCTGCACGATCCGGTACGCCGACAGGTCCACGGCCGGGGGCACCTCCTCGGCCACCCCGGCCGCCAGGGACAACTCCACCGGCTGCCCGGCCCGTACGGTCGCCTCCACCAGCTGCTGGATCCGCGCGATGCCCGGCTGCGGGGCCCGCTCCCCGTCCGCGCCGCCCGCCCCGTTCGTGCCGTCGCCGCGCAGCACCGTCAGCAGCCGGCGCATCTCGCCCAGCGACTCGCGCGCACTGGCCGCGATCGCCGCGAACTCCTCCCGCACCGGCTCCGCCATGCCGGGCAGCCGGTAGGGCGCCGAGTCGGCCTGCACCGTGATCACCGACATGTGGTGGGCCACCACATCGTGCAACTCCCGCGCGATCCGGGCCCGTTCCTCCAGCAGCGTGCGCCTCGCCCGCTCCGCCTCACTGATGCTCTCCTGCTCCGCGATCCGCTGCCGCGCGTCCCCCAGCCCGCGCAGCGCGCCGGTCACCGCCAGCACCGACCCGCTCAGCACGAACAGCAGGGCCGCGGTGTTCGTCACCCCGGCGGGCTGGTAGAAGCCGAGGACCACCCCCGCCGCGCCGGTCGCCAGCCACACCTGCACCAGGGTCCGGACGGACTCGCGCAGCCCCAGGCAGGCCATCAGCACCAGGTACCCGACCACCACCATCGGCGGCCACGGCCAAGTGTGCCCGGCCACCCGGTCGGCGCCGGTCAGCAGCACCGCCCCGAGGAGGTCCGCGAGCAGCACGATGCCCCAGGCCGTCAGCGGCCGGGTCACCGCCAGCAGCAGCGGTACGGTCTGCGCCACGCCCAGGGCGCCCGCCCAGCCGCCGCCCAGCGCGTAGTCGTTGGCCAGCACCGCGATCGTCACCGGGACCAGCGTCACCACGAAGACGGCGACGACGAAGTAGGGCAGCATCCGCTGCCACCGCCGGGGCGCCCGCGCGAACAGCGGCTCGCCCGCCCGGGCGGGCGTCCGCAGCGCCACGGCGAGCTGGGCGAACGCACCGGGCGTACGGGTCTCGCGGGTCCCGCCGGCCGCCCCGGCCTTCCCGCCCTTCGCACCGGTCTTCCGCGCACTGGCCGGCTTGCGCACTCTGAGGCTCATGATCCGACCAGCCTATGTGCCGCGGCCCCCGGAACTGCCTTTCCGTACCCGGCTCCCCGGCGGCAGACTCGTGCCCGTGAACACCACCGGGAAATCCACCCTCGCCCTCACCACCTTCGGCCTGCTGGCCGCCTGGACCGTGCACGACCTCGAGGAGGTCGCCACGATGGCCCGCTGGTCCCGCACCCGCGTCCCCGTCCTGCGCGCCCGCCATCCCCGGATACCGGACCGGATGTGGCGGAGCGTCACCGACGTCGACGGCCGCGAGTTCGCCACCGCCGTCGCCGTCATGGGCGCCGTCGTGACGGCCGCCGCTGCCGAGGGCTACCGCACCGGCGGGCGCTCCGCCTTCTACCAGAGCGCCCTGGACGGCTTCGGGCTGCACGGCCTGGTACACCTAGCCCAGGCCGCCGCCACCCGCGGCTACACCCCGGGCGTGGTGACCTCCCCGCTGGTGGTCGTCCCCTTCACCCTGTGGGCCCGCGGCCGGCTGCGCCGCGCCGGGGTGCTGCGCCCGGCCCGGGCCCGCGACCTGGCGGCCGGGCTCGGCCTGGCCGCCGCGGCCACCGCCGGGTCGCACGCCGTGGCCCGCCGGATCCGCCGGCGCCCCTAGGCCCTGCCGTCAAAGTCCCTCCCCCAGCTACCGCTGGGAGGTGCCCCCAGGCCCGCGACGTCCGGCACCGCACCTCGCCGCGTTGTCGGAGCACCCAAGTACGTCCAGTACTCGGGAGCTCCCCCGCCTTGCGATGCACGGCACCGGACGCCGCGGGCCTTACCGGCGCTACTTTGACGACAGGGCCTAGTTCCCCCGGCGGGTCCCGCTCGTTGAGCGGGCATGGAGCTGCTGCCGACCATCGCGGCGCCGGGCGTCGGTGAACGGGCCGACGCCGCGGCCGATGCCGCCTGCCACCTCTACGACGCCGTCGCGCCCTGGAGCGGCGGGAGGCCGGGCGGGTGGAGCCGGACCGCCGCCGAGGACGCCGCCGAGGTCATCGAGACCACCGCGCACGCCCTCGCGTACATCCACCCGCGCGCCGAGGTGATCCTCGCGCCGGTGCACGCGGCCCTCGCGGACCTGCGCCGTCAGCTCGAGCTCGCCCCGGCCGACCCGCTGACCGCCGACGGGGTCCCGGTGACCCCCCGTACGGTCGGCAACCCGCGCCGGACCCGCTGGGTGCGGGTCCTCACCGCACCAGGGCCGCAGCGACCGCCGTCTGGTACAGCTTCCTGATCTCCGCCCCGAAGTAGGAGCTGTACGAGGTGTCGGCGGTGGGCCCGCCGGTCTTCCAGCCGCCGATCACCCC
The DNA here is from genome assembly GCF_026343185.1 of Streptomyces sp. NBC_00091. Lineage (GTDB taxonomy): Bacteria > Actinomycetota > Actinomycetes > Streptomycetales > Streptomycetaceae > Streptomyces. Next base: position 515,901 of record NZ_JAPEMA010000002.1, on the reverse strand, counting down.
GACCACGTCCCCGGTCTGCGTGGTCGCGTCGTAGCGCGCGAGGAAGGGGCCGCCGCTGGTCCCGCCCGGATAGCCCGTGCAGTCGATCCGCAGGAACGAGCCGGGGCTCCCCGGGTCGGTGCTGGTGAACTTGGTCGTCCGGTTGACGCACACGCGCGGGCGCGCAGCCGCCGCGGGATGGCCGATCAGGGTGACCTTGGCGTGGGTGAACGTGGCCCCGGTGACGAGCCGGTTCCCGCCGACCACGTCCTCCACCGGGAGGCCGTCGGCGCCCGGCCCGACCTGGGCGAAGGCCACGTCGAGGGTGGCCGCCCGGTCCGGCCCCTCGCTCCGGTAGCGGGGGGCGATCCACACCTTCGAGCGTCCCGCGGCGTCGCGCAGCACCGGGAACAGCCCGTACGGCCGCGGTTTCGCGCGGGTGTACTGCGGTACGAAGGCCACCTGGCGGGTGTCCGTGCCGAGCAGGCAGTGCGCCGCGCTGAGCACCATGTCGCGGCCGGGGGAGGAGACCACGCTGGCGGTGCAGAAGTAGGCGCCGTTGCCCTGCATGACGAACATCCGGCCTACGACCGGGATCCCGCCGAAGTCCTGCCCGACCCCGGTCGCGGCGGGCACGAACGCGGTGGCCGGCCTGGCGGGCTTCGCGGGGGGCGCCGGCGTGGGGAGGGCCGGTGTCACGGCTGGCGCGGGGACCGGGGCGGCCGGCTCGGCCGACGGCGCCGGTGGGGGCGCGGGCAGCGTCGGTGTGGCGGCCGCGGGGTCGGGGGCTTCGGGGGAGACGGGGGCTTCAGTGGCTTCGGGGGAGGCCGGCACGGCCGGTTCGCCGACCGGAGACGGAGACGGGGACGGGGTCGACGCCGGGGACGGGTCCGGGGCCGGGGAAGCGGCAGCCGGAGGATCGGGATCGGGTTCGGGGACGGGCAGGGCGGAGGCCATCCGGGCCTCCGTCCAGAAGGCCGCGGCCTCCCGCGCGGACCAGTGCTCGGAGGCCGCCTCGGCCCGCTCGGTCTTCGCCACGGGCAGCGGCCCGTCCGGCAGCATCAGGGCGGCGGCCGCAGCCGCCGCGGCCGTCACCACCGTCAACAAACGTCGCATGTCTCGCTCCTGTCGTGACCGTCCTAGACGGCCTGGGGGAAACGGAACAGCCGGTCCGGGTCGTAGGCGCGCCTGATCTCCTCCAGGCGGGGGAGGTTGGACCCGTAGTAGGCCTCGCGCCAGCCGGCGAGCTTCGGATCGGCGTAGTTCTGGTAGGCGCGGCCGCCCGCCCACGGGCGCAGGCCGCGCCAGAGCCCGTCGAGCCATTCGTGGTGCCGGGCCACCTCCGCGGCCGTCGCGGACCCGGGCCAGTAGACGAGGTACTGGGCCAGGAAGGCGCTGTCCCGGTGCACGAAGGCGGTGCCGCCGGCGGGCACCCGGTTCACGGCCCCTCCGCACACCCCGTCGAACTGGACCACGCCGAGCCCGCCGCCCGGCACCTGCCGCCCGTAGCGGCGGACGGCGTCCAGCACCGCCGCCACCGCCGCCTCCGGCAGCCCGGCCCCGCCCCAGAAGTCGGAGCGGGTCGCGTACGAGTCACGGCCGAGGCGCCCCTGCGGATCCCGGCCGGGCAGCCGGCCCGGCAGCCTGCACTGGGCGGGGCCGCGGTCGGCGCAGCCCGCCATGGCCCGCAGGGTGTCCCCGTAGCTCCGTACGGTGATCCAGCTGTCCTGCGGGTCCCGGCCCACCAGGCCGGCCAGCCGGGTCAGCTCCCGCTCCAGCTCCGCGCGCCCGTCGAGGCACACCACCCGGACGGCGGGGACGGCCGCGGCGGCTCCGTCGCCCGCCTCCACGGTGAACTCCACCTGGCTCCAGAACGGGTCCGGCAGCCCGCCCAGCCAGCGCTGCCAGCCGCGCAGCACCGCCGCGGAGTCCGCGCCGGGCCAGTGCAGTTCGGCGAAGGCGGCGTCGCCGACCGGATGGGTGCGCAGCCGGAACTCGGTGACCACCCCGAAGTTGCCGCCCCCACCCCCGCGCAGCGCCCAGTACAGGTCGGGGTCCCGGCCGGGGCCGGCCTCGCGGACCACCCCGTCCGGGGTCACCACGCGGGCGCCCGAGAGCCGGTCGCAGGTGGTCCCGTAGGCCCGGGAGGCCAGCCCCAGCCCGCCGCCGAGGGTGAGCCCGGCGATGCCGACGGAGGGGCACAGCCCGGCGGGGACGCCCAGGCCGCGCGCGGCGAGCACCGCGTGCACATCGGCGAGCCGGGCCCCGGCCCCCACCCGTACCTCGTCCCCTTCGACCGTCACCGCGGCCATCGCCCCGGTGTCCACCACCAGCCCGGCGGCGACCGTGGACCACCCCGCGTAGCTGTGGCCGCCGCCGCGCGGCACCACCGGCGCGGCGCTGCGGCGGGCGAAGTCCAGGCAGACGGCCACGTCCCCGGCGTGCGCGGGGTAGGCCACGGCCCCGGGCGCGACGGTGTCGTAGCGGGGCTGGAAGAGCTGGCGGGCCTCGGCGTAGTCCGCGTCCCCCGGAAGGACCACCCGCCCGTCCATCGCGCGGGAGAGCGCCCCGAAGTCGGGGCCCGCGGCCGGCCGCGCGTGCCCCCGCGCCCCGTCCGCCCGCGCGCTCCCGCCGGCGGCGGCGAGAACGGCGGCGGCCGTACCGGCGGCGAGGACCCGGCGGCGTGGAAGGCTCATCCCCCCTTCCTGCCACCGCCCGGCCCGATCCCCGCGCAGGCGGGCCCGCCCGGCGCCCGTTGCCGCCCGAACGGACCAGGACCGCGACGGACGGTACGGGAGACGCCCCCTAACCCCGCGACAGAGCCGCCAGGGCGGCGCGCGCCGCGCTCTCGCCCTCCTCGAAGGAGTGGGCCCGCGCCTCCCGGACGGCGTCGTCGAGCTGGCGCACGGCTTCGCCCCTGCGGCCCGTCGCCGCGAGCGCCTCGCCGTACAGGGTGCGCAGCACCACCCGCCGCGGCGCCGCCATGGGCGGTGCGGCCAGGGCCAGCCCGCGGACCGCGTGCTCGGCGGCCGCCTCGGGCGCGCCCACGGACAGCAGGTGCTGCGTGAGGTGCTGGTGGGCCAGGGTGACCGTGTCGCTGCGCCCGGCCCGCTCGGCCAGGGCGAGGGCCGAGGCCAGCAGGTCCCCGGGCCGGCCGCGTTCGCCGGCGCGCGTGAGCGCGAGGGCGAGGTTGATCCGGGCGATCGCCTCCCCGGCCGTGTCGCCCGCCAGGGCCGCCAGCCCGGGGGCCCGCTCCAGCTGTACGAGGGCCTCCTGGGGCCGGCCCTCCTCGGCCAGCACCCAGCCCAGCAGGGCCCGGGTCCGGGACTGGGCGCCGGCGTCCCCGTCGAGTTCGGCGCAGGCCAGTCCCTGCTGGAGCAGCGGCACCCAGCCGTCGCGGACCTGCCACACGATCAGCGGCCACTGGAGCAGGACCAGCCGCCAGGCGCGGTCGTGCAGTCCGGCGTCGACGGCCGACTCGACCGCGCCGCGCAGCGCGTCCCGTTCGGCGGCGAACCAGGCCAGGGCGTCCGCACGGTCGGTGAACGACCGCACCGGGGCGGCCCGCCGGGTTCCGGTGGGCAGGGCGCAGCAGGGCTCGCTGCCGGGCTCGGCGGCGGCGCAGGCCGCGAGGAGCGTGCGCATCCAGTGGTCGAGCAGCCGCAGCAGCCCCTCCGGGTCGTACCCGGGCGCGAGGCTCCGCGCGTAGAGGCGTACCAGGTCGTGCAGTACGTAGGCCTGCGGGCCGGTCTCCACGACCAGCTGGGCGGAGGCCAGCTGGTCCAGGGCAGCGGCGGCCTGGCTGGGCAGGCAGCCGGCGAGCGCCGCGGCGGTGCGGGTGTCGAGGGCGGCTCCGGTGTGCGGTCCGAGGTGGTGGAACATCCGCCGGGCGGGTTCGGGCAGGTGCTGCACGGTGAGGCCGAGGGCGGCGGCGACCCCGGTGCTCCCCACGTTCAGCAGGTCCAGCCGGGTGTGTTCGTCGGCGAGTTCACCGGCGAAGGCCGCGAGGCCCTGGTGCGGGCGGGTGGCGAGCCGGGCGGCGGCCACGCGCAGGGCCAGGGGCAGGCCGTCGCACAGGCGGGCGAGCCGCGCGGCGGCCTCGGGCTCGGCCGCGACCAGGTCGGCGCCCAGGACGGCCGCGAGCAGCTCGGTGGACTGCGCGGCGGGCAGTTCGCGCACCTGTACGGGGCGGGCGGCGTCGGAGACCACCAGCTCGCCGAGCCGGCTGCGGCTGGTGACGAGGGTGACGCAGCCGTCGCCGCCGGGCAGCAGGGGGAGGACCTGTTCGCAGTCACGGGCGTTGTCGAGGACGACCAGCATCCGGCGCCCGCTGGTCAGTTCCCGGTAGCGGGCGCCGAGGGCCTGGGGCGAATCGGGCATCCGCTCGGCCGGGACACCGAGGGCGAGCAGGAACTCGCGCAGGACGGCGGTGGTGTCCCGGGCCGGGATCGCGCTGTAGCCGTGGAGGTCGACGAAGAGCCGGCCGTCGGGGAACCGCGCGCCGTGCCGGTGTGCCCAGTGCAGGGCGAGCGCGGTCTTCCCCACGCCGGCGCTGCCCGTGACCGTGACGATCGGATCGGGGTCCTCGGCCAAGGCCCGGTCGAGCGCCGCCAGTTCGGCGGTCCGGCCGGTGAAGCAGCGGGGGCGGCGCGGCAGGAGCTGCGGCTCGGCCGGCGGGTGCGGGCGGGCCGGGGCGTGCGGGACCGCTGCGTCGGCTTCCCCGGCCTCCCGGGGTTCCTCGTGCGCCCAGGATGCCTGGCCGGGTCCCGCGGAGGCCCCGACGGCCGCGGGGACGGGCGGCGCGGGGACGTCGGCCCGCAGCAGAGCGGTGTACGCGTCCGTGAGCACCGCTCCGGGATCGACACCGAGCTGATCGGCGAGCTGCTTGCGCGTGCGGTGGAACCAGTCCAGGGCGTCCGACTGTCGGCCCGACCGGCCCAGGGCCAGCATCAGCGCCGCGATCAGCGGCTCCCGCAGCGGGTTCAGCGCGGCCTCGGCGTGCAGCAGGGCCGTCGCGGCGGCGTGCTCGCCGAGCAGGGTGTGGGCCTCGGCCAGTTCCTCCACGGCGGTCAGCCGCATCTCGTCCAGGCCGTGCGCGGCCGTCTCCAGCAGCGGACCGCCCACGGTCCCGCCGAGCGCGGGCCCCTCCCACAGTGCGAGCGCCTCGCGCAGCAGCCGTACGGTGCGGGCCGGTTCGCGCTCTTTGCGGGCGAGCCGGTGCAGTTCCCCGAAGCGGTGCGCGTCCACCAGGGACTCGGGCAGCCGCAGCGCGTACGCCGAGCCCTGGGTGAGGAGTTCGACACCGTGGGCCTGCGCCCCGTGCTCGGCGAACAGGGCCCGCAGCCGCGAGACGTGGCCCTGGAGCACGGTCCGGGAGTGCCGCGGCGGATCCTCGTCCCACAGCGCGCGGGTCAGACTCTCCACGCCGACGGCCGCGTTGGGCCGCAGCAGGAGCACGGCCAGCAGGCTGCGGCGCTTGGCGGGGCCGAGTTCCAAGGGCCTTCCGCACTCGGTCATCAAGGAGACCGCCCCCAGCACGCGGAATTCCATGCATGCTCCTTCCATCCATTTTCCCCCCGCCCGAGCATATGTCTCGGTATTTCGGTTCATGAGGGGTATCCCGGCCAATCGCGCTTGCTCCCGCGAGCGGCCCGGCACCGCGCGTACCTGCGGTGATGCCGGGAAAGGCCCTGAGGGGCAATGATCGCCGACGTTCCGTTAGCCGTCCGTTAGGGCCCCGTTTGCGGCGGCTGGAAGGCTCTTCCTCGCCGGGCGGTCCGCTCGGCGGCATCCGCCGCCCCAGCCCCGTGGGGGCGGGGGCCCCGGCGGACCGCCCGGCATCCTCCTCGTCCCCACGGGCCCGGAGGGCCCCACATACCCGACGGCCCCACAGCCCCCGGGCGTGCGGCGCGGCTTCACCGCCGCGGTGCCCCGCCCGGCCCCCCACCGCGCGGCGCGCAGGCACTGTTCCGGCCTGCGCGCCGTGCGCGGTCCCGGGGCGCAGGCCGAAAGTATTGTCGGGCGGACTGTCGGACCGCTCGGCTACGGTGCGGGCATGACGGAGTTCGTATTGGTCGCAGGTGCGTGGCTCGGAGCGTGGGCGTGGGACGAGGTGGCGGCGCCGCTGCGTGCGGCCGGTCACGGCGCCCATCCGCTGACGCTGTCCGGCCTCGCCGACAAGCAGGGCGTGCCGGCCGGGCAGCAGATCCACGTCCAGGACATCGTGGACGAGGTGGAACGCCGGGATCTGCGCGACGTCGTCCTGGTCGGGCACAGCTACGCGGGGATCCCGGTCGGTCAGGCCGCCGAGCGCATCGGCGACCGGCTGGCCCGCGTGGTCTTCGTCGACTCCAGTGTTCCGGCCGACGGCGGGTCGTTCGTCTCCGCCTGGTGGCAGGGTCCGGCGGAACTGGAGGCCGCGATCGCCGGAAACGGCGGCTTCTGGGCACCGCGGACCGCAGCCGACTATGACGGTCAGGACCTCACCGATGAGCAGATCGCCCGGATCGTGGGCGGCTCGACGCCCCATCCGGGTGCCTCGCTGGCCGAACCGGCCGTGCTGAAGCGGCCACTCGGCGAGCTCCCGGCGACCTACGTCAAATGCCTCCTCGACGGCGCCGAGCCGAGCGAGGACGTGGCCGGACTGCTGACCGGCGAGCACTGGCGGCTGGTAGAGATGGACACCGGCCACTGGCCGATGTTCTCCCGGCCGGGCGAACTGGCGCGGATCCTCCTGGACGCGGCCGGGGAGTGACCGCGGTTCCATGACGACGGGCGGGACCGGGGCCAGGGCCGGGGCCGAGACCGGGACCCGGGCCGGGACCGGGGCCCCGCCCACGGCCCGCACCCGGCCCCGTCAGGCGGCGGGCGGCCGGCGCAGCAGCAGGAACCCCTGCGGTCCCCGCTCCCGCGCGTCCGGCTCCCGTACCAGCCGGGCGACTTCGGCCAGGCCCGCCCCGGCCAGCAGCGAGGCGATCAGCTCCGGCGGGGTCCCGTACACGTCGAGGTCGACCGGATGCCCGTAGGCGTGCTCCAGCCGCCGCCGCTCGTCCCCGGCCTCGAAAGCGGTCAGCAGGTACCCCCCGGGCGCCAGTACCCGGGCGAACTCCGCGAAGACGGCGGGCAGTTCCCCCGGCGGGGTGTGCACGGTGGAGTACCAGGCGAGGACCCCGCCCAGCACCCCGTCGGCCATGTCCAGCCCGGCCATCCTGCCCACTTCGAACCGCAGCCCCGGATAGCTGCGCCGGGCCACCGCCACCATCGCGGGGGAGAGGTCGACCCCGAAGGTCCGTACGCCGAGGCCGTCCAGGTACGCCGTCACCCGGCCCGTACCGCAGCCCAGGTCGGCGACCGCCCCGCCGCCCGCGCCGCGGACGTACTCGGCGAAGGCGTCCAGCAGGGCCCGGTCCAGGGGCCGGGTCTCCAGGGCGTCGCTCACGAGCCGGGCGTAGTCGACCGCGACGGCGTCGTAGGACGCCTGGACGGCACTGAGGCGCGAGGTCTCTGTCATGCCCCTGAACAGTAGCCCGCCCGGCCGCCCCGCTCACCCCCGCCGGCCCACCACCCGCGCCTAGTGCTGTGACCGGCAAGGTTCACCGGGTCACGGCGCCCGGCACGGCACCTCGCAGCGTTGTCGGACCGCGCAAGTACGTCCAGTACGAGCCGCGGTCCTCCGCCTTGCGATGCACCGCACCGGACACCGCGACCCGGCAAACCTTTCCGGCCGCAGCACTAGGGTCAGCCTCCGCTCAGCTCCGGGTCAGCCGCCGCTCAGCCGCCGCTCAGCGGACCCGGCAGTTCCGCCCACTGGTCCCCCGGCACCCCCGGACTCAGCCGCATCAGCGTGAGCGCCTTCACCGGCAGCGGCCCGCTCCGCAGCACCTCGGAGTCGGCGGTCGGTGCCAGACCGTCCAGCCCGGCCGCGAGGCAGGCCCCGAAGGCCTCGGCCGAGCCCGCCGTCGAGGCGAGCGCCCCGGCCGCCAGGGAGCCGAACAGCTTGCGCCGCAGCACCGTTTCGTCGTCCGTGACGAGCCGGCCCGCCAGGGGCGGCACCGGCAGGCCGTGCCGGGCCAGGCGGGCGGGGCTGATCCGGATGTCGGCCAGGTCCCGGTAGACCAGCCGCAGCGGGGTCCCGTCGGGCGCCAGCACCACCAGGAGGTTCTGGCCGTGTGCCTCCAGCGCCACGCCGAGGTCCAGCACCCGCAGGCACACCGACAGCGCGAGCCGGGCGAACTCGGCCCGCCAGGCGGCCGACCGGGCCGGCCCGGTGCCCGCCAGCGCCGCCACCGCAACCACCCGCTCGCCCGGCCGCGCGTACGCCTCCGGGGGCTCGCGGAGCACCGCCGCCAGGTCCGGGCTGTACGCGGTGGCCGCGCCCAGGGTCCGGGTGATGTGCAGGCGGCCGTCGAGCCGCTCGGTCAGCGCGTGGGCGAAGGCGGAGACCACGGCCGCCGTCTCCACCGAGTAGGCGGAGATGTCGCGGACGGAGGAGGTCAGCCGGGTGCTCAGCGCCGTCTTCACATGGGGGCCGCCCGCCGCCGGGGCGAGCGTACGCAGCGCCATCAGCGGATGCGCCGCGAACCCGGGCAGGACCTCCTCGCCCTTCAGGACGTGCTCCGCCTGCCAGGGGTGCACCGGCACCAGGATCCGGTCCCCGTCGCGCAGGTGCTCCGGCCACTCCCCGGCCAGCAGGCACTCCCGCGTCCGTACGGGGACCAGCCCGAGCCCCACCAACGGCCGGTGCTCCGGCGCGTACGCCAGCTGCTCGGCCACCGTGAAACCGGGCCGGGAGCGGCAGTTGGGGTGGTACGGGTGCCCGTCCACCACCCGCTGCTCCCACTCCCACCCGGCCTGCGGGCCGTCCTCTTCCCCCTGCGGCTGCCCGGCCCGGGACAGGGCCAGGGAGGCGGTGCTGTCGTCGAGTTCGGCGGCGAAGGCGGCGCCGTGCGGCACCCGCAGCGCCGAGAACAGCCGGGCCGCCTGGCGGTACGCCCGCCCGTCGAGCCGTACCTCGCCGACGAGGGAGCCCGTCGCGTACGGGTCGGCGCGCGGCCCCTCCAGTCGTCCGCCCCCGGCCAGCAGCAGCGTGAGCGAGTCCGGCCCGTGCTCCCGGCGCACCACCCACGGCAGCGGTTCGTAGGCCAGCGCCCGCCACAGCCGGGTCAGCACGGCGGAGCGCGCACCGTCCAGCGAGGCCTCGTACGCGGACCCCAGCCCGGGCCGTACGCCGGCCAGCGCGACGGCGACGGACTCCTCGGCGGCGGTGGCGGGGGAGTGCCCGGAGTCGGGCGGGGAAACGTACCTGCTGCGGTCCAGGGGTCCATTCCTTTCGGATCGCTTCACCTGATGATCACGTCATCATCGCGGATACTGAAGATCACGGCCGGTGGTCCTTCCCGCGAACCTCCGGCACACCGGAGACGGACCGAATGGAACCAGTGGACCTCAACACCGCCGCCGACGCCTACAGCGCCGCCCCGCTCCTGAACTGCCTGCTCCGGGAGGTGGGCGAGGCCGAGGGCGGGCAGGTCCACCGGCTGCGCGGCAGCGGCCGGCTGCTGCGGGTGAGCGGCGGACGCCGCCCCGCCGGCGCGCAGCTGCGGACGGCGGACGGCTGGCATCCGCTCAGCCACGCGGAACTGGTCAAGCTCACCTCCGACGAACTGCACCGGTACACCGGCGTCTCCAACGACGAGCTGCCGGGCGAGATCGGCGACAGCCGCGGGGCCGTCGCCGCGCTGCTGGCCGCCCGGGCGGTCGCCGACGCGCCCGAGGACCCGTACGTCCTGTCCGAACAGGCCCTGGTCATGGGCCATCCGCACCACCCCGCGCCCAAGGCCCGGGGCGGCGCGCCCGCCGCGAGCTGGCTGCCGTACGCCCCCGAGGCCCATACCCGCTTCCCGCTGGTGATGCTCGGGCTGCGCGAGGACCAGGCCGTCGAGGAGGGCGGTCCGGCCGCCGCCGACGCGGTCGACGCGCTGGCCGGGATACTCGACGGCCCCCGCCCGCCCGCCGGCTACCGGGCGCTGCCCGCGCACCCCTGGCAGCTGGAACTGGTCGCCGGACGGCCGGAGCTGCGCGAGGCCTTCGCCGACGGGCGCCTGCTGCGGCTCGGCCCGACCCGGCTGCCGGTGTGGCCCACCGCCTCCGTCCGGACCGTGTACGCGCCCGACCCGGCCGCCGACCTGTTCGCGAAGTTCAGCCTCGACGTCCGGATCACCAACGACATCCGCCGGCTGTGGCGCCACGACCTGCTGAAGCTGCGCCGCACCGACTCCGCCGTCGAGGCCGGCTTCGCCGATCTGCGCCGCCGTACGGGATCGGGCGCGGTGTGGCTGAGCGACCGCGGGTACCGCACCGCCGCCTTCGCCTTCGAGGAACTGGCCGTCCTGGTCCGCGACGGCCTGCGCGCGCGGACGGTGGCGGGATCGACGCCGCTGCTGGCCGCCGCGCTCGCCGAGGGCTTCCCCGGCAGCCCGCTCGACGCCGCGCCCGATCCGGCCGGATGGTGGCGGGCGTACCTGCGCCATGTCGTGCCTCCGGTGCTGGACCTGTTCGCCCGGCACGGGATCGTGCTGGAGGCCCACCTCCAGAACTGCCTGGTCTCGGTGGACGACCGGGGCATGCCGGTGCAGGCCCTCTTCCGCGACGCGGAGGGTGTGAAACTCCCGCAGGACATGCCGCGCGAGGGCGCCTGGCAGCGGCTCGTGTACTGCCTGGTCGTCAACCACCTCGCGGAGGTGGGCGGGGCCCTGGCCGAGCGCCATCCGCGGGCGGCCGCGCAGGTGTGGCCGGCGGTCCGCGCGGAGCTGCTGCGCTACGACGCCGCGTACGGCCTGCCCGAGATCGCGGAGCTGGTCGAGGCCCCCGCGCTTCCGGCCAAGACGAACCTGCTGCTGCGCTGGACCCGCGCGGACGGCGCCGACGCGCGCTACCTGCCGCTGCCGAACCCGCTGCGGATGGCGTAGCCGGGTACTTCCGGCCAAGGTGGTCGGGGCCGGCACAACCCCCGTACCGAAAGGTATAGACCAATGCTAGGTTGGTCGGGCAGACCGCGCAGTCCTTGACCACCCGTCAGAGGAGAAGCCATGCCCTCCCTTTCGCGGGGCGGCGGCCCGGCCGTCATGCCCAAGTACCAGCGGATCGCCGCACAGCTGCGGGACGAACTCGACCGCGCCGCCCGGACCTCCGGCGGCAGACTGCCCTCCGAACGCACCCTGGCCGCCCGCTACGAGGTCAACCGGCAGACCGTCCGCGCCGCCCTCCAGGAGCTGCGCGCCGACGGTCTGATCGTCACCGGCCGCCGGGGCACCCGGGCCGCGACCCCCGGGCCGCGCCGGGAGGCGGACGGCCCCGCGTACGCCGCCACGGCCGGGCCCGCTGCCACCGCCGCATCCGCCGCGCCCGCCGCGCCCGCCGTGCCCCGGCTCGCGCCGGCCCGGCCGCCCGGCGGCGCCCGGCTCACCCGCAGCCGGCTCGCCCTGGTCACCGTGCCGCCCTCGCTCGCCGCCCTGCTCGGGATGGGCGGCGGGGAGCGCACCCTGGTCCACCACCACCGCGTGTACGGCCCGGCCGGGCAGACGCTCCGGCACACCGTGACCTACCTCTGCCCGCGCACGGTCGCCCGTACCCCGGAGCTGGCGGCCTACCTCGAGCGGCCGGCCGGGGCCCGCGCCGAGGACCTGCGGCCGCTGCACCGCTGGCTGGAGCGGGCCGCCGCGCGCGGCCGGACCTCCGAGACCATCACGATGACCCGTACCAGCGACCCGGCGGGCGCCGCTCCCGTCTGCGGGCTGTCCGTACGCCGCACCGTGCACGACGGCTCCGGCCGGCTGCTCGCGGTCACGGACCTGGCGTTCACCGGCTGGGACCGGCTCACCTTCCACCGCGAGCCCGAGGCGATCGGATTCCGCGTGACGTAGTACACGGCGTACTCGGCGCCGGCGCGGCCCTACTCCGGGGCGTGCGGGGCGGTGGCCCCCTCGGCGGCGGGTGCTCCGGTGAGCAGGGCGAGCAGCCCGGCCACCTGGACCCCGGCCTCGGCGGGGTGCCGGAACACGGCGCCCGCCGAGATCTCGTAGCGGTTGCGCCGCCCGTCCCGTACGCGCCGGAGGTACCCGTCCGACTCGAGGTCGGTGACGATCGTCTGGACGGTCCGCTCGGTGAGCGCGCACGCCAGGGCGACATCCCTCAGCCGCACGGCCGGGTCCCGGGCGATGGTCACCAGAACGCGGGCGTGATTTGTGAGAAATGTCCAGTTGTGTCGGCGTTCCATGCTCCCCATGCGGTCATGATGCGGCACGCGATTCACGTGATACAAGACGTGAAATGCGTTTCCGGCATTTCTTGACGTGTGAGCGGAATCGGTCCAGCATCGACGGCAGTCAAGGTCCCGCGCCGCAAGCCGACCAGCCCAAGGAGCGAACCCCCATGCCGGTCCCCGCCCACCATTCCCATACCGCCGACACCGCCACGGACAGCTCCTTCGGCCACCGCCCGCCCCTGCTGCCCGCCCCCCGCAGCAGCGGCCGGGCCGCCGCCCGCGAGGCGGGCCTGCCCCGGATCGACGAGCCCCGGGAAGTGGCCCCGGCGGACGCGCGAGAGCTGTCCCGGGTCTTCTTCGTACGGCTCCGCGAGCTGGCCGAGGGCACTCCCGAGCGCCAGTACGTCCGCAACACCCTCATCGAGATGAACGCCTCACTCGTCCAGTACGCCGTCCGCCGCTTCCGCGGTCGCGCCGACGGGGCCGCCGGGGACGTCGACGACCTCGTCCAGGTCGGCACCATCGGCCTGATCAAGGCCATCGACCGGTTCGACCCGGCCCGCGAGAACGAGTTCGCCACCCTCGCCATGCCGTACATCACAGGTGAGATAAAACGCCACTTCCGCGACACCGCCTGGGCCGTCCACGTCCCGCGCCGGCTCCAGGAGCTGCGCATCGACATCGCCAAGGCGAAGGAGGAGCTCACGGTCCTGCTCGACCGCTCGCCCACCGTCCGCGACCTGGCCGCCCACCTCGACCTCAGCGACGAGCAGGTCATAGAGGGTCTGGTCGCCGCCAACGGCCACACCAGCGGCTCCCTCGACGCCCCGCACGCCGAGCACGGCGACGGCCCGGCCGAGGGCCACACCCTCGCCGAGGTCCTGGGGGAGGAGGAGCCGGCCCTGGAGCTCGTCGAGGACGTCCAGACCCTGGCCCCGCTGCTCGAACGCCTCAGCGACCGGGAACGCACCATGCTCCGGATGCGCTTCGGCGAGGAGCTGACCCAGGCCCAGATCGGCGCCGCCCTCGGCATCTCCCAGATGCAGGTGTCCCGGCTCCTGACCCGTCTCCTCGCCCACCTGCGGACCTCCATGCTGGCCGACCCGGAGCCGGAGCCCGGACGCCGTACCGCCTGAGGCCGGGGCCGCCGAACCCCCTCCCCGGGGTGAGTTGGATCACTTCACCGTTTGCCGGAGCGAAGGCCGGGCAGTCGCGCCGCTGGAGCGGAACCACGTCCTCCGGCCGCTGGGCCGCAGACGAGGTCCGCGCGGGCCGATCCCGCCCCGCTCCCCGGCCCGCGCGTCCCCCCGGCGGCGGGCCGGAACCGGTACGACCCGCGAGGTGTATGTGTCCACGCTTAAGGCCGAGCACGTCTACAAGGTGTTCGCGAGACGCCCCGACCGCCAGGCGGCCGCGGTCCGCGCGCTCGAACGCGGCGCGGACCGCGACGAGCTGCGCGCAGACGGCACCACGGCGGCGGTGATCGACGCCTCCTTCAGCGTCGAGCCCGGCCAGATCTTCGTCGTCATGGGCCTGTCCGGATCCGGCAAGTCCACCCTCCTGCGGATGCTCAACGGACTGCTGGAGCCCACCTCCGGCCGCATCCTCTTCGACGGCGAGGACCTCACCGCGCTGACCCCGCGCGAGCTGCGCCGCGTACGCTCCACCAAGATCTCCATGGTGTTCCAGCACTTCGCGCTCTTCCCGCACCGCGACGTCCTGGCCAACGCCGCCTACGGTCTGGAGGTCCAGGGCGTCCCCCGGGCCGAGCGCGAACGGCGCGCCGCCGAGGCGCTGGCGCTGTGCGGGCTCGGCGGCTGGGAGAACTCCTGGCCCGACGAACTCTCCGGCGGCATGCAGCAGCGCGTGGGCCTGGCCCGCGCCCTGGCCACCGACGCCGACCTGCTCCTGATGGACGAGTCCTTCAGCGCCCTGGACCCGCTGATCCGCCGCGACATGCAGGACCAGCTCCTCGAACTCCAGCGGACCCTGAAGAAGACCATCGTCTTCATCACCCACGACCTCAACGAGGCCATGCGCCTCGGCGACCGGGTCGCCGTCATGCGCGACGGCCGGATCGTCCAGCAGGGCACGGCCGAGGACATCCTCACCCGCCCCGCCGACCGGTACGTCGCCTCCTTCGTCCAGGACGTGGACCGCTCCCGCGTGCTCACCGCCGACGCCGTCATGGACGAGGCCCCGGACGGCGCGGACGCCTGCGCCTGCCCCACCGTCAGCACCGACACCCCGCTCGCCGACCTCTGCGCCGTCAGCGCCCGCGTCCCGCACGCCGTCGCCGTCACCGGCGCGGACGGCGCCGTCGTCGGCTCCGTGCCCCAGGACCGGCTCGTCGCCTTCATCGGCGACGAACAAAGGCCCCCGATGGCCTGTGCGGAGGTGGCGGCCTGATGCCCCGCCTGCACCTCGGAGCCTGGGCCGACAGCGCGGTCGACTTCCTCCAGCGCCACCTGTCCTGGCTCTTCGACACGATCAGCGCGCTGGTCGGCGGCCTCTACGACGGCATCGACGCCGTGCTGTCCGCCCCCGCCCCGCTGCTCTTCGCCGGGCTCCTCGCCCTCGCCGCCTGGTGGCTGCGCGGCCTGCTCGCGGGCCTGCTCGCCTTCGCCGCCTTCGCGCTCGTGGACTCCGTCGCCCTGTGGGACGAGGCCATGTCCACCCTGTCCCTGGTCCTGGTCGCCACCTTCGTCACGCTGCTGATCGCGCTCCCGCTGGGCGTCTGGGCAGCGCGCTCCGACAAGGTCAGCGCCGCCCTGCGGCCCGTACTGGACTTCATGCAGACCATGCCGGCCATGGTCTACCTCATCCCCGGCATCATCTTCTTCGGCGTGGGCGTGGTCCCCGGCATCATCGCCACGATCGTCTTCTCGCTGCCGCCGGGCGTACGGATGACCGAGCTCGGCATCCGCCAGGTCGACGCCGAACTGGTCGAGGCCGCCGAGGCCTTCGGCACCGCCCCGCGCGAGACCCTCGTCCGCGTCCAGCTGCCGCTCGCCCTGCCCACGATCATGGCGGGCGTCAACCAGGTCATCATGCTCGGCCTGTCCATGGTCGTGATCGCCGGCATGGTCGGCGGCGGCGGACTCGGCGGCGCCGTCTACCGGGCCATCGGCAGCGTCGACATCGGCCTGGGCTTCGAGGCGGGCCTGTCCATCGTCGTCCTCGCCATGTACCTGGACCGGATGACCGGGGCCCTGGGCCGCCAGGTCTCCCCGGTCGGCCGCCGGGCCCAGGCCCTGGCCCGGTCCGCCGCGAGCGGTACGGCCCGGCTGTGGAACCACCGCCCGCAGCCCCTCCACGCCGTCACTGCGGCCGTGGTCCTCGCCCTCGTCGCGGGGGCCCTGAGCACCTTCGGCGGCTCCGGATCCCCCCAGGCGGCCACCGGCGCCGAGGACGTGGGCAAGGGCCGCAAGGTCAGCATCGGCTACATCCCGTGGGACGAGGGCATCGCCTCGACCTTCCTGTGGAAGGAGCTGCTGGAGCGCCGCGGCTTCGAGGTCGACGCCCGCCAGCTGGAGCTGGGCGCCCTGTTCACCGGCCTCGCCGGCGGCCAGGTCGACTTCCAGACCGACGCCTGGCTGCCGGTCACCCAGGCCCAGTACTGGGAGAAGTACGGGAACAAGCTGGACGACCTGGGCTCCTGGTACGACCCCACCTCCATCGAGCTCTCCGTCCCCTCCTACGTGAAGGACGTGAAGTCCCTCGCCGACCTCAAGGGCAAGGGGGCGCAGTTCAAGGGCCGGATCATCGGCATCGAGCCGAGCGCGGGCGCCATGTCCGTACTGAAGGAGAAGGTCCTGAAGGAGTACGGCCTCGAGGGCGAGTACCAGGTCGTCGACGGCTCCACCCCGGGCATGCTCGCCGAGCTGAAGCGGTCCTACGAGAAGAGGGAACCTGTGATCAGCGTGCTGTGGTCCCCGCACTGGGCCTATTCCACCTACGAGCTGACCAAGCTGGCCGACCCCAAGGGCGTCTGGGGCCGCGGCGATGGCATCCACACCCTCGCCCGCAAGGGCTTCGCCGCCGACGAGCCCGAGATCGCCGCCTGGCTGCGCTCGTTCAAGCTCACCGAGGCCCAGCTCACCGGCCTGGAGGCGCAGATCCAGGACATGGGCAAGGGCAAGGAACAGCAGGCGGTCCGCGCCTGGCTGGACGACCACCCGGAGGTCGCGCACCTCGCCTGACCGGATACGCGCCGGGGCGCGGGACCACTGCGGTCCCGCGCCCCGGCGTTTCGGCACGCGTCCCCGGTTCAGCCCACCGGCACCCGCTCGGCTTCGGCCCGCTCCGCCCGGTGCTCCCCGCCCCGGGTGCGCGGCCGCAGCGGCCACCACAGCGACCGGCCCAGCAGCGCGGCCAGCGCCGGCACCAGGACGATCGACAGGACAAGGGCGGAGAGCAGGATCCCGACCGCCGTCGCGAAGCCGGTCTGCTGCGTCCCGGCGTGCGGGCTCACGGCCAGGCTGCCGAAGGACGCGGCGAGCACCAGCCCGGCCGTCGCGATCGCCGGCGCGGTGTGCCGTACGGCGCGGGCCACCGCCGCGCGGGCCGGTCCGGGCCGTCCCATCTCCTCCCGGACCCGGTCGCTGATGAGGATGTTGTAGTCGGTGCCCAGCGCCACCACGAACAGGAACAGCACCAGCGGGAGCGTGAAGTCCACGCCCGGCCGCCCCAGCCCGTGCTGGAAGACCAGCGTCGAGGCCCCCAGCGTGGCCGCGAAGCCGAGGCCCACCGCGAGCATCAGCACCACCGGCGCGAGCAGGCTCCGCAGCAGCACCAGCAGGATGACGGCGATCAGGACCGCCGCCACCGGGAAGATCACCCTCAGGTCCTCGTCGACGGCCACCGCGATGTCCGCGAACACCGAAGCCGTACCTCCGACATGGGCCTCGGTCCCGGCCGGCAGGTGCGCGCGGACCGTCTCGCGGACCGGCCCGGAGACCAGGTCGCGGGCCTTCTGCCCGCCGGACTCCACGGTCAGCAGCAGGTCGATCCGGGCCGCCTTCCCGTCCTCGCTCAGCACGGTCGGGGCGACCTGGCCCACTCCGGGCACCCGGGAGAGCGCCCCGGCCAGGCCGGCCACGCGCTCCGCGCCCAGCGCGGCGCCGTCCGTGGCGGCGACGAGCACGCTCGTCGGGTCCGAGACCCCGGCCGGCAGGGACCGGGAGATCTCCGCGGCCGTCTCCACGGCGGCGGTCCGCTCGCCGTCCGCGCCGGACTGCCCGTAGTCCATGCGCATGCCGGCCAGACCCGCCGTCAGCGCGCCGAGCAGCGCCACCGAGGCGAGGACCAGCACGACGGGACGCCGGGCCGTCAGCCGGCCGAGCCCGCCCGCCACGCCCTCACGGGGTTCGCGCTTCAGGGCGCGCGAGGGCCAGAACATCTTCCGGCCGGTCACGGCCAGCAGCGCCGGCATCAGCGTGAGGCTGCCCAGCAGCATCACCAGCACGGACACCGCGATCGCCGGGCCCAGCACCCGGAACTGGCCGAAGGAGGCGATCCCGAGGGTGGCGAAGGCGGCGACGATCGTCAGCGCCGCCGAGGTGACGGCCGTGCCCACCCGGCCGGCGACCTCGCGGGCCGCCTCGCGTCCGGTCTGTCCCGGGTGGCGCCGCAGCTGCTCGCGGAAGCGGAACAGCAGGAAGAGGAAGTAGTCGATCCCGATGCCCATCAGCACCACGTTGATCAGCCCGGGGGTGGAGGGGGCCAGCCGGATGCCGGTCGCCATCGACGCCAGGATCACCGCCCCGGCCGCCGCGCCCCCGATGACCGCCACCGCGAGCAGCGGCAGCAGCGCGGCCGCCACACTGCGGAACACCAGGACGTGGAGCAGCACGATCAGGCCCATGACCACCGCGCCGACCACCGCCGACCGGGTCTTCTCGGCATCGGCGGTGTCCACCGTGCTGGCCAGCCCGCCCGTGAACCCCGTACGCATGCCCGCCTCCGCGAAGGCGGTCCTGGCCTGCTCCCGGAACTCCCGGTAGGTGCCCTGCACCCCCGGGTCCTCGGGATTCCCCTTCAGCTCGACGGACAACAGCCGGAAGGACCGGTCCGGGGCCGTCATCCCCGCGCCGATCCGCGGGACCTGGGAGTGGTCCTGCCCGAAGGGCGGATCGTCCTCGTTCCGCGGCATGACGACCTTCCGCCCGGCCAGTTGCGCCGACACCTCCTCGATCCTCCGCTCGTCGGACCCGCCGAGCGCGCCGCCGTCCGTACGGGCCACCAGCACCGTCACCGGATCGCTGTCCGGCCGGGCGCCGAAGCTCTCCTCGGAGATGCGCAGCGCGGCCGCCGAATCGTAGGAGGCGGGCAGGAAACCGTCGTTGCCGGGCTGGGTGGCACGGAAGACGAACACCTGGCCCAGGATCGCCAGCCCGATGCCCAGCAGCGCCCAGAGAGCGATCACTTTCCATGGGTTCCTCGTCGAGCATCCCGTCAGGGCGCGGATCACTGTTCTCCTCCGGTCTGTCTGTGCCGATGCCGGCCGGTGTCCGGCCGGTATCCAGACCATCAGCGGCCGGGCGGGAAAACGTCCTGGTGAAGAAGGAGTTCGCGGCCGGGACCACGGTCCGGGAACCGCCCCGGACCAGGACCCTGGTCCTGGTACGGACCGGCCCCCGGGGCCGGTGTCCGGGGCCGCGGGCGGTGTGAGAATGGATCTACGAGGGCAGCCGCGCGGCGGTCCGTGGGGGAGGGGCCGAGGCGATGGGCACGCGCGCCGAGAAGCTGACGTGGACGCGCAATGACGCACTGGTGGCGGTCGGCGCGGCGGCCGTGGACCTCACGGGCTTCGCCTTCGACACGCAGTTCGAGGACGCTCCCCTGGGGGTCACCGCGGCGTTCTTCGTGGTGGCCTCGGCGCTGGCCCTGCTCGCCCGGCGCCGCCACCCGGTGCTCACGCTCGCGGCGGTACTGCTGCTGGGCGCGGTGGCGAACCTGACCGCCCCGGTGTCCCCGCACTTCGGCCTCACCCCGGCCGTCGGCCTGTACTCGGTCGCCGTGGCCTGCCGGCCCGCCGTGCTGCTCTTCGCGGCCCTCGCGACGGCGCCCGTCGTCAGCCTGGGCCAGGGCGGCCTGCCCTTCGACTCCGGCCCGGCCGTCCTCGCCAACACCGGCGCCACCCTCCTCGTCGTCGCCACCGGCCTGCTGGTCAAGCGCTGGCAGCGGGAGACCGAGGCCAACCGGATCCTGCTCGCCGACCGCGCGGTGGCCGAGGAACGCCGCCGGATCGCCCGGGAGCTGCACGACATCGTCGCCCACCACATCACCACCATGCAGCTGATGGCCGGCGGGGCCCGCGCCAACCTCGCCCACGACCCCGACGCGGCCCGCGAGGCCCTGGTGACCCTGGAGGCCTCCGGCCGGATGGCCCTCGGGGAGATGCGGCAACTGCTCGACGTCCTGCGGGCCGGGGAGGAACCGGAGTCCGCCCCGCCGGCCCCGCAGCCCGGAGCCGGGGACCTGGAGCGGATCGTCACCGAGTCCCGGCTCGCCGGGATGGACACCGAGTTCACCGTGAGCGGCCCGGCCCGCCCGCTGCCGCCCACCGTCGGCCTGACGGTGTTCCGGGTCGTACAGGAGGCCCTGACCAATGCCCGCAAGCACGCCGGGAACGCCCCGGCCCGGGTGCGGCTGACGTACCGTCCGGACGAGGTCACCGTCGAGGTCTGCGACGAGGGCCCCGGCGAAGGAGCCGGTCGCCGCACGCCCCCACGGCCGCCCCGGCGCGGCGGGTACGGGCTGATCGGCATGCGGGAACGCGTCGCCCTGCACGGCGGCACCCTGGAGGCCGCACCCCGGCAGGCCGGCGGCTTCCGTGTCGCGGCCCGCCTCCCGGCCCCGGCCGAGCACCCGGAACACGCAGAACACCCAGAACGCTCAGAACACCCGGAACACCCGGAACGCCCGCGACGAGAGGAACCCCGCCGATGATCCGCGTGCTCATCGCAGACGACCAGCCGCTGGTGCGGCGCGGCCTGGCCCTGATCCTGGCGCCCGACCCGGACATCGAGGTCGTCGGCGAGGCCGGGGACGGGGCCGAGGCCGTGGCCCTCGCCGAGCGGCTGCACCCCGACGTGGTGGTCATGGACATCCGGATGCCGGTGCTCGACGGAGTGGCCGCCACCGCGCAACTGGCTGCGGCCCGGCCGCAGTCCCGGGTGCTCGCGCTGAGCACCTTCGACATGGACGAGTACGTGGTCGCCGCCCTGCGCGCCGGCGCCTACGGCTTCCTGCCCAAGGACATCTCCCCCGAGGAGCTGATCGCGGCCGTCCGCACCGTCCACACCGGGGAGGCCGCCGTCGCGCCGAGGCTGCTGACCCGGCTGATCTCCACCTACGTACGGTCCGCCCCGCGCGAGCCCCGGCCCGCGCCGGCGGACCCCGCCGGGCTCACCCCGCGCGAGGTGGAGATCTGGCGGCTGCTCGCCGGCGGCCTCGACAACGCCGGGATCGCCGCGGACCTGGACATCAGCGTCTCCACGGTCAAGAACCACATCACCGCGATCTTCGGGAAGCTGGGCGTACGCGACCGCGCGCAGGCGGTGATCGCCGCGTACGAGACGGGGCTGGTGGAGGCCGAACGGAGGGGTGCTTGATCACCAAGTGCCCGCAGAGGCCCGGAATCCCCCTGGCCCCCGCACTCCTGACCAGCCGGAACACTGGACGATCTGCCCGTGTGTCCGGGGCGCCGTACATGGCACAGTGCCAGGAGTACAGCCGCCGGACCAGGGAGCCCCCATGCGTGATCCGCACCCCATGCCGCCGGTGCTCGCGGCAGCGCCCGAGTGCCGGACCGAGCCGGGCGCGCCGCAGGCGTCGTCCCCGCTGCCGGTCTGCCCGCGGTGCACCGGCGCGCCGGAGCGGATCTCCTGGCGCCAGCGCCCCGGCGAGCCCGTGGTCCTGGTCTTCGAACCCTGCGGCCACCGCTGGCTCTCCCCGGCCCCGCCCGTCCTGGCCGTCACCTAGCGTGTGGCGAGCCGCTCCAGCAGGGCGGCGCTCCGTGCCAGCAGCGCCCGCTCCTCATCGGTGAGTTCGGCCTCGATGGCCTGCGCGAGCCAGCCGACCCTGCGGCCGCGCTCCGCTTCGAGCGCGGCCCGGCCCGCGTCCGACAGCTCGACCAGCGACTTGCGGCCGTCCGTGGGGTGCGCCCGGCGCGTGATCAGGTTCTGTTCCATGAGCAGCCCCACCGCCCGGGCCATCGACTGGGGGCGTACGCGCTGATCGGCGGCGAGGTCGCTGGTGGTCATGGCGCCGTCGCGGTCGAGTGCGCCGAGCACGGCGACCTGCCCCAGCGGGATGCTGTCCTCGTGTTTGACGCGCCGGGTGAGCTTGCCCATCGCGGTGCGCAGTTCTGCGGCGATGGCGGCGGCTTCCGAGGTGGGCATAGCGCATTTTAGCCCGTTGACCAGCAAAGCTGTGCACCTGACCTGCGCAGCAATGCTGTACAGCGAAACTGAGCAGCATTGCTGTAGGGTTTGGTCTTGTCGGGCTCAGCGCCAGCGTCGTCGCAGCCGGGGCCACGGCACACGACAACGGGAAGGACCTCCCATGTCCGCAAAGGCAGCCACCACCGTCAACGCCGCCATCGAGACCGTCACCGCCCGCCGGATCATCGACAGCCGGGGCAACCCCACGGTCGAGGTCGACGTCGTCCTGGCGGACGGATCCCTGGGGCGCGCGGCCGTCCCCTCCGGCGCCTCCACCGGCGCCCGGGAGGCCGTGGAACTGCGCGACGGGGACTCCGCGCGCTGGCACGGCAAGGGCGTCGACCGCGCGGTGGCCCACGTCAACGGGGAGATCGCGGCGTCCGTGCGCGGCCGGGACGCGGCGGACCAGGCGGGTCTCGACGCCGCGCTGGTCGCCCTCGACGGCACCGCCACGAAGTCCCGGCTCGGCGCCAACGCGATCCTCGGCGTCTCCCTCGCCACCGCCAAGGCCGCCGCGGCGGCCCACCGCCAGCCCCTCTACCGCTACCTCGGCGGCGCCGACGCCCGCCTCCTGCCGCTGCCGATGATGAACATCGTCAACGGCGGCGCCCACGCCGACAATCCGCTGGACTTCCAGGAGTTCATGATCGCGCCCGTGGGCGCGGACACCTTCGCCGAAGCCGTCCGCATGGGCAGCGAGGTCTTCCACACCCTGCGCCGCGACCTGCTGGCCGCCGGGCACTCCACGGGCGTCGGCGACGAGGGCGGCTTCGCGCCCGCGCTGCGTACCGCCGAGGAGGCGCTCGACTTCGTGATGGCCGCCATCGAGCGCAGCGGCTACCGCCCCGGCACCGACATCGGCCTGATCATGGACCCCGCGTCCTCGGAGTTCTTCCGCGACGGGGTCTACGACTACGCCGGTGAAGGCGTGCGCCGCACCCCCTCCGAGAACGCCGACTACCTGGCCAAGCTCATCGACGCCTACCCGGTCCTCTCCATCGAGGACCCCATGGCGGAGAACGACTGGGACGGCTGGCGCGAGCTGACCGCCCGCGTCGGCGACCGCTGCCAGCTCACCGGCGACGACCTGTTCTGCACCAGCGAGACCCTGCTGCGCGAGGGCATCCGCACCGGCGCCGGCAACTCGATCCTGATCAAGGTCAACCAGATCGGCACCCTGACCGAGGCGCTGGCGGCCGTGGCCACGGCCCACCAGGCGGGCTGGACGGCCGTCATGTCGCACCGCTCGGGCGAGACGGAGGACACCACCATCGCGGATCTGGCGGTGGCCACCGGCTGCGGTCAGATCAAGACCGGCTCACTCTCCCGCTCCGACCGCACCGCCAAGTACAACCAACTGATCCGGATCGAAGAGGAGCTGGGCGACTCGGCGCGCTACGCGGGCCGCTCCGCACTGCGCCGGGCGTGAACGGCGGGCAGCGGCCGCGACCTCGTATCCTGCACTGAGCTCACCCCCGAGCAGTATCGATGAGCCGGGTCGCGCCGCGCGCCGACCCGGCGGGAACGGGAGAACCCTGATGGACGTGCAGCACTTCGAGCGGATCACCGCGTTCATCGAGGCGCGGCTCACCCCGCTGTTCGAGGCGGAGACCGGAAGTGAGCGCGGCTTCGCGATGGACGACACCTCCCGGGCCCTGCGCGCGCTGCGCAACAGCGTGCTGGAGGCCTCCGCCGTCAAGGGGCTCATCGAGAAGCGGGAGACGGCCGAGCCGCGCGTCCGCAACGTCATCGACCAGTCGGTGGAACACCACTGGGACGTGCTGCGCGGGATCGCCCGCCAGTGGGAGGACCACGCCGACTTCCGCCGGGAGTTCAAGCGCCACGCGTGGGAGCTGGACGAGACCCCCGCCTCCGCCTGAGCACCGCAAGGGACAACCTAGCGGCTGGGCGCGCCGCCGATCAGGTAGTCGATCCGGCGCTGGAAACCGCTCCAGCGCCGGTCGTGCCGGTACGCCCGCTTGATGGTCCGGGCCCGGGTCCGGGGGCGGCGCACGTAGTAGCGGCGCGCCCAGGGTGACACCGGCCGGGCCAGCCGTACCGCGGCGATCAGGGCGATCAGCGGCACGATCGCCCCGATCATCGCGAGGCGGGGTTTGCCCTTGAGGAGCGCCACCGCGGCCAGCAGCAGGTTGACCAGCAGAGTGGCCACGAGGACCAGCCGGTTCTCCTGCTGATCCTCGGTCAGGCCGTCCACACCCAGCGGCAGGAACCCCAACAGCAGCAGCCCCGTCAGGGCGGAGGTCATGATCACGACCTCGATGCTGAGCGTGCCCTCCTTGCTCCAGTAGACGTCGCTCAGGTGCAGGATCAGCGCGAACTCGTCCAGGACCAGCCCCGTGCCCATCCCGAACAGCACGGCCGCCACCCAGGAGCCCCACCCCGTCCGGCCGCCGGCGATCGCGGTGAAGCCGCCGACGGTCATCAGGATCACCCCGGGGACGCAGTGGTGCACGTGCAGACCACCCGGTGTGACATTGCGGAAGGGGCCCTTCCCCGCGCGGATCATCCGGGTGATGATCCGGGTCACCGCGAAGGTCACGACGAACGCCATCAGAGCCAGGAGCAGCGGCAGTTTCCCCGGCTCCAGGATGTTGCGGTACCACCAGTCGCCCATGCCGTCACCCTCCCGGCCCCGGCCGCCGCGCGCACCGCGAAGACCGCCGTTCGGGCGCCGGGGCGAAGCCCGTCGGGCTCAGACCGCAGCCCCCGCCGGGTCCGCCAGCGGCGTCGGCCCGGCCTCCCGGGCGGCCCGGCGGCGCAGCGCGTCCTCGTCGGTGTCCGCGTCGTAGGAGATCAGCTTCGGCAGCACCGCGGCCAGCAGCGCCACCGACGCCACGCAGGCCAGCCCGCCGCTCCAGAAGGCCGGCCGGGTACCGGTCCACCCGGCCATGGTGCCCGCCCGGACCTGACCGAGCTGCGGTCCGAGGCTGTACGAGAGCACCTCGATCCCCGCGAGCCGCCCCCGCAGCTCCTCCGGGATCGTCTGGTTCCAGATCGTGGACCGGCCCAGCGCGCTCAGCATGTCGCCGGCGCCCGCCACCGCCAGGCACAGCAGCACCGGCCAGATACCGGAGAACCAGCCCGCCGCCGCGATCGCCAGCCCCCAGACGGCGGCGCCGAAGACCACCAGCAGCCCGTGCCGGCGTACCCCCGACACCCAACCGCTGGTCAGCCCCAGCACCAGCGAACCCACCGCCCCCGCCGCGTACATCAGGCCCAGCGCCCACACGGCGTCCAGCTCGTCGGCCAGGAAGGGGAGGATGGCGTTCGGGAACGCGAAGAACATCGCCGCCAGGTCGACGGCGTACGTACCCAGCAGCACCGGCCGGCTCCACGCGTACCGCGCGCCCTCGGCGATCCCCCGCAACGAGGGCCGCTCCCCGCCCTTCACCGGCGGCGCCGGGCTGAGCCGCGCGCACAGGACCACCGAGACGGCGAAACCCACGACGGTCACCCCGTACGCCGACGCGTAACCGGCGTACGCGACGACCACCCCGGCCAGCGCCGGACCGGCGATCGCCCCGAACTGGTAGCGCAGCGCGTTGAGCGCGGCGGCGGCGCTCAGCTGGTCGTGCGGCACGATCCGCGCCATCAGCGAATCCAGCGCCGGACGCTGGAGCCCCGTCAGTGCCGACACCCCGGCCGCCACCACGTACAGCGGCCACAGCAGCGGATCCGGCAGCAGCGAGTTCACCAGGAGCACCAGCGCGAGCACCCCGAGCCCGGCCTCGGTCAGCAGGATCAGCCGCCGCCGGTCGACCGCGTCGGCCAGGGCGCCGCCGTACAGCCCGCAGACCACCAGCGGAACCAGCTCCACCGCGCCCATGGCACCGACCGCCAGCGGCGAGTCCGTCAGGTGCTTGATCTGGAGCGGCAGGGCGATCATCGCCATGAACGAGCCGAAGAAGGTGACCGTCCCCTGGAAGAACAGCAGCCGGAAGTCACGGCTGGAACGCCAGGGGGAGAGGTCGGGCAGTACGGAGGCCAAACGGGATCTGCTCACGGCGGGCCATCCTGCGCGGCCCCCGCGAGCCCCGGCAACGCATTTTCGCCCCGGACGGCTCAAAACCGCACCCGGCGCGTGGCAGGGCCCGCCTGCGGTGGCAGCCATGGATCATGCCGCCGGTGTCCCCGTTCCTGCGTACGGCCGCGTCCTACGCCTGGCGCCTGCTGGTCGTCGGCGTGGCCGTCTACGCCGTCTTCTCCGTGCTGGGCCGCTTCCACGAGATCGGCGTGGCGCTCTTCCTCGCCCTGGTCGTCACCGCGCTGCTGTCGCCCCTCGCCCGGGTCCTCGCCCGCCACGTGCCCCGCTCCCTCGCGGTCGCCGTCAGCCTGACCGGCAGCGTGCTCCTGCTGCTCGGCGTCCTCGCCCTGGTCGGGGAGGCCGTGGCGGGGGAGAGCGCCAGCTTGGTCCGGGAGTTCCGCGAGGGCCTGACCAGCATCGAGAAGTGGCTGGAGCGCCCGCCGTTCCGGATGGACCCGGGAGCACTCGGCGACCTCCAGGCCCGGCTCGGCGAGTACCTCTCGACCCACCGCTCGACCCTGCTCAGTACGGCCCTGAGCGGCGCCGGGCACCTGGTGCAGGTGCTCACCGTCCTGGCGCTCGCGGTCTTCGCCTCGGTCTTCTTCCTGCACGGCGGAGACCGGCAGTGGGCGTGGTTCTGCGCCCAGCTGCCCGAGGGGGCGCGCGGGCGCGTGGCGGTCGCAGGGCGCGCGGCCTGGCGTACCTTCACCGGCTACACGCACGGGATCGTGCTGGTCGCGGCGACGAACGCGGTGCTCGTCGGGGTGGCGCTCTACTTCCTCGGGGTCCCGCTGGCCCTCCCGCTCGCGCTGCTGGAGTTCTTCGCGGCCTTCGTCCCCCTCGTCGGATCGCCCGTGGCGCTGGCCGTCGCCGCCGTGGTCGCGCTGGCGGCGAAGGGGCCGGTCATCGCCGGCGTGGTGATCGCCCTGATCGTGGTGATCGGCCAGATCGAGGGGCACCTGCTGCACCCGATGGTGATGAGCTGGGCGGTGCGGCTGCACCCGCTCGTGGTGGCGGTCTCGGTGATCGCCGGGGCCATCGCGGCCGGAGTGGTCGGCGCGGTGGTCGCGGTCCCCCTGGTCTCGGTGACCTGGTCCGTACGCTGCGCCCTGCGCTCCCACACCTCGCGGCCCGGCCCGGGATCCGGCCCGGACGGCTGATCGCCGTCCGCCCGTCTACCGTAGGACGTGGAGGTGGTTGCCATGGCAGAGCACGCCGCCGGAGCGGCGGCGCGGGAGCTGGAGGACGGCCGGTTGCTCAGGGAACTGGAGACCATCCACCGCACGCGCCACGAGACCCTCCTGCACGGTTCGGACGACGCGCTGGCCACGCACACCCAGCGGCTCAAGGAGCTGGAGGACGAGTACCTGCGCCGGCACCCGGACCGGGCGCCCACCTCGGCCCGTACCCGCTCCGGGGCCCGCGCCCGCACCCCGGGCGAGGACTGACGCCGGGTACCCCGGGAAGACTGGTCCGCCCCGCGCATGCGCGGGGCGGCAGTGGGCTTGTGCCCCCGGCCGGGGCCCCGAAACCCGGCCGGTCCACCGGGAGGCGTAGGGCAACAGGGCACAGGTGAGCTCCTCGCGCAGCCCGCAGCAGGCGCAGTCCTTGACGAGCGGTGGCGTACTTCGGTGCGAGCGATGTGGCTAGTATATGACAACGGTTTCCATTACCGATAACGAGTCCGTCCGGGAGTCCTTCCGGGCGGTTCCTTCCGAGAGAGGCAGGCAGCCCCTTGTCCGCACACTGCCAACTGACCGGCGCCAAGCCGGGATTCGGCAACCGCATCTCCCACTCGCACAGGCGCACGCCCCGCCGCTTCGACCCCAACATCCAGCGCAGGCGCTACTGGCTGCCGAGCGAAGGGCGCCACATCCGCCTCACGCTGAGCGTGAAGGCCGTGAAGACGGTGGACACCATCGGCGTCGAAGCCGCCGTCGCCCGCATCCGGGCGCGGGGAGGTCGGGTCTGATGGCGAAGCGCAGCAAGATCGTGCGCAACGACCGGCGCCGCGAGGTCGTCGCCCGGTACGCGGCCCGGCGCGCGGAGCTGAAGGAGGTCGTCCGCAGGCCCTCCTCCACGCCGGAGGAGCGCGCCCTCGCCCTCGCGGAGCTGCGGCGTCAGCCGCGTGACGCCAGCGCGACCCGGGTGCGCAACCGGGACGGCGTGGACGGCCGCCCGCGCGGGCACCTGCGCAAGTTCGGACTCTCCCGCATCCGGATGCGGGAGCAGGCGCACGCCGGCCTGCTGCCCGGGGTGGTCAAGTCCTCCTGGTGACGGCCCCGGCGTCCCGCACCTCCGGCGGGGTGCGGGGCGCCGGAAGGTGAGTCATCTTTGCTTCGAATGAGACAGATCTGTATCATGCGAGGCGAAGGAGGCTCATCATCGTGCACGAAGAAGAACTGCTCGACGCCGCGGCACGCGTCCTCGCGGGCGACCACAGCGCCTCGATGGTGCAGATCGCCGCGGGCATCGGCACCAGCCGGGCCACCCTGAGCCGCCGCTACGCCACCCGCGAGGCACTGCTCAAGGCGGTGGCCGTCCGGGCCATCCACGTGGTCGACGGCTGCCTGGCCCCCGCCGACCTCCCCGAGGCCACCGCCGACGCCGCGGCCTTCGACGCCGCGCTGGAGCAGCTGGTCGTCGCCCTGCTCCCCGCCGCCCACCTGTACGGGTTCACCTCGCGCGACGCCACCGTCCTCGCCGACCCCGACTTCAAGGCCGGGCTCGAGCGCCAGGACCGCCGGGCCCTGCGCTTCCTCGCCCTCGGCCAGCGGCTGGGACGGCTGCGCGCCGACCTGCCGCCGTACTGGATCTGGTACTCGCTCTGGGGCCTGCTCGACGCCGCCGCCGAGGGCGTACGCGACGGCCACCTGGCCCCCCGCCACATCGGACACCTCGTCCTGACGTCCTTCCTCGGGGGAGCGCGGCCCCCCTGGCCCGCCCCGGAACCCGAAGCCTGACCCGCCGCCCCGGGCGGCCCCCCGCGCCCCACCCCGAACGGAACCCCATGCACACCCCCACGCTGGACCCGCGTCGCTGGACCGTCCTGGCGATCCTCTCCGGCAGCCTCCTGCTCATCTCGATGGACACCACGATCCTCAACGTGGCCTTCCCCTCGCTCGTCGCCGACCTCCAGCCCGGCGCCGTACAGCAGCTGTGGATCATCGACGTCTACGCCCTCGCCCTGTCCGGGCTGCTGGTCACCGCCGGCGCCCTCGGCGACCGCTGGGGCCGCAAGCGGCTGCTCATGGCGGGCTTCGGCATCTTCTCCGCCGCCTCGCTGATCGCCGTGCTCTCCACAGAGGCCTGGCACGTCATCGCGGCCCGCGCCCTCCTCGGCGTCGGCGGCGCGGCCATCATGCCGTCCACCCTGTCGATCCTGCGCAGCGTCTTCACCGACGCGAAGGAGCGCGCCTTCGCCCTCGCCGTCTGGGCCGCGGTGTTCGGCGGCGGCATGGCCTTCGGCCCGGTCGTCGGCGGCCTCCTCGTCCAGGACCACGGCTGGCACTCCGCCTTCCTCCTCAACCTCCCCGTCGCCGCCCTGATCGTCGCCGCGGGCCTGCGCTACCTGCCCGAATCGCGGGCCCCGCGCAGCACCGGCCGCTGGGACTGGTGGGGCGTCGGCCAGTCCATCGTCGGCATGCTCGCCCTCGCCGGCGGCATCAAGCAGCTCGGCAAGAGCGGCATCACCGACCCGCTGCCCTGGGCCCTGCTCGCCGTCGCCGCCCTCGCGCTCACCGTCTTCGTCCGCCGCCAGCTGCGCCTGGACAACCCGCTGCTCCAGGTACGGCTGTTCGCCAAGCCCGCCTTCAGCGTCGCGGCCACCGCGATCTTCCTGCCGATGGTGGGCATGGGCGCGATCCTCTTCCTCGTCACCCAGTGGTTCCAGTACGGCCAGGGCTACACCCCGCTCGAGGCCGGGCTGCGCCTGCTGCCCGCCCCGCTGGCGCTGATCTGCGCCTCGATGGTGGCGCCGACGCTGATGCACCGCTACCCGATCCGGCACGTGCTGGGCGCCGGGCTCGTGGTCCTGGCCGCCGGCATGGCGATGCCCTGGACCGTCCAGCAGTTCACCGAACTCGGCTACCCGGCCTTCGCGGCGGGGCTGACCGTCATGGGACTGGGCGCCGGCATCGCCACCACGGTGGCCTCCGTCACCCTGGTCTCCGCCGCGCCGGCCGACCAGGTCTCCAGCGCGGCCGCCATCGAGGAGACCTGCTACGAACTGGGCTCCGCCATGGGCGTCGCCATCCTCGGCAGCACCGCCGCCGCCCTCTACCGGGGCAACCTGCCGGTGCTCGACCTGGACGGCCCGGCCGCGAGCGCCGTACGGGACTCCGTGGGCGAGGCGGCGCACACCGCCGAGCGGCTCGGCGGCACCGTCGGACAGGCCCTCCTGGACACGGCCTCGCAGGCCTTCACCCTGGCGATCACCCCGGCCTTCCTGATGGCCGGAGCCCTGGCCGTCGCCGCCGCGGCCACGACCTGGGCACTGATCCCGCGCGACCTCCAGCCCACCGAGAACCACTGACCCGCCCGCACCGCTCCCGGCCCCGCCCCCTCAGCGCGGCGCCGGGAGCGGTGTCGTGTACGCCGCCATCCGCCCCGCCATCTGCGCCGGAGCGGCCGGAGCCGGGCCCAGGGTGGTGGTACCCGGCGCCGCGCGGTGCCCGAGTCCGGTGCGGTAGGCGTCCATCGCCGCCTCCGTACGCCCCGACCGGCGCAGCAGGTCGCCCAGCAGCCGGCACAGGTCCGCGAGGTCCCCGCCCGCACCGCTGCGCTCCAGCAGGGCCAGCGCCCGTACGTAGTGCTCCTCGGCCGCCTCCGTCTCCCCGCGCTCCTGCGCGATCAGCCCCAGCAGCCGGTGCGCGCCGCCCGCGTGCACGGCCCCCGGGCCGGCGCCCTCCTCCAGCAGCCCCGAGACCAGCTCGGCGGCCTCCTCGTACCGGCCCAGGCGGCGCAGCACATCGGCCAGCTCCACCTCCACCTGCGCGGTGTACAGCGCGGCCCGCCGCGCCGCCAGCATCTCCCGGGCGATCCGCAGCTCCCGCTCCGCCGCCGCCAGATCCCCGTGCTGCGCCTGGACGTAGCCGCGCATCCAGTGGCAGTGCGCCAGGTCGGTGCGCAGCCGCAGCTGCCGGTAGACCGCCTGGGCCTTGGCCAGCGAGGCGTCGGCATCGGCCACCCGGCCCTCGGTGAGGAAGGTCCGCGCGACCTGCCGGTGCATCCCCGCCACCAGCGCCGGGTCCCCGACCTGCGGAGCCAGCGCCAGCGCCAGCTCCGCCGCGTGGGCCGCGCGGGCGTGGGCGCCCATGTCGATGTACGGGCCGATGACCGCCGAGTAGAGCAGCACCAGCGCCTCCGGGTCCCCGAGCCCGCCCGAGTTGAGGGCGTCGATCGCCGACTCCAGCAGGTAGCAGGCGTACCGCAGCTCCCCGGCCAGCAGGTGCGCGACGGCGCGGCCCCGGATCGGCCGGGCCCGGCGGGGCAGCGGTTCGTCGGCCAGCAGGACCTCCGCCGCCTCGAAGTGGGCGGCGGCCTCGGTCAGTTCCCCGGCCTCCAGCGCGCAGTCGCCGAGCCCGAGCAGCGCCTCGGCCCGCTCGTCGGCCAGGCCCAGCCGCCCGGCCTCGGCCAGCAGCCGGCGGAAGTGGACCGCGGCCTCCTGCGCGCAGCCGGTGGCCAGGGTGCGCTGGGCGTCGGTCAGGGCGAGCCGCAGTTCGGTGGCGAGGCGGGCCGGACGCCCCGTGGCCAGCTCCTCGTAGGAGGTGCCGAGCCGCTCCGCGAGGAAGCGCAGGGCCGTCTCCGAGGGCCGCACCTTGCCCGCCTCCAGCGTGGAAACGTACGCCGGTGTGTACGCGGGCTCAGCCAACTGGCGCTGGGTCATGCCGCGTTCGGCGCGCAGCCGCTGAACCCGGCGGCCGATTTCGGCCGGTTCGTCCATGAACTCCCCCTGTTGTACGCGTGCCCGTCTCAACTGCCCAGTATCGAGGGGGAGTCGGCCATTGCGCACGCCCCGAGCGCCGCCTAGTTTAAGCAGCTGGTTCAGCGGACTTAATTCCTTGCTTAACTCCCCGCTCAACTCCCCGCTCAACTCCCTTCCCCCACGGAGGACTTCATGAGGCGAACCGTCCGTCCGGCCCTGCGCACGGCGCTCGCGGCAGTCTGCGCGAGCGCCGCGCTGCTGGCCGCCGCCACCGCGCCCGTGGCAGCCGCCGACCCGCCCCGGCGGTCCGGCGTGGAGGTCGAGATACCCGGGCCGGAACACGGCGGCGACGCCGGATCCGGCCACATCCGGGTACCCGCCGCCGGACGGGCGAAGGCCGCGCCCCGCCTCTCCGAGGCCGCGCGCGCCGCCGACGGCCAGGTCACCAAGATGGTCGACAACGGCCCCACCGCGGACCGGCTGGACGTGGTCGTCGTCGGCGACGGCTACACCGCCGACCAGCTGGAGCGCTTCCACGCCGACGCCCGGGCCAAATGGGACGAGGTCACGGCCGTCGAGCCGTACACCACCTACCGCGACCTCTTCAACGTCTGGACCGTGGACGCCGTCTCCGCCCAGTCCGGGGTCTCCGGCGACCCGGGCCCGGACACCGTCCGCGACACCGCGCTCGGCTCGTACTTCTGGTGCGAGTCCATCGAGCGGCTGCTATGCGTGGACCAGCCCAAGGTGGACTCCTACGTGGCCAAGGCGCCCGCCGCGGACCTGGTCCTCGTCCTGGCCAACAGCGACAAGTACGGCGGCGCCGGCTACAACGAGCCCAGCGCCACCCTCGGTTACGAGGGCATCTCCACCGCCTCCGCGGGCCACCCCAAGTCCGGGCAGGTCGCCATCCACGAGACCGGCCACTCCCTCGGCAAGCTCGCCGACGAGTACTTCTACCCGGGCGTCCCCGACTACGAGAAGTACACCGGCCCCGAGCCCGCGGACCCCAACACCTCCACCCTGGACGCCGGCCGGATGGCCGGACAGCAGGCCAAGTGGTACCGCTGGCTCGGCGAGACCTCACCCGACGGCGGGACCGTCGGCGCGTACGAGGGCGGCGGCTACTACGTCACCGGCCTCTACCGGCCCACCGACAACTCCCTCATGCGCGTCCTCGGCAAACCCTTCAACCTCCCCGGCGTCGAGGCGATGATCGCCGGCTTCCACCGGCACGCCCGCCTGGTCACCCCGCTCACCCCGGCCGACCGCACCCTGCGGCTGCGGCACACCGCCAAGGTGGCCGTCCCCAGCCTGTACGCGCCGGACGGGCGCCGGCCGGAGGTCCGCTGGTACCTCGACGGCCGCGAGCTCAAGCGGTTCGCGGGCCGCACCGAGGTCGCCGTGGCCGAACTGTGGCTGCTCGACCTGCGCACCCACAAGCTGTCGGTGACCGCCCAGGACCGCACCGCCTCGGTCCGAGACCCCGCGATCGCCCGCGCCCTGACCTCCACCGCCACCTGGGACGTCCGCCTCTGAGCGGGCCCCTTCCCCGCCGCCCCGCTCACACCGGGGCGGCGTACCGCGCCGTGCCCGCGCCGGCCGCCGGCAGGGCGTCCCACAGCGCGCAGTGGTGCGCGGCCGCCGCGTCGAGCGGCGCGATCCCCCCGGCCCCCGGCGCCAGGCTGAGCACCGAGGGGGCGGGCGGCGGCCCGAAGGCGGGCCAGTCGGGAGCCCCCGGCCCGTTCGGCGAACCGCTGCGGGCGAAACGCGTCCAGTAGCCGGTCATCCGCTCGGACAGCGCGCGCTGGGGCGCCGTCAGCGGGACCGTCGTGAACAGATACGACAGGTCGAATCCGTGCGCCGCCCCGAACGGGAAGCCGGCCGGCTCCGGCAGCCCGGTGAAGTTCGGCGCCCCGGTGTCGCTGAACAGATAGCCGTACGTCGGCACGTGCCGGGCCAGCGCACGGCTGTCCCGCAGCGTGGGACAGGTGAACGAGGCATCGGAGAGCAGCGCGGCCCAGGCCAGCGCGGGCGTCGCGAACGCGGACACCGGATACGCCGCCTCCACGGTGGGCGCCGCCGCGCCGAAGGAGGCCCGCAGCCGCTCGCGGTAGCCCTCCGCGGTGCCCACCGGATACGCCGCCAGGGTCTGCGAGAGGAACAGCCGCATCTCGTCGAGGGTGCTGCCCTGCATCACCGGCACCCGGTGGAAGCGCCCGGACTCCAGCGCCCGGCGCGGCTCGACGGGCAGCAGGGCGTTGCCGTACGCGACCCCTGAGAAGCGCTCCATCAGCTCGGCCGTCACCAGCCGGCCCGCGTCCAGGCCGCGCAGACAGCCGAGCACCGTGCCCGCCGGCCGGCCGCCGCAGCCGAGGGCGGCCGCCGCCGCCACGCCGGCCGACACCGTGCGCTCCTGCGGCACGAAGGGCTCGTAGGTCCCGAGCGTCGGCAGCAGGGAGTACGGCGGCATCGTGGTCGAGCAGGAGCCGCTCTGCACGATCGCCCGCGCGAAGAGGCCCGCCGAGCCGGGGGACACCAGGTGCGCGCAGACGCTGAGCCCGCCCGCCGACGCCCCGAAGACGGTGACCCGCCCCGGATCACCGCCGAAGCCGGCCGCGTTCGCCCGCACCCAGCGCAGCGCCGCCTGCTGGTCGGCGAGCCCGAAGTCGGGGGCGCCGCCCAGCTCCGGGTGGCCGAAGAAACCGAAGACGCCGAGCCGGTAGTTGACCGTGACGACCACCGCGTCGCCCCGCACCGCCATCGGCTCCGGCCGGTAGGTGTCACCCGAGCCGAAGCGGAAGCCGCCGCCGTGGAACCACACCATCACCGGCCGCGCCCGCCCCGGGCCCGCCGGGGCGGTGACGTTCAGGAACAGGCAGTCCTCCGAGCCCTCCCGCCCGCCCGGCCCGATCGCCGGCAGCTGCGCGCACCGGGCCCCCGGCGCCCCGGCGTCGAGCACGCCCGCGCGGCGGGGCGCGGCGCGCGGCAGCCGCCAGCGCAGCGGACCGGTCGGCGCGGCGGCGTACGGGATTCCCTCGAACGTGTCGTACGTACCGTGCGCGCGGCCCCGTACGGGCCCCTCGGCGGTCCCGACGACGGGCCGCTCCGGGCTCCCGGCCGACGCCACCGCGGCGCGCGGGCCCGACCCGGCGGTGCAGAGCAGCACCAGTACGGGCAGCAGCGCGCCCAGCACCCTGCGGTGGAGGCGCCCGCCGCGGGCGGGGCCTGGGGATCTCCTGGGGTCCGGCACGGCTGACGCCTTCCTGGACGGGTCGACCCGGTCACTGTGCCGGGCCCGGTCCACACCGGCCCGCCTTGGCGGCGGCGTGTCCGGTGCGGCGTCCCGGACACGCCGGGGGAGCCCCCGTTTGCCCGCCCCGAATGGCGCAGTGCGGGCCCGTGCCGCTGAATGTAACAAAGCGTGCGATTCCCATGACGCACGATGACCGGCGCGCGATGTGTAGACCCGCGCGTCGGCGAACGGAGCTTTCCATGAATGACCCCAGCACCCTCGCGGCGACGGAACACGGCGACCGCGACGGGCTCCCCGCCGCCCCGGACCCCACCGACGGACCCCTTCGACCCACGCCCCCCGCCGCCCCGGCCCCGCCGGACCGCGAGCCGCACCCCGAACCGCTCCGCACCCTGCTGGAGACGGCGGCCACCTGCCGCCCCGTCGAAGAGGTCACCGCACTGGTGAGCCTGCTCAAGGAGACGGGCGGGCTCGCCGGCACGGGCCACGACGCGCTCCGGGCGGCGGCCGTCACCCGGCCCGTCGACGACGTCCGCCACATGGTCGCCCTGCTGGGCGAGCACCCGCACGAGGAGGCCGAGGCCGACATCACCCTGCGGGCGGCGGCCGTCGGTCGGCCCATCGAGGACGTGGCCCTGCTGGCCAGCATCCTGGGCCCCGACGGCGCCCCCCGGACCGACCGGCCCCCCGCGCGGACCGCCCTGCCGCCGCCGCAGGACGCGCCCGCCGCCACGCCCGAGGAAGCCGGGCCCGAGCACGCCGCGCCCGAGGGCCTCGCGCCCGTCGGTGTCGCGCCCTTCGCCCCCTGGCCCGCCGCCGCTCCGGCGCCCGTCGCCGCCGCGGCGGCCGCGCCGGTGGTGGCCGCCCCGCTGCCGGCCCCGGCCGCCCCCGCGCGCGCCCGGGCCCACCCCGGGGGCGCGCTGCGCCACGTACTGCGCTGGCCCACCGCCGCCGCGCTGCTGCTCTGCGGAGTCCTGCACCTGCCCGGCGACCTGGCGCAGCCCCCGGCTCCCGACGGGCTCGCGCCGCTCGCCGTGTCCCTGCTCTGCCTGGCCCTCGGCGCCCTGCTCGCGGTACGGGACACCCCGGCGGTCTGGCGGTCGGCGGCGGTGGCCGCGCTCGCCGTGGTCACCCTGCACATCGTGGGCGGGGTGGTGCTGTTCGACCCGCTCGACGGCACGCTCGGCGGCCCGTACGCCTGGTCCGGGGTCACGGTGGTGCTCTGCGCCGGAGCCGGCGCGGTACTGGCCGGCCTGGCCCTGAAGTACCGCCTGCCCAGCGCCCCTACGGGAGGCGGGGCCTGACCCCCGCCCCGGACGGGGGCCCCGGCCGCTCACTGCGCGGCCGGGGCCCCCTCATGCCCGGTCACGGGTCCAGGCGAGGAGCCGGTCCGCCGGCCAGGTGTTGACCACCCGCCCGGCCGGAACCCCGCACTCCGCGGCCCGAGCGCAGCCCAGGACCTGCCAGTCCAGCTGGCCCGGCGCGTGCGCGTCGGTGTCGACGGCGAAGAAGGTCCCCGCCGCGACGGCGAGGCGCAGCAGCCGCCGGGGCGGGTCCAGCCGCTCGGGGCGGCTGTTGATCTCCACGGCGGTGCCGGACTCCGCGCACGCCGCGAAGACGGCCCCGGCGTCGAAGGCCGACTCGGGGCGGGTCCGGCCGGTCACCAGCCGCCCCGTGCAGTGCCCGAGGACGTCCATCAGGGGGTTGCGCACGGCCGTGAGCAGGCGCCGCGTCATGGCGGGGGACTCCATCCGCAGCTTCGAGTGCACGGAGCCCACCACCAGGTCGAGCCGCTCCAGCAGCTCCGGTTCCTGGTCGAGGGAGCCGTCGGCGAGGATGTCGCACTCGATGCCGGTGAGCAGCCGGAAGGGGGCCCAGCGCTCGTTCAGCTCCGCCACCACCAGCAGCTGTTCGCGCAGCCGCTCCGGCGACAGGCCCCGGGCGACCTTCAGGCTCGGCGAATGGTCCGTCAGCACCGCCCACTCGTGCCCCAGGGCGGCGGCCGCCCGTCCCATGGCCTCGATCGGGCTCCCGCCGTCCGACCAGTCCGAGTGCAGGTGGCAGTCCCCGCGCAGGGCGGCGCGCAGCGCGGTGGCGGCGGGCGTGGGCGGCGGGCCCTCGGGCAGGGCCGCGGCCTCGTCCTCCAGGGCGCTCAGGTAGGCGGGGATCTCGCCGCCCAGCGCCTCGCGCACCACCTGGGCGGTCTTGGGCCCGAGGCCCTTCACCGCCTCCAGGGAGCCGGCCGCGGCCCGCTCGGCGGTC
Organism: Streptomyces sp. NBC_00091; assembly: GCF_026343185.1. Taxonomy (GTDB): domain Bacteria; phylum Actinomycetota; class Actinomycetes; order Streptomycetales; family Streptomycetaceae; genus Streptomyces. The sequence goes on along the minus strand of NZ_JAPEMA010000002.1, from coordinate 478,722 downwards.
TCCCGCCCGCCCAGGCGCGTCACGGCCGCCGCCGCCGTACGGAAGGCCCGCACCCGGTACGTCGGGGCCTGCGCGCGCTCCAGCAGGAAGGCGATCCGGTCCAGCGCGGCCACCGGGTCCATGGCGCACCTCCTCCAGGACTAGGGGGTGTCCGGCGGATCAGGGTCGGATAGGCCGGACACCCCCTAAGTCTCCCCACGCGCCAGGAGACCGGCGACCGCACCTCGGCACACCTCAGCCCGCGTCGGCCCCCGGGCCGGGCGGGGTGACCCGCTCCGTGAGGGTGAACAGCGCGCCGTCCGGGTCGCGGAGCATGATCGAGCGCTCGGTGCCGTCCGAGGTGATCACCGAGACGGTGCGCCCGCCGAGGTCGACGGCCGCCTCGACGGCCGGCTCCAGTTCCGGGACGCGGAAGTGCACGTGCCAGCGGGGCCGGGTGTGCGGGGTGTAGGCGCCCTGCTCCACGGGGCCGCTGTCCAGCCGGGCCACCGGCTCCCCGCCCTGGCGCAGCACGACCTGCTCCTCCTCGTACGAGACCTCGCAGCAGCCCGCCCGGCCCGTGGCCCACTCCAGCACCTCGCCGTAGAAGAGCGCGGCGTCGAAGGCGTTCCTGGTCCGCAGCTCCAGCCAGGCCGGCGCCGGTCCCACGCCCACGCGCCAGCCCGAGGAGACGGGCCCCTGCCAGATCCCGAAGACCGCGCCGTCCACGTCGGCGACCAGCGCCGCCCGCCCGCCCCCGGGGAAGGAGACCGGGCCCACCGCCACCGTGCCGCTGCGCTCGCGGATCCGGGCCGCCGCGACGTCGACGTCGTCGACGGCGAAGTACGGGGTCCAGGCCACCGCCACGGCCAGGTCGGTGGCCAGCGCCCCGATGCCGGCCACCGGTACCCCGTCCAGCACGGCCATGGAGAAGGCCGAGCCGAGCCGGGCGCGGCGGAAGGTCCAGCCCACGACCGCCCCGTAGAAGCGCTGGGACGCCTCCAGGTCACGGGCCATCAGACTCACCCAGCAGGGGGCCCCGAAGACGTCCTTCGTCGAAATTTCCACAGCACAAGGAGTAGCGCCCGGGCCCCCTCGCCGCCGTGCAGGCGCGCCCGCAGGTCACCACCAGTAGGCGGGGTACCTCGGCGCGGTGCGGCGGATGCGCGACCCGGCGTACCCGGTGAGGACGAGGAGCACGGTCGAGCCGAACAGCAGCGGGACGAACCGGGCGGGCGCCGGGGTCTGGAGCACGGTCACCACGGCGGTGGCCACGGCCGGGGAGTGCGGGGTGCGGGCGAGGGTCAGCAGGGCCAGGGTCAGCCCGGCCGCCAGGGCCGCCGCCCAGGCACTGCTGCCCGCCACGGCCAGGACCGCGTAGCCGGCCGCCGCGCCCAGCAGGTGACCGATGACGACCCCGCGCGGCTGGGCCAGGGGCAGGGTGGGCGCGCTGTGCACCAGCGCCGCGCTCGCGGCCAGCGGGGGGATCAGCACCGGCTCGTGGATCATCGCGCCGATCGCGACGAGGCCCAGCAGCACGGTGGTCGCGGCGCTGACGCTGTGGAGGGCGGCGGCCGCGCTGGGCCGGGCCGGGGCCCGGGGCGTGATCAGGCGCCGGCGCGGGGAGGGGACAGGGGCGGGGGCGGCGGGAGCGGTGGTGGTGCTGGGGTGCATACGGGGCAGGTTTCCGGTACGGGCGGGGCAGCGCCGGGTGGGCAGGAGCGGCCGCGCCGGGACGGTGGTCGACCGCCGGGGGCCTCGCGCCCGATCCGGGTGGGACCGGTGCAATCCGGACGATCCTATCGCTCGCACGTACGAGGAGACTCGCGGGGGTACGGCCGGAGGGAGTGCAAAGAGGGGGGTGCAAAGAGCGGATCGGCCCCGAAGGGCCCGCCGCGATCGTGTATGACTGCGAGGGCACGCGCTCAAGGCAGGGAAGGACCAGCATGACGACGCACCCCCACCTCGCCGGGCTCCACACGGACCTCGACGCGGTGATCGCCGAAGCCCCCGCCGACGCGACCGGGGCCCTGTGGCGGCTGACCGGGCCCGGGCGCGGCCTGGACTCCAACCTGATCCGGCTGCGCCCCGGCGCGGCCATCGCGGAGCACGCCGAGCCCGCCCTCGACGTGCTGCTCGTGGTGGTGGAGGGCGGCGGGCGGATCGACACCGAGGACGGCCCGCACCGGCTGCGCCCGCACACGGCCTGCTGGCTCGCGCGAGGCGCCCGGCGCTCGCTGACCGCCGGCCCGCAGGGGCTGACGTACCTGACCGTCCACACCCGGCGCCCCGGCCTCGGCATCGCCGGCGCCGGCGCCGGCGTCGGGCAGCCGTCCGGCTCAGCCGAGGGCGGCGAGACGGCCTGCCTGCTGCACCGGGTCTGCCCCGACTGCGGCCGGCTCGCCACCGATCCCGGCGCCCGCTACTGCTCCCGCTGCGGCACCGGCCTCGAAGGCCCCTGAGCCCCCCGCCCCAGCCGTCCAGCCCCGCCCAGCCCCGCCCGTCCGGCCCCGCACGCCCGGTACCGGAAGCCAGGTCACCCCGGAAGGCAGGTCCCCATGGTCAGTTCCCAGGTCCCCGTCATCGACCTCGGGCCGTGGCGCTCGGGCGAGCCCGCCGCGCGCTCCCGGATCGCCGCCCAGGTCGACGAGGCCCTCCAGGCGGCCGGCTTCCTGCTGGTCACCGGGCACGGGGTGGACCCCGCCCTGCCCGCCCGGATCCGGGAGGCCGCGCGCGCCTTCTTCAGGCTGCCGCCCGGGGCGAAGGAGCTGTACGCCGTCAGCGTCGGCGGACGCGGCTGGCTCGGCCCCGGTGCGGAGGCCAACAGCTACGCGGAGGGGACGGCCTCGCCACCCGACCTGAAGGAGTCCTGGTCCTGCGCGGCCGAGGACCCGACGGGAGTGCCCTCGGTGGACGCCGAGTGGTTCCGGCCGAACGCCTGGCCCGCCGAGGTGCCCCGGCTGCGCCCGCTGGTGGCCGAGTACCTGACCGCGATGCGGGCCCTCTCCGACGAACTGCTCGAGCTGCTGGCGGTGGCGCTGGCCCTGCCCCAGGACCACTTCACCCGGCACACCGGCCACCCCACCTGGGGGTTCAACGTCAACTGGTACCCGGGCACCGAGGTGGTCGGAGAGCCCCTGCCCGGTCAGTTCCGCATCGGAGCGCACACCGACTTCGGGACGGTGACCGTCCTGGACCGGGAGCGGGGCGCGGGCGGTCTCCAGATCCACACCGACGCCGAGGGCTGGCAGGACGCCCTCTGGGACCCGGCCGCGCTCACCGTCAACATCGGCGACCTGCTGGCCCGCTGGACCGGGGACCGCTGGCGGGCGGGCCGCCACCGGGTGCTGCCGCCGCCCGCCCACGCCCCGGCCGAGGAACTGATCTCGCTGGTCTACTTCTACGAGTGCGACGCGCACACCCGCGTCGAGTCCCTGCCCGCCCCGGTCGGCCGGGTGGCGCACGAGCCGGTGGACTCGCACGTGTACCTGAGGGCGAAGCTCGACGCGATCACGGTCCCCTGACGGGAGCCGGGCGGCCCCGATTACCCCTGGTCGGCCGCGTTCGGCAGGATGTGCGCATGACCGAGATCCGCACCCCCCGCCTCCTCCTCCGCCGCTGGACCGACGACGACCTCGTCCCCCTCTCGGAGATCAACGCAGACCCGGACGTGATGCGCTGGATCGGCGACGGTTCCGTACTCGACCTGGACCGGACCGCCGAGGCCATCGAGCACTGGGAGGAGGAGTGGGACGACGAGGGCTTCGGCGTGTTCGCCGTCGAACTGCTCGCCTCCGGCGAGCTGATCGGCGCCGTGGGGCTGACCGTGGACGAGGACCTGCCCGAGACCCGTCACGACGTACAGATCAGCTGGCGCCTGGGCCGGTCCTTCTGGGGACAGGGCTACGCCTCCGAAGCGGCCCAGGCCACCTTGGAGTTCGCCCTCCAGGACCGGGGCCTGGACCGGGTCGTCGCCGTCAACCGGGCGGGCAACGAGGAGTCCGAGAACGTGATCCGCAAGCTCGGCATGGAGGAGTACGCGAACACCAGTGACCCGGAGAGCGGAGCCCGCCTCACCCTCCACAGCATCGACCTCACCGAGTACGAGGCCTGAGCGGCCCCGTCAGCCCAAAGTCAGGCTTTGGTAAGCCATAAGATCCGATTATGGGGTCATAACCCGGGGGCGGGTGCCGGGTTAGGGTGGCCTTAGTTTAGGGTTTCCTTGATCAGTCAGATTGTCGGTCGAAGGGAACCCATTCATGCCTCGCTCTCTGCGGGTAGCAATCGTCGGTGCCGGCCCCGCCGGTATCTACGCGGCCGACGCGCTGCTGAAGTCCGAGGCAGCGGCCGCCCCCGGCGTGTCCATCGACATCTTCGAGCGGATGCCGGCGCCCTTCGGCCTGATCCGCTACGGGGTCGCCCCCGACCACCCCCGCATCAAGGGCATCATCACCGCCCTGCACCAGGTGCTCGACAAGCCGCAGGTCCGCCTCTTCGGCAACGTCGACTACCCGAACGACATCGCGCTCGACGAGCTGCACGCCTTCTACGACGCCGTCATCTTCTCCACGGGCGCCACCGCGGACCGGGCGCTCGGCGTCCCGGGCGTCGAGCTCGACGGCTCCTACGGCGCCGCCGACTTCGTCTCCTGGTACGACGGCCACCCCGACGTACCGCGCACCTGGCCGCTGGAGGCCGAGAAGGTCGCCGTCCTCGGCGTCGGCAACGTCGCCCTCGACGTCGCCCGCATCCTCGCCAAGACGGCCGACGAGCTGCTGCCGACCGAGATCCCGGCGAACGTCTACGACGGCCTCAAGGCGAACAAGGCCCTCGAGGTGCACGTCTTCGGCCGCCGCGGTCCGGCCCAGGCCAAGTTCAGCCCGATGGAGCTGCGCGAGCTCGACCACTCGCCCAACATCGAGGTCATCGTCAACCCCGAGGACATCGACTACGACGAGGGCTCGATCACGACCCGCCGCTCCAACAAGCAGGCGGACATGGTCGCCAAGACCCTGGAGAACTGGGCGATCCGCGACATCGGCGACCGCCCGCACAAGCTGTTCCTGCACTTCTTCGAGTCCCCGACCGAGGTGCTCGGCGAGGACGGCAAGGTCGTCGGCCTGCGCACCGAGCGCACCGAGCTCGACGGCACGGGCAACGTCAAGGGCACCGGCCAGTTCACCGACTGGGACGTCCAGTCCGTCTACCGGGCCGTCGGCTACCTCTCCGACGAACTGCCCAAGCTCCCCTGGGACGTGGAGTCCGGCACGGTGCCCGACGAGGGCGGCCGCGTCATGGAGTCCGGCGAGCACCTGGCGTCCACGTACGTGACCGGCTGGATCCGGCGCGGCCCGATCGGCCTGATCGGCCACACCAAGGGCGACGCGAACGAGACGGTCGCCAACCTGCTCGCCGACCACGCCGAAGGGCGTCTGCTCACCCCCGCCACCCCCGAGCCGGAGGCGGTCGAGGCCTTCCTCGCCGAGCGGCAGGTCCGCTACACCACCTGGGAAGGCTGGTACAAGCTGGACGCCGCCGAGAAGGCGCTCGGCGAGCCGCAGGGCCGCGAGCGCGTGAAGATCGTGGAGCGCGAGGGGATGCTCGACGCGAGCGGCGCGTAAGCGACGAGGGCGAGTGGGGCCCGCCGGCGGCGGGCCCCACTCGCGCGTCCGGGCCGGAGCCGGCCCGGACCGGCCGGATCAGTCCGTGATGGAAGTGATCTTCTTCGTCCGCAGATCGGCCTGCACGCGGACCTGGGTCGTTTCGTTGCCGCCCCAGGTCAGGGTGACCGTGGCGTTGGTCTTGCCCGTCCCGCTGCCGGTGGAGGTCACCTTCCACTGGAGCGGCACGTTCTGGGCGCGCAGCACCCCGTTGGCGTGGTTGGTCTCCTCCCACCGCTCCAGCTCCTGCTGGAGGGTCTCGGAGAGGTAGAAGGAGCGCAGCCGGTCGGCCGTCGCCCCGTCACCGTCGTACACGGCGTCGATGTACGAGCCGTAGAAGTCGGCGATCCGGGTGAAGGCCCCCTCCGGGCTGCCGGAGACGGACTCCGGCGCCGCGGCGGTCGCGGAGGCGCCGGCGAGGGCGAAGGAGAGGGCGGCCGCCCCGGCGGTGGCCGCGAGGGCGATGGATCCGGCGCGCTTGGTCGGGAGCTTGAGCATCGATCGGTACCTTTCGCCGTGCTGTGTGTGAGCCGGTACGGTCCCCGGCCCTGCCCCCGATGACGGGTACCGCGCACCAACGGGTTCTCCCCTTGGGGTAATTGGCCTGATTTCGCCCGTACGGGCGAAACGCGGAAATGCCGTGCGCCGGATCGGAATGCGGCGGCCCGCCCGGCGGTTGCGCCAGAGGCACATCCGACTCCGTACGCACGGGAGAGCTCATGAAGATCGGCATCATCGGCGCCGGCAACATCGGCGGCAACCTCACCCGCCGGCTCACCTCGCTGGGGCACCAGGTCCGCGTCGCGAACTCCCGCGGCCCCCAGACCCTCACCGCCCTCGCCGAGGAGACCGGCGCCACCGCCGTCACCGTCGCCGAGGCCGCCCGCGGCGCCGAGATCGTCGTGGTCACCATCCCCTTCAAGAACATCCCCGACCTGCCCGCCGGACTCTTCGACGGGGCCGCCGAGGGCTTCGTCGTCATCGACACCGGCAACTACTACCCCCGCGAGCGCGACGGCCGGATCCCCGCGGTCGAGGACGAGGGCCTGACCGAGAGCCGCTGGACCGAACGCCACCTGGGGCGCCCCGTGGTCAAGGCCTTCAACGGCACCTACGCGGCCGACATCGTCGACCGCCCCCGCCCGGCCGGGCACCCCGACCGCATCGCCCTGCCCGTCGCCGGCGACCACGAGGCGGCCAAGAAGACCGTCCGTGCCCTCATCGACGAGCTCGGCTTCGACACCGTCGACGCGGGCGGCCTCGACGAATCCTGGCGCCAGCAGCCCGCCACCCCCGTCTACGGGCTGCGCGGCGGCATCGATGCCGTCACCGGGGCCCTGGCGGAGGCCTCTCCCGTCCGCCCCGAGGAGTTCCGCGGCTGATCCGTACGGCCGATCGACGTAACACTCCGCATCACCCCCGTGGCACTGTGCTACGGTGCTGATCAGTTGCAGGTGTGGCATCACGGCGACGCCGGGGTCCGCACAGTGCGGCCCCGGGTACAGCCCCGAAGGAGAATCCATATGGCGTCCGGCACCGTGAAGTGGTTCAACGCGGAAAAGGGCTTCGGCTTCATCGAGCAGGATGGCGGCGGCGCGGACGTGTTCGCCCACTACTCGAACATCGCCACCCAGGGCTACCGCGAGCTCCAGGAGGGCCAGAAGGTGAACTTCGACGTCACCCAGGGCCAGAAGGGCCCGCAGGCGGAGAACATCGTGCCCGCCTGAACCACTGAGCGACCCCGGGGCCCGCACCGAAAGGTGCGGGCCCCGGGCGTGTGTCCGGCAGCGCGCCGGGCACTTCCCGCCGCCGCACGGCGCCCCGTCGGACCCCGTGATCCCGTTCGCCCGCGTGGAGCGGCTCCGCCGGGCAGACTGTCGGTCGTGACGACTTTGAGCAAAGGCGCCAACCTGGCGGTCGCGGCCGCCTCCGTCCGAGCCGTGCTCGGCTGGTCCGCCGGGCCGGGAGTGCCGGACGTGGACGCGTCCGCACTGCTCCTGGCCGGCAGCGGACGGGTCCGCTCCGACGGGGACTTCGTCTTCTACAACCAGCCGCGCCACGCCTCGGGCGCGGTACGCCACCTCGGCAAGCAGCCCGGCACGGACACCCTCGACGTCGACCTGGCCGCCCTGGAAGGGGACGTCGAGCGGGTCGTGCTCTGCGCCTCCGCCGACGGCGGCACCTTCGGCCGGGTCCCCGGTCTGCACCTGCGGCTGCTCGACGCGGTGTCCGGGGCCGAACTGGTCCGCTTCGACATGGAGGCCGGGCCGGAGACCGCCTTCGTGAGCGGCGAGCTCTACCGGCGGGGCGGCGCGTGGAAGTTCCGGGCCGTCGGCCAGGGGTACGCGAGCGGGCTCGCCGGACTGGCGACGGACTACGGCATCACCGTCGACGACGCCCCGCCGCCCGCGCCCGCCCCGGCGCCCCTTCCCGCCCCTGCCCCCGCACCCGTCCGGACCTCTGCCCCCGCTCCCCGCCGGGAGCCGGCGCCCGCGCCGCCGCCCGTCCTCACGCCCGCGCCCGCGCCGGCCGCCGCCTCCGGTGAGGCCGTCGTGCGGCTGGTCAAGGGTGAGGAGTGGCTTCCCGAGGACATGCGGGGGCGCCTGTCGCTGCGTAAGAAACAGGTCGCCGTCAGCCTGAGCAAGGCCGGCGCCCAGGGGGTCACCGCCCGCGTGGTCCTCGTCCTCGACGCCTCCGGGTCGATGAGCACGCTCTACGCGCGCGGGACGGTGGCGAACGTGGTGGAGCGGATGGCGGCCGTCGCCGCGCAGCTCGACGACGACGGCGAGATGCAGGCCTGGACCTTCGCCACCAACCCCGCCCGGCTGCCGGACCTCGCCATAGGCGACCTCCCCGAGTGGCTGCGGCTGCACGTGCGCATCGGCCAGATGAGCCTCTTCGGCCGCAAGAAGGCCCCCAGGGGCCTGCTCCCCGGCCAGGTCGACATGCGGCAGGTCGGCTTCCAGAACGAGGAGCAGAAGGTCATCGCCGAGGTGCGGGCCTTCGTACGCTCCCACCCGGTGCCCGCCCCGACCCTGGTGCTGTTCTTCTCCGACGGCGGGGTGTACCGCAACGACGAGATCGAGCGGGAGCTGCGGGAGGCCGTCGAGGAGCCGGTGTTCTGGCAGTTCGTCGGCCTCGGCCGGGCCGGCTTCGGTGTGCTGGAGCGCTTCGACATCATGCCCGGGCGCCGGGTCGACAACGTCGGCTTCTTCGCCGTCGACGACATCGACCAGGTCTCGGACCCCGACCTGTACGACCGGCTCCTGTCGGAGTTCCCCTCCTGGCTGCGGGCGGCCCGGCAGGCCGGGATCCTGCGCTGAACCACCCGCCGCCCGGCCGGTACGGGCCGGGCGTGCGGCAACGTTTCACCGGGTGAAACCCGCACCCAGTCGGGTGAGTCGGAGCCCCCTTCCCTGTCGGGCCGGGGGCTCCGGCGGCTAGACACCATGGTTGTGATCAAGGAACTGGCCGGGGCCCGGACGCGCCGGCGCTTAGGTCGTCTCTTTCGGATCTTGCCGGTTAAGCCCGCGTCGTCCGGTGCCGTGCATCGCCGTGCTGCCGGGGCGCCCGTGTACTGGACGTACTCGGGTGCCGCGGCAGTGCGGCGAGGTGCGGTGCCGGGCGGCGCGGGTCAGGCAAGATCCGAAAGAGACGGCCTAGGCCGATACGGGCGGCTGCTCGCGGGCTGCGCCCTGGCCTGCTCGGTCCTGACGGCCTGCGCCGGAGCCCGGGGGCCCGCTCCCGCCCCCGACGAGCTGATCAAGGCCGCCACGCAGCGGCTCACCGACGCCTGCCTGACCCGCCAGGGCCTCGTCCCTCCCCGCGGCGGGCCGGACCGGCCGCAGGTCATCGACGACCGGCGGGTCAGCGCCGCGCTCTTCGGCGCGGGTCCCGCCGAACTGTCGCTCACCCTGCCCACCGGCTACGTCGTACGCGCCCACACCGACGGCTGCCTGGCCGCTGCCCAGCACCGGCTCTACGGGGACCAGCCCCGCTGGTTCCGCGCCTCCGTCGTCGTCAACAACCTCCGGCCCGAAGCCGCGCACACCCGCCGCGACATCGCCGAGGTCCGGGCCCGCCACCGGGCCGAGATCGCCGACTGGCAGCGGCTGCGCGCCCACGCCCTCACCGAAGCCACCACCGTGCTCGACACTCCACCACCGAAGGGAAACCCACCCGCATGAAGCGCTTCACCACCCTCCTCGCGGCCGCCCTGATCTCCACCGGCGCCATCCTGGCCACTTCGGCCGCCGCCGAGGCGGCGGACTGCCGCAGCGGCTACTTCTGCGTCTGGACGCACGCCAACTTCGACGGCATGAAGATCGAGCACAGCGGCGACGACCACTGGTGGGAGGGGGACATGTTCAAGGAGGACTCCTCCTGGGCCAACCACGGCGTCTCCGGCCCCGGCGTGAAGGACCACGTCAAGGTGTACGAGGGCCGCCAGCTGATGGGCCGGGTCACCCTCTGCCTGGCCCCCGGCCAGGAGGTCGGCTTCAACGGGGGCGCGAACGACCAGGGCGGCTCCCACACCTGGACCTCCGGCTGCTGAGAGCGCCCCGATAGGCTCGGCCCCTGCCGCCCGGGTCCGTACCGCCCACGGGGCGGTATGGACCCGAGGGAAGGAAGCCCCCATGCCCGGCCCCGCCGAGATCGGGATCCTGCGCGCCGCCGACCGTACGGCGGAGCCCTGGAAGAACGGCGGCGGGGTCACCCGCGAGATCGCGGCCCACCCGCCGGACGCGGGCACCGCCGACTTCGCCTGGCGGGTCAGCCTCGCCGAGGTGGACGCCGACGGGCCCTTCTCCCGGTTCCCCGGTGTCGACCGGATCCTCACCCTGGCCGAGGGCGCGGGCATGGACCTCACGGTCGCGGGCGCACACCGGCTCGTCGACGAGCGCTACGCGCCCCAGCACTTCCCCGGGGACCGGGCGACCGACTGCCGGCTGCTGGGCGGCCCCGTCGTGAACTTCAACGTGATGTACCGCAGGGAGCGGGTCCGGGCCCGGACCGCCGTCGTACGGGGCGAACTCGCCCTCGCCGCCCTGCCGGAGGAGACCCTGCTGGTCGTCGCCCTGGACGGACCGGCGACCCTCCACCTCCCCGGAGCCCCGGGCGCCCCCGTCGAACTCGGCCCGTACGACGCCGCTTTGCTGCCGGAGCTCCTGACCTGTGTGATCTGTACCGAGGGACGGCTGGCCGTCGTGGGAATGCACACCATCGGAGGGCTGGATTGAGCCGCCCACGGGCGAATTCCGGCCAATAGCCGATAGATTCATTGGTCAAGAAAAGGTAAAGCTGAATATCGTCGCGCATGCTTTCGAACATGCGCACGTCGAACATTTCTCCCCAGAACACCCTTGTGGAAGAGGTGAGTTCCCCCAGCCGGCGCACCCTGCTGCGCACCGCCGTGGCCGGTACGGCGGCCGCCGGATCCGTCCTCGCCCTCGGCTCCGCCTTCCCCGCCTCCGCCGCCCCGCCCGGGCCCGCGACCGGCTCCCGCCCCCAGACCCCCGAGCAGGCCCTGCGCGAGCTGGCGGCCGGCAACCGCCGCTGGCGCACCTACCGCCAGGAGCACCCCCACGAGTCCCCGTCGACCAGGCTGCGCCTCGCGAAGGGGCAGAGCCCCTTCGCGATCGTCCTCGGCTGCGTGGACTCCCGGGTCCCGCCGGAGCTCGTCTTCGACCAGGGCCTCGGCGACCTGCTGACGGTCCGCTCGGCGGGCGAGGTGCTGGACGAGGCGGTGCTCGGCAGCGTCGCCTACGGGGTCCTGGAACTCGCGATCCCGCTGGTGCTGGTCCTCGGCCACCAGGCCTGCGGAGCGGTCGGCGCGGCCGTCCACGCCGACGAGACCGGCGAGCGGCTCCCCGCGCACATCCAGTACCTGGCCGACCAGATACGCCCGGCGATCGACCGGAGCCAGCACGGCGAGGCCCGGATCAACGCCACCATCGACGCCCACGCCCGGCGCACCCGCGACCGGCTCGCCGCCGAACCCGACCTGGCCCGGGCCATCTCCGCCGGGAAGCTGGCCGTGGCGGCTGCCCGCTACGAACTTCACGACCAGCGGGTACGTACGTTCAACTAGGGCAGAATCGAACGGTGATCACGACCGAACCCGAGACAACGGATCCCTTCGACGAACACCGAGGGCTCCTCTTCGCCACCGCCTACCGCATGCTGGGGACCGTCAGCGACGCCGAGGACATCGTCCAGGACGCCTGGCTGGCCTGGAACAAGGCCGACCGGTCGGAGGTCCGCCACCCCAAGGCGTACCTCGTCCGCACGGTCACCAACCTGTCCCTGAACCGGCTCACCTCCGCCCAGGCCACCCGGGAGGAGTACGTCGGCCCCTGGCTGCCGGAGCCGCTGCTCACCGAACCCGACGTGGCGCAGGAGCGGGAGCTGGCCGAGAGCGTCTCCACGGCCATGCTGGTCGTCCTGGAGAGCCTCAGCCCCGTGGAACGGGCCGTGTTCGTCCTGCGCGAGGTCTTCGGCTACTCCCACGCCGAGATCGCCGGCTTCCTGGACCGCCCGGAGCCGGCCGTCCGGCAGATCTCGCACCGGGCCCGCAAGCACGTGGCCGAGCGGCGCCACCGCTACGACTCCGACACCACGGAGCGCGAGCGGATCACGCAGCGGTTCCTGAGCGCCTGCGCCGGGGGCGACCTGAACACCGTCCTGGAGCTGCTCGCCCCCGACGTCACCGCCTGGTCCGACGGCGGCGGCAAGGTCACCGCCGGCCGCCGGCCGCTGTACGGCGCGGACCACGTGGGCCGCTTCCTGATCGGCGTGATGTCCAAGCCCAGCATGGCCGGGATCGCCGTCACCGCGGCGGTCATCAACGGGGAGCTGGGCGTCCTCGCCCTGGTGGACGGGGAGCCGATCGGTTCGCTCACCTACGACCTGGAGGACGGGCTGATGCGCAACATCCGCATCCAGGTCAACCCCGACAAACTGGCGGGCCTGCGCCGCTGACCCGGCCACAGCACTAGGCAGGGCCCTCGACGCGCGACAGCGCCTCGAGGGCCCTGCCGAGGCGGGCCCGCCGGGTCTCGGGGGTGAGCGCCTGGAGCAGTGGCAGCACCAGCTGGTAGCGCCCGGTCCGGTCGAGGGCCTCGAACGCCGTCCGGGCGCGGGGGTCCGCCTCCAGGGCCGCCGCCAGGTCGGGCGGGACCGTCGCCGTGCGCTGGGACTCGTACGCCGCCGCCCACCGCCCGTCGGCCCGCGCCCGGCGGACCTCCGCCAGCCCCGGTTCGCGCATCCGCCCGGCGGCCGTGAGCGCCGCGACCTTCTCGACGTTCACCTGCGACCACAGGCTCCGGGCGCGGCGCGGCACGTACTTCTGGAGGTAGTACCGCTCGTCGCATGACCGCCGCTGGCCGGAGATCCAGCCGTAGCACAGCCCGATGTCCACCAGCTCGTCGTCGGTGACCGTCGGGATGCCGGACTTCTTCTTGGCCACTTTGACCCACAGGCCCTCGGCGCGCGCGTGGTGCCGCGCCAGCCAGCTCTCGAAGGTCTCGGCATCCGCGAAGGCGATGACCTCCACGCCGTTGATCTCGTTCATGCGGGCAGGCTAACCGCGGCGCCCCCGCGGAGCCTATGCCCCGTGCGCCCGGGCCCGGGTCTCGATCGCGGTGATCAGCGCCTCGACCCGGAGGCGGAAGATCTCCTCCTCCGTCACCTCGGCGAGCTCGCCGCTCAGCCGGGTGATGTTCGGGAACCCGCCGGGGTCGACCAGCCGGTACTCGCGGCTCCAGGAGGACTCGTCGGCCTCCCGCACCTCCGGGGGAAACAGCAGGTACGCGGCGCGCTGGCCGACCCAGGCCAGGATCGAGTCGCCGACCATCCGGTAGTGCGCGGCCGCCTCGGCCCCTTCGAGCCCGGCCTCGCGCACCGCCCCGAGGATGAGTTCGACGACCCGGAACTCATTGGTCCGGCGCGTGGTCCGGCTGGCCATGGTCGAGCCGACCACCGGGTACTTGAGGGCGACCTCCAGTGAGCCGGCGGCGAGCGCCCGCAGCCGGTCCTGCCAGCCGAGGCCCTCCGGGATGCTGTCGAGGACCTCTCCGAGGGTGCGGTCGGCGACGGACAGCAGCAGCTCGTCCTTGTCGCGGAAGTGGCGGTAGACCGCCGTCGGGTCGGCGCCGAGTTCCTCGCCGAGGCGGCGGACGGTGAAGGCGTCCTCGCTGCCGCGCGCCGCGATGCGCAGGCTCGCGTCGATGATCGCCTCGGGGGTGAGCTGGCTTCCGGCGCGCCTGGAACGGGCGGGGGTGTCGGGTGACTTCGGCATGGTGGGGCCAGTGTATCGATCTGGCACAGAGACAGCGCAACACCGTTGACAACATTGTTGCGCTCCCGTTCACTCCTCCTCAACCAACAAGCCGTGCGGGCCCCGCCCGCCGAGCCGGAGGATGCGCGATGGGCAGCACCAGTCAGCGGGCCGACACCGTCTTCGTGGGAGGAAAGGTGTTCACCGGGACCTCCCGGGCCCCCGTCCGGGCGGCCGTCGCCGTCGGGGGAGGGCGGATCCTCGCCGTCGCCGACGAGAGCGAGGTACGCCCCCTCGCCGACCGGGGCACCGAGGTCGTCGACCTCGCGGGAGGCCTGCTGGTCCCCGGATTCCAGGACGCCCACGTCCACCCCGTCGTGGCCGGCGTCCAGATGCTCGGCTGCGACCTGAGCGAGGCGCGCTCCGCCGACGAGTACCTGGCCGTGGTGGCCGCGTACGCCGGCGAGCACCCGGACGCGCCCTGGATCCGCGGCGGCGGCTGGTCGATGGACGCCTTCCCCGGCGGCACCCCCACCCGGGCCATGCTCGACGCGGTGGTACCGGACCGGCCCGTGCTGCTCACCAACCGCGACGGCCACGGCGCCTGGGCCAACACCCGCGCACTGGAACACGCGGGCGTCGACCGCACCACCCCCGACCCGGCGGACGGCCGGATCGAGCGGGAGGCCGACGGCACCCCCGCCGGCACCCTCCAGGAGGGCGCCATGGAACTGGTCGCCCGGCACGTGCCGAACGCCACCCCCGACGAGGCGCACGCCGGCCTGCTCGCCGCGCAGCAGCACCTCTTCTCCCTCGGCGTGACCGCCTGGCAGGACGCCATGATCGGCGCCTTCCCCGCGCAGCCCGACAACTTCGGCGTCTACCTGCGCGCCGCCCGCGAGGGCTCCCTGCGGGCCCGCGTCGTCGGAGCCCTGTGGTGGGACCGCGAACGCGGCCTGGATCAGATCCCCGAACTGGAGGAACGCCGCCGCACCGGCCGGGCCGGCCGCTTCAACGCCACGAGCGTGAAGATCATGCAGGACGGCATCGCCGAGAACTTCACGGCCGGCATGCTGGAGCCCTACCTCGACGGCTGCGGCTGCGCCACCTCGAACTCCGGACTCAGCTTCATCGACCCGCAGGTGCTCACCGAAGCGGTACGGATCCTCGACCGGTCGGGCTTCCAGCTGCACTTCCACGCCCTGGGGGACCGCGCCGTCCGCGAGGTGCTCGACGCCCTGGAGGCGGCCCGCACGGCCAACGGCGCCAACGACAACCGCCACCACCTGGCCCACCTCCAGGTCGTCCACCCGGACGACATCGGGCGCTTCGCCCGCCTGGGCGCGGCCGCGAACATCCAGGCGCTGTGGGCCGCCCACGAGCCGCAGATGGACGAGCTGACCATCCCCTTCCTCGGACCGCGGCGAGCAGCCCTGCAGTACCCCTTCGGGGACCTCCAGCGCGCCGGGACCCGCCTGGTGGCCGGCAGCGACTGGTCGGTCAGCAGCCCCAACCCGATGTGGGGCATCCACGTCGCGGTCAACCGGACCGTCCCCGCAGGGGAGATCGACGCACCCGGCCCCGGCGAGGTCCGCGAGCCCTTCTTCCCCGAACAGGCCCTGACCCTCTCCCAGGCCCTGACCGCCTACACCGCGGGCAGCGCCTGGGTGAACCACCTGGACGAGGTCACCGGCACCGTCGAGGCGGGCAAGTACGCCGACCTCGTCGTCCTCGACCGCGACCCCTTCGAACTCCCCGCCGAGGAGATCGGCGACGTCCGGGTGCGCCGCACCTACATCGACGGCGAAGCCGTCCACATCGCGGCCGGCTGAAGACCGCGCTCCCGCCACCCCGTACCGATCCAGCCCACCCCTCACGGAGGCAGACGATGCCATCACCCCGACCGAGAACCGGCAGCACGGCAGGCGGGCGCGTCCGGCGCGCCGCCGTGGCCGGCCTCGCGGCCGCCGCGGTGCTCCTGACCGGCTCGTGCAGCGGCAGTGCCCACCCCGGCCCGGACGAGCCGTCCTCCCCGCGGCTCACCGACCGGACCCCCGCCGCCGCCGGGAACCTGGACTCCTTCACCTGGTCGACGTACGCCGAGCCGACCAGCATCGACTACGCCTACTCCTTCGACTACCCGCCCAACCAGATCCTCGCCAACGTCTGCGAGAGCCTGCTGCGCTGGAACCCCGACCTCACCACCTCCCCGAACCTCGCGTCCTCGTACACCAACCCCACCCCGACCACCTGGGTCTACCGGATCCGTCCCGGCGTGCGCTTCCACGACGGGACGCCGCTGACCGCCGACGACGTCGTCGCCTCCCTGCGCCGCAACCTCGACCCGGAGACGGCCAGCGTCTGGGCCTCCGCCTTCCGCAACGTCAAGTCGATCGACCGCACGGGGGAGATGGAGGTCACCGTCACCCTCACCAAGCCCGACTCCACCTTCAACCAGTACCTCGCCGCGAGCCCCGGCACGGTGGAGTCCGCCGCCACCCTCGCCAAGTCCGGCAAGGACTACGGGAACCCGCAGACCGGAGTGAACTGCACCGGCCCCTTCTCCTTCGGCTCCTGGACCTCGGGCCAGTCCCTCACCCTCAAGCGGTTCGACGACTACTGGAACCCCGAACTGAAGGCCAGGTCGGGCGAGGTGAAGTTCGTCTTCCTCGCCGACGCGACCACCCGGGTCAACGCCTTCCAGAGCGGCGAGGTCGACGGCGGCTGGATGGTCCCGGCCGGCGCCTACGGCCAACTGCGCTCCAGCAAGGCCGGAACGCTCTACTTCGGCCGCAACACCACCGTCGCCGACGAGGTGGTCGCCAACCTCAAGGGCCCCCTGGGCGACGCCCGCGTCCGCCGCGCCCTGCTGATGGCCACCGACCGCGAGGGCATCGTCAAGGCCGGAGCCGGCGGGGCCGGCGAGGTCGCCCACTCGCTGGTCACCGACAACCTCTGGAGCGGGGCACCCGCCGCCACCCGCGAGGCCCTCCTCAAGGACCTGCCCAAGGTCCCCTACGACCCGGCCAAGGCCAAGGCGCTCGCCGCCGAGGCGGGAGTGTCCGGGCAGGAGGTCGTCATCGCGACCAGCCCCGTGGACTCCCAGACGACGATCATCACCCAGGCCGTCGCCCAGGCCGCCACCGCCATCGGGCTCAAGCCGAGGATCGAGACCGTCTCCGCCGAGAAGTACTCGACGCTCTTCACCGACCCCGCCGCCCGCGAGGGCATCGACCTCTTCCTCGCCTTCTGGTACACCTCCATCACCGACCCGCTCGACATGTACGGCGCCCTCCAGACCGGCAACTTCAGCAACTACGGAGGCTGGTCGGACCCCGCCTTCGACGCCGCCGTCGAACGGGCCGGCGCGGCCCAGGACCCCGCCGAACACGCCGCCGCCAATGCCGAGGCCCAGCGCATCGCCCTGCGGGAGCTGCCCTGGCTGCCCCTCTACACCCAGCCCGTGAGCGTCTTCCTCGGCAAGCGGATCACCGGCGTCCAGCCGTCCATCGCCTACCTCTACTACCCGTGGGCCGCCGAGATCGGAGCCAGGGGATGACGGGCCGGGCCGCCGGGGCGGCGGCACTCGCCCGGGCCGGCCGGGTCCTGCGCCGGCTCGCCGGGATGGTCACGACCCTCCTGGTCACCTCCTTCCTGGTGTTCTCCTCCCTCTACCTGGCCCCCGGCGACCCGGCGAGCTTCCTGGTGCGCGGCCGCAGCCCCAGCCCCGAGCAGCTCGCCGAGATCCGCAGTCAGTACGGCTTCGACGAGCCCTTCCTCGTCCGGTACGGGAACTGGCTCGAAGGCGTCCTGCACGGCGACTTCGGCCGCTCCCACCTCTTCCACCAGGACGTCGGCGACCTCCTGTGGTCCCGGCTGCCCGCCTCCCTCCTCCTCGTCACCACCTCCGCGCTGCTGATCGCGGCCGTCGGCGTCGCCGCCGGCGTCGTCGGAGCGCTGCGGCGCGGAACGCGCACCGACCGGACCCTGATGCTGCTGGTCACGGTGGGGGCGGCCGCACCCGCCTTCGTCGTCGCCCTGCTCCTGCGCTCCGTGCTCGGGGTGCGCCTGGGCTGGTTCCCGACCATCGGCAACGGCAGCGGCGTACTCGACCGGATGCACCACGTCCTGCTGCCGGCCATCGCCCTGTCCGTGACCTTCACGGCCCTGGTGACCCGGGTGACCCGCTCGGCCATGCTGGACGAACTGCGCCGCGAACACGTCGAGGTCGCGCTCAGCCGGGGCACGCCCCGGCGGACCGTCATACGCCGCCACGTCCTGCGCAACGCGCTGGGCCCCGTCGTCACCGTGTCCGCGCTCCTCGTCTCCGGCATGCTGGTCAGCACCGCCATCGTCGAGACCGCCTTCGGGATGTCCGGCATCGGATCCCTGCTGGTCCAGTGCGTGGACCAGCTGGACTTCCAGGTGGTCCAGGCGATCGTGCTGCTGGTGGTGGCCGCGTTCGTCGTGGTCAACGCCCTCGTCGACCTGGTACAGCCGCTGATCGACCCGCGGACCGCCGCGGCGGGGAGCGCCCGGTGAACAAGAAGTGGTACCTGCGGGGGATCTGCCCGCTGCTCCTGTGCCTGTTCGTCCTCGTCGGCCTGCTCGCACCCTGGCTCACCCCGTACGACCCCACCTTCGGCCGGCTCGGCGACACCCTGCTGGGGCCCGGCCCCGACCACTGGCTGGGCACCGGCCAGGGCGGCCACGACACCCTGTCCGCACTGATCGCCGGTACCCGCACCAGCCTCGCCGGACCGCTCGCCGTGGTCGTCTCCTCCACCGTCCTGGGCGTGGCCGTGGGCCTGTTCACCGCCTGGAGCGGCGGACGGACCGACGCCCTCGTGGGCCGGGTGCTCGACATCCTGTTCGCCTTCCCCGCCCTGCTGCTGGCGATCCTCGCCGTCGCGCTCTTCGGCAAGGGGATGACCGCCCCCGTGCTCGCCATGGCGCTGGCCTACATGCCGTACACGGCGCGCCTCGTCCGCGGCCTCGCCCTCCAGGAGAAGGCCCGGCCCTACATCGCCGCCTACCGCGTCCAGGGCCACTCCGCCCTGTTCGTCACCGTACGGGCCATGCTGCCCAACATCGCCCCGACCCTGCTCGCCCAGTCCACGGTCAACTTCGGGTACGCGCTGCTCGACCTCGCCGCGCTCTCCTTCCTCGGCCTCGGCGTCCAGCCGCCGACACCCGACTGGGGCGCGATGATCAACCAGGGCCAGGCCGCCGTCCTCCAGGGAGAGCCGCTGTCCGCGGTCGTCCCGGCCGTGGCGGTCGTCGTCGTGGTCGTCGCCTTCACCGTCGTCGGGGAGAACCTCGGGGACCGGCTCGCGGGAAGGGACTCCCGATGACACTGCTGCGGTACGAAGACCTGCACATCACCCTGCCGGCCATGGCCCGGCCCCTCCTCGACGGGGTCAGCCTCGAGGTCGGCCCCGGCGAAGTGGTGGCCCTCGTCGGCGAATCCGGCTCCGGCAAGTCCGTCACCGCCCGCGCCGCACTCGGCCTGTTCCCCGAGGGCGCCGAGGTCCGGGGCCGCGTCAGCGTCGACGGCACCGACCTCGTCGGCGCCGGCCGGGAGAGCCTGCGCGAGGTACGCACCGCCAAGGCCGCGATGATCTACCAGGACCCCCGGGCGGCCATCAACCCCGTACGCCGCGTCGGGGACTTCCTCACCGAGTCCCTGCGCCTGGTGCACTCCTGGCCCAAGGCCCGCGCCCGCGCCCGGGCGGCCGAACTCCTCGACGCCGTCGGCCTCCCGGACCCCGGGCGGCACCTGGACCAGTACCCGCACGAACTCTCCGGCGGCATGCTCCAGCGCGTGGTGATCGCCGCCGCGCTCACCGCCGAACCCCGCCTGCTGCTGTGCGACGAACCGACCACCGCCCTCGACGTCAGCACCCAGGCCGAGATCCTCGCCCTCCTGGGCCGGCTGCGGCGCGAACGCGGCCTGGGCCTGCTCCTGATCACCCACGACATCGAACTCGCCGCCTCGGTCGGCGACCGCGTCTACGTGATGTACGCGGGCCGCATCGTGGAGACCGGGCCCGCCGCCGAACTCCTCGCCGCACCCCGGCACCCCTACACGGCCGGCCTGATCGGCTCCTCCCCGCCCCTGGACGGCAGCCCGCCCGACCGCCTCGTCCCCATCCCCGGAGCCCCCCTGGGCCTGCTCGAGCCGGCCCCCGGCTGCGCCTTCGCACCCCGCTGCCGCTTCGCCGAGCCGGGCCGCTGCGAACAGTCGCCGCCGCCCCTGGCGGTGGAAGGCTCCGCCGGGGCCGCGTGCCACCGGCTCGGCGAACTCACCCTCGACCCCGTGGAGCCCAGGTGACCACCCCGTCCCCGTCCCCGCCCCCGCTCCTCGAGGTCACCGGGCTGCGCAAGACGTACCGGAGCGGCGGGGCGGAGGTCGTCGCCGTCGACGGCCTGTCCTTCTCGCTGGAGCCGGGCGGCGCGCTCGGCATCGTCGGCGAGTCCGGTTCCGGCAAGACCACCACCGCCCGGATGCTGGTCGGCCTCGAACGCCCCGACGCCGGACGGATCCTCGTACAGGGCAGGCCCCTGGCCGAGTCCGTCCGGGGAAGGACGGCCCGGCTGGCCCGCGCCAAGGCCGTCCAGATCGTCTTCCAGGACCCCTACCTCTCCCTCGACGCCCGGATCGGCATCGGCGCGGCCCTCGACGGGGTGCTCCGGCTGCACGGCTCGCGCGACCCCGCGGCGCGCGCCGCCCGCGTACGGGAGCTGCTCGCCCAGGTCGGCCTGGGCGACCGGGAGGCGGCCGCCCTGCCCCGCGGGCTCTCCGGCGGCCAGCGCCAGCGCGCCGCGATCGCCCTGGCGCTGGCGGTGGAGCCGGCCGTCCTCGTCCTCGACGAGGCGGTCTCCGCCCTGGACGTGTCGGTGCAGGCCCAGGTGCTCAACCTGCTCGCCGACATCCGCCGCGACACCGGCATCGGCCTGGTCTTCGTCAGCCACGACCTGGCGGTCGTCCGCTACGTCTGCGACGAGGCCCTCGTCATGTACCGGGGCCGGACCATGGAACACCGGCCCGTCGCCGAACTGCTGACCTCCCCCCAGCACCCGTACACCGAACTGCTGCTGGCCTCCGTCCCCCGCCCGGGCTGGGACCCCGACTCCATCAGCCGCCGGCGCCGCGCCCTCGACCCCAGGGGAGGTACGAGCCCCGTGTGACCCGGCGAAAGAATTCCGTCCCGCCTGTCACATTTCCGGGGCGGCGCGGGTCAGGGGGGTATGAACACGAAGAAGACCGCCCTCGCCGCCCCGCTGGCCGCCGCCCTCCTGGCCGTCGCCGCCGGCACCGTCGCCGCCACGCCCGCCGCCGCGCACCACACCCCTTGGCGCAGCTCCTGGGGCGCCTCGGCGCAGGCCCCCACCCACACCGACTGGTTCCCCAACTGGTCCGAGGAGGGCTTCCGGAACCAGTCGGTACGCCAGGTGGTCCGGGCCGGAGCGGAGGGCTCCGAGCTGCGCGTGCGGCTCACCAACGCCTACGGGAAGACCCCGTTGCGGATCACCGGCGCGACCGTCGCCCGCAGCGCCGGCGGGGCCGCCGTCCAGCCGGAATCCGTACGCCCGCTGCGGTTCGGGGGAGCGGGCGCGGTGAGCGTTCCGGCCGGCGGCGAGCTGTCGAGCGACGCGGTCGCCCTGCCCGTCAAGGCCTTCGAACAGCTCACCGTCACCCTCTGGTTCCAGGGCCCCACCGGCCCGGCCACCTTCCACAACGTCGCCATGGGCACGTCCTACCGGGCCGACGGCAACCACCTGCGCGACACGGCCGCCGACGCCTTCTCCGGCCCGGGGAACCAGAGTTACTCCTGGTACTACCTGGCCGGGGTCGACGTGAAGAACGGCAGCCGGGACGGTGCGCGCCGAGGCGTCGTCACCTTCGGCGACTCCCTCACCGACGGCTTCGGCGCGACCCCCGGCGCCGACCGCCGCTACCCCGATGCCCTCGCCGCCCGCCTCGCCGGCCGGGGCCGCCCGGAGGCCGTGCTCAACGCGGGGCTCGCCGGCAGCAAGGTCCTCAGCGACTCGCCCTGCTTCGGCGAGAGCGCCCTGCACCGCTTCCGGCGCGACGCGCTGGGCCGCCCCGACACGGGCACGGTGATCGTCCTCCAGGGCACCAACGACATCATCCAGCCCGACATGCCCCAGGACCGCTGCACGGCGGGCCCCCGGGTGACCGCGCAGGAGATCATCGCCGGTCACAGGGAACTGATCCGCGAGGCCCACGCCCGCGGGGTCAGGATCCTCGGCGGCACCATCCCGCCCTACGGCGGGGCCACGTACTGGAACGCGCCCGCGGAGGGCGTACGCAACGAGGTCAACGAGTGGATCCGCACCAGCGGGTCCTACGACGGCGTCGTGGACTTCGACCGCGCCGTCGCCGACCCGCGGCACCCGCAGCAGCTGAAGGCCGAACTCGCCTTCGCCGACCGCCTCCACCTGAACGACGCCGGCTACCGCGCGATGGCCGACGCCGTCGACCTGAACGCCCTGTAGCCAGCCAGCCCGGCGGGGGCGGCCGCGAGCCGGACTCGAGCCGCCCCCGAGGTCCGCCCGAGTCCGGCACCAATCGCGCGCGACCCCGCCTGGTTACCTTTCGGAGACCGACCGCACGTCCAGCACCAAAGGGGGAGGCTCGTGAACAACGCGCGCGCCACCTGCCGCATCGCGGCGTCATTCGAGGACCTCGTGGGCAACACCCCGATGTTCCGGCTCGACCTCGACGGCCTGCCCGCCACCGTCCAGGTCCTCGCCAAGCTGGAGGCGGCAAATCCGCTGTCCAGCATCAAGGACCGGGCCGCCCTGTTCATGCTCCGGGCCGCCGAGGAGTCCGGCGCGCTCCAGCCCGGCGCCACCGTCATCGAGTCCACCTCCGGCAACACCGGCATCGCCCTGGCCGCACTCGCCGCCTCCCGCGGCTACCGCTGTCTGATCGTGCTGCCCTCCAACTCCTCCCGCGAACGCGTGCTGACCCTGCGCATGCTGGGCGCCGAGGTCGAGTTCACCGACCACGCGCTCGGCTTCATCGGCTGCGTCGAGCGCGCCGAGAAGCTGCACGCCGAGATCCCGGGCTCCTGGTACGCGGGCCAGCACGAGAACCCCGACAACGTACGCGCCCACTACGAGACGACCGGCCCCGAGATCTGGCGCGACGCCGGCGGGCGCGTCGACTACCTGGTGGCCGGCATCGGCACCGGCGGCACCCTGACCGGCTGCGCCCGCTACCTGCGCGAGCGCAACCCGGACCTGAAGGTGATCGCCGTCGAACCGGCCGGCTCCGCGCTGCTCTCCGGCGGCGAGCCCGGCCCGCACCGCATCCCCGGCCTCAACGGCGGCTTCATCAGCCCCGTCACCGACGTGCACCTCATCGACGAGGTGATCGCCGTCGAGGACGCGGACGCAGCCGCCACCACGCGCGCCATCGCCGCCCGCTCCGGGCTCCTCGTCGGGATCTCCGGGGGCGCGGCCGCGTACGCCTGCCTCGAACTGGCCCGCCGGCACGACCTGTCGGACGCGGTCGTCGCGACCGTGTTCCCCGACAGCGGCGAGCGCTACCTCAGCTGGTGGCCGGAGGCCGACCCCGCCGGTGAGCGGTGAGCCGGAGCTCGCCCCCACGCCTTCCCACCCCCCGTCCCCACCCGAGTACGAGCCTGAAATTCCCTGCCGCCGCAGGGGGAGAAGAGAGCGAATGAACCCCGAGCGCACCCTGCTGCTCGTCGGTGCGACCGACGAGACCGTGCGGAAGGCCCACGACCTGGGACTGAGCGTGCTGCTGCTCCAGCACCCCACCAAGGTCAGCGAGGAGCAGAACCGGCTCGCCGCGGCCGTCGAGGTCGTGGACTTCACGCAGTGGGAGCTGATCGAGCCCCTGGTGCGGGCCTGGCACGAGAGCCCCGGCTTCGCCGCGGCCGTCTCCCTGACCGAGCCGGGGCTCGAGAACGCGGGCCGGATCAACGATCTGTACGAGCTCGGGGGAACGGGCTACGAGGTCACCGCCCGGATCCGGGACAAGGCCGCCATGCGGCGGTACGTCGCCGAGCACGACCCGGAGCACGCCGTGGGCGCCCGGTCCCTGAAGGCCCGTGAGGACCTGGACGCCTTCGGCGCCTCCTACGGCTTCCCCTTCATCGTCAAGCCCGTCGACGCCACCGCGAGCATCGGCGTCATGCGGGTCGAGGGGCCGCAGGACGCCGACCGGGTCTGGGCCGAGGTCACCCGGCTCTCCGGCACCCGGACCGACCGGGTCTCCTCGCTGTTCGTCCTGAAGGACTTCCTGATGGAGGAGTTCCTGGACGGACCCGAGTTCAGCGTCGAGTCCTTCAGCTTCGCCGGTCGCCACGTCATCGTCACCATCACCGAGAAGTTCACCAATGACGGCCACTTCGCCGAGCTGGGCCACGCGGTCCCGGCCCGGCTCTCCGACGCCGACGAAGAAGTGATACGCGAGGGCATACGCGGCTTCCTCGACGTGATGGGCATGCGCGACGGCGTCTGCCACACCGAGGTCCGCCTCACCGCCAAGGGCCCGCGCGTGATCGAGGGCCACAACCGGATCGGCGGCGACTCCATCCCGGAGCTGGTGCGCAGCGCCTTCGGCGTCGACCTGATCACGCTCGCCGTCGGTGCCCCCTTCGGCCTGGTCGAGGAGCTGCCCGACCGGCCGCAGGCGCACGGCGGCGCCAGCGTGCGCGCCCTGATCGGCACGCCCGGCACCCGCGTCGAGTCCGTCGACGGGCTCGACGCGGCGCGCGCCGCCGAGGGCGTCATCTCCGTCACCGTCGGTGCCAAGCCCGGCGACGACGTACGGGTCCTCCAGGACAACTGGGACCGGCTCGGCCTGATCGCCGTCGCCGCCGAGGACACCACGGCGGCGATACGCCGCGGGGCCGAGGTGATCCGCGAGCACATCCGGATCACCCTCGCCCACCCGGACGGGCAGACCGTCCTCGCGCAGCCCTCCGAGATCGCCCCCCGCGAGAACCTGCTGATCCTGCACCGCAACCCGCTGGAGCCCTTCCCGTACCGCTCCTGGCTGCCGGACCACACCGGCGACATCGTCGTGCTCGCCGCCCGCGACAAGATCGAACTCGCGGGCGAGAAGGTGCCGGACGGCACCCTCGGCTACACCCGCCTGGAGATCTTCGACGACTTCGACGCGGAAGAGGTCGACGCCCGCGCCCTCGAGCTCATCGCCGAGCACAACATCACGGGCGTGACCGCGCTGCACGAGGCGGACATGCTGCGGGCCGCGCGGCTGCGCGAGCGGTTCGGGCTGCGCGGCGCCTGGCACGACGACGTGATCCCCTTCCGCGACAAGGCGCTGATGAAGACCCGCGCCCAGGCGTCGGGCATCGACGTCGCGGCCTGGATCCAGGCCCGCACCGCCGACGAGGCCCGCGAGTTCGCGGCCGCCGAGGGCTTCCCGGTGGTGTTCAAGGAGCGCAGCGGCTTCAACGCGGTCGGCCTGCGCATCCTCGAGGACCAGGCCTCCTTCGAGGAGTGCCTGACCGAGGTGTACGGCGCGGGCGAGCGCGACGACGTCCTGCTGGAGGACTTCGTCCCGGGCCGGATGTGCCACGTCGACGGAGTGGTGCGCGACGGCCGGGTGGCGATGGCCTGGCCCTCGCAGTACCAGTACGACCTGTCCTCCTTCGCCTCCGACCCCGGCCCGCGCATCGACCTCACCCTCGACGAGGACGACCCGATCACGCCGCGCCTGCTCGACCTCGCCGAGCGGGTCGTCGCCTCGCTGGCCCCCGAGGGCTCCCGGCTGCGCGACCACGCCTTCCACATGGAGGTCTTCCACACCCCGGACGACCGGCTGGTGCTCTGCGAGATCGCCTGCCGCCCCGGCGGCGCGAAGATCCGCGAGGTCTTCAACAGCCTCTTCGGCGTGCACCTCGGCGGGTACGCCGTCCGCGCCGACGCCGGCCACGAACTCCACGCCGCCGTACGGCGGGGCGGCGACTCGGCCGGGCTGCCGAAGCCGCGGCACATGGCGGGCCAGCTGCTCATGATGAAGCGGCCCGGCCTGGTGCGCCGGCTGCCGCAGGTGCCCGAGCAGGACTGGCTCGCCGGGTTCTGGCTCTACGCCGAGGAGGGCCAGGTCATCGCGCCGGCCTCGGGCTCCTCCGACTTCCTCGCCGCCGCGGTGGGCACCGCGCCCACCCGCACGGAGTGCGAGCGCCGGCTGCGCGAGCTCGGTGAGTGGGTGCGCGAACAGAGCGTGATCGGCGACGCGTCATGACGGGGGCCCGCCTGTCGGCGAAGACGCGCTACATGCTGGGCATGGTGGTCGACGCCACCGGCGCGGGCATGTACCTGCCGCTGTCACTGCTGTACTTCCACCACGTGACAGGGCTGCCGCTCACCCAGGTGGGCACCCTGATGACGGCCGCCGCCGTGATCGGTCTGGTCAGCAATCCGGCGGCGGGCGTCCTCATCGACCGGTTCGGGGCCAAGGCCGTCGTCACCGGCGGGTACCTGCTGCGGGCCGCGGGCTTCTGCACGTACCCGCTGGTGGACAACGGCTACACGATGTTCGCCGTGATCCTGCTGGTCGCGCTCGGCGACACCTCGTACCCGCCCGCGATCCAGTCCTTCATCGCCGAGTTCGTCAAGGGCACCGAGCGGGACAAGCTGCTCGCCGCGCAGCGCAGCCTGCGCAACGCCGGCCTGGGCGTGGGCGGTCTGGTCGCGGGCGGGGTCCTGGCCCTGGGCAGCGACGCGTTCTACTACGTGATCGTGTTCGGCACCGCCGCCGGATACCTGCTGGCGGCCACCTGCTTCGGCTCGATCCCGATCCCGAAGTCGGCCACCCCGCTCGCCCGGACCTCCCGCAAGGGCGGCTACCGGCTGGTGGCGCGCAACCGGCCGTTCCTCGCCCTGACCCTGCTCAACGTGCCCACCGCGTTCGGCTACACGGTGCTCGCGATCGGCATCCCGGCGTACGTCACCCAGGACCTGGGTGCGTCCACCTCGCTGGTGGGCGTCCTGTACGCGGTCAACACGGTCGGGATCGCGCTCCTGCAGATCCCGGTCACCCGGGCGCTCGTCGCCTACCGCCGCTCCCGTGCGGTGGCCCTGGGCGCGGCGGTGTTCGCGGCGTCGTTCGTGGTGTTCGCCGTACTCGCCGCGGTGGGGGACAAGACCGTCATCCTGGTCGGCATCTTCGCCGCTACCGCGCTGTTCACGGCGGGCGAGCTGATGCACGGCGCCACGGCCTCGGCCCTGTGCGCGCAGGCCGCGCCGGAGGAGACGCGGGGCCGCCACCTCGCGGTGTACCAGCTCTCCTGGGCGGTGCCCAGCGCTCTGGCCCCGGCCGTCCTGACGGCCCTGCTCACCCTCTCGCCGACGGCGATGTGGGTGGTCCTCGCGGCGGGCGCGACGGTCTCGGCCCTGGGCGTCCTGCGCCTGGAGCCGAAGCTGCCGGAGGAAGCGGTCTACCCGCGTCCGCGGCCGGCGCAGAACACGCCCGCGGAGCCCGCGACGGCCTGACCGCCGCCGCTCCCGACAGACCCCTTCCGGGCCGCGCCCCCGCGGCCCGGAAGGGGTCTGTCTGCCGTGTCCTCAGTACGGAGTGCCGGCCGGTGCCGGGGTCCCGGCCGGCGCGGGGGTGCCCGTCGGGCTGGGCTTCCCGGCTGGCAGGGCGCCCGTCAGGATCTCCACCTTGCCCGTGTCGAGCGAGTAGTAGCCGCCGACCACCGCGACGGCGCCCTTCTTCACCAGGGGCGCCAGATCCGCGTTCGCCCGCAGCTCGTCCGCGGTCAGCTCGATCTGGGCGCGGATCATCCGGTCGACCGCGTCGCCCGACCCGCCCTCCTTGACCGTCCGGTCGTACGCCGGCCGCAGGGCCTTCGCGATCGCCTCGAGGTTGCCCGGCAGCGACTTCCCGGCGAGGGCCGCCTTGTACGCGGCGTCGATGGCGCCGCACCGCTGGTGCCCGAGCACGAAGATCAGCGGGGTGCCGCCGGTCACCGGCCCGAACTCCACCGAGCCGGTGACCACCGGGCCGACCGCCTGGCCGCCGGTGCGCAGCACGTACAGGTCGCCGAGCCCCGTGTCGAAGAGCAGCTCGGGCGGCACCCGGGAGTCGATGCAGGAGAGGACCACCCCGAACGGATCCTGGGCCTGGGCGACCAGCTGACGCCGCGTGGGATCCCGGTCGGGGTGCTGGAGCGATCCGTCGACCCAGCGCTTGTTGCCCTCCAACAGCCGCGCGTAGGCAGCCTCCGGGGTGGCCGGCCGAGGATTCGGCGCGGCGGCCTCGGGCCGTGCCTTCGTTCCCCCGGCCGGCGAGGTGGCCGCCGCCGAGCACGCCGTGAGCGCGCCCGCGACGGCCGCCAGGCCGCCCGCGAGCAGCGCCTTGCGCCGGGGTAGTCCTGCGCTGTCCATCGCCCGTTCCTCCGGTTCGCCGTTCGGGTCCTCGTACGTCGTGACCCTGGCGACTATCGGACGCGGCGCGGGCGGTACGGGCGCAGGCGCGAGCGGACGCGGCCCGGCTTCCCCCCGTCGGCGCACACCGGGCCCGCCCCCGGTCAGCCCTCCGGCAGCCGGCGCGCCCCCGTGGGCTGCGCGGGGGCCTGGTGGCCGCCCGAGGGGAGCATGCGGACCTCGCCCCGGTCGCTGATCTCCGCCCGGACGATGCCGGTGGCGTCGGCGTAGACCGGGTGACCGCCCGGTCCGGCCGACTCGGTGCGCTCCACGATCACGGTGTCCCCGCCCGTCCCGTCGGCGTCGGGGAACGTCAGCTCGTACCGTCGGACGCTCATGTGTCCATCGTGGGCCGCCCCCACCCGCCCCGCCCTCCGGCTTTACCTCCGCTTTGCCGTTCTCAGGCAGCGCCGCCGCAGATCACGTCGTACGGGCGCCCGATCGACATGGTCAGTTCCATGGGCTCGGTGGTTCCCGACGGGCACTGCTCCTTCTCCTTGACCAGGTCGAGGACCTTGAAGGCGTCCGCTCCGGCGGAGGCGCAGGCCACCTCCTGGGCGGACGAGGAGATGCAGTCGCCCTTCACCAGCTGGCCGCCGCCCGCGCCCGCGTCGCCGGGGTGGTCCCCGGACAGGTTGCGGCCGCAGACGGTCTGGGTGGGGATCCCGCCGCCACCCTTGTTCTTGTCCTTGGCGGCCGAGCCGTAGGACACGGACACGCGGATCATCAGGTCGGTACCGGCGGGACACTGGATCGAACCGGGCAGGATCCCGGCCGCCGCGATCTCCAGCGCCTTGAAGGTCGCCTTGGAGTCGCCGCAGTCGAACGCCCGGTAGCCGTCCGGCTTGTCGTCGGGGTCGGGACCTCCGCAGTCGCCGGCCTGCCAGGATCCGCCCTTGTCCTTGGAGGACGAAGAGCCGGACGACGAGGGGCCCTTGGCGTCGCACGCCGCCGTGAGGGCGACGCACAGGCCGATGACCGCGGCGAGGGCGATCCTCCCCGCCGCTCGGCCCCCCGGCCCCGATGCCGGGGGGCGGGTGGTGCTGACCTGCTCAACAGCCATGGTGTTCCTTGCTCCTTGTCAGTGCGGTGCGTGTGGTGCGTCCGGCGCCGGCGGCCGGTGCGCGAACCGGTCGGCCGCCCGGCGCCCGCGCTTCTCCAGCGGCAGGACCCCGGTGGCCGCGGCCAGGCCGACGGGCGGCATGTCGGCGTAGATGGACTCGTACGAGCCCGCGGGCGAGATGTAGGCCTCGTGCCAGATCCCCACGTGCTGGCGGAGCTTGTTCGTCCGCTGCAAGCGGTTGATGAGCGCCCACATCCGGTGGTGCAGGGTGTCGGCGGCCGCGGCGTAAGCGTAGAGCTTCTCCTTGGACTCCCAGTACTGGACCACGTAGTACGTACGCGGCGAACCGGTCAGCAGGACGTGGCCGAGCAGGCCCCGGCCCTTGTCGCGCTTCAGGTCCCGGAGCATGCGCGGCATGGACAGGAACACGGGTACCCAATGGTGCACGGCCCAGAAGTGGTTGATGCGCATCCCGATGAGCAGGACCACCGCGTCGCCTTCGAGTGCGGCGGTGGTGTTGCCCGGGATCGGCTTGCCTGGCACGCGGCCTCCGGATGTCCTCGTTGGATAGCGCCGCTGTCCAAGCGTCGCGTGCTTAGATAGTGAGGCTATCCAAGGAAAGGCACAAGAGATGCGGCTGGCGGAGTTGAGCGAGCGCAGTGGCATTTCCACCGCGACCATCAAGTACTACCTGCGCGAAGGCCTGTTGCCGCCCGGCCGGCGGATCAGCGCGACCACGGCCGACTACGACGAGACCCATCTGCGCCGGCTGCGCCTGGTACGGGCCCTGATCCAGGTCGGCCGGGTCTCCGTGGCCACCGCGAAGGAGGTGCTCCGGCACGTCGACGACGACTCGCTGGGCACGGCCATGCGCCTGGGCGCGGCCCTGTGGGCGCTGCCGCAGGTACCGGAGCCGGACGACGCCGACGAAGTCGACGAGGCCGTGGCCACCGCCCGCCGCGAGGTGGACCGGTTGCTGGAGACCCTGGGCTGGTCCACCGCCAGGGACCTCGCCGCCATCTCCCCGGACCACCGGTCGCTGGTGGCCGCGGTGGCCTCCCTCATCAGGCTGGGATACCCGTGGGACGCGGAGATGATGGTTCCCTATGCCCGCCTGATGCACCAAGTGGCCGTGTACGACCTGGACATCGTGGAGAAGCACCCCTCGGAGGCGGAGAAGGTGGAGGTGGCCGTCGCGGGGGCGATCCTCGTCGAACCGGTGCTCAGGGCGATGCACCGCCTGGCACAGGAAGAGGAGTCGGTCCGGCGCTACGGCCTGGCCTGACGTACGGCCTCAAGCAGCCGACCGGGCCGATCCGGCCGGCGCGAGGCAGGCCAGGGCCGCCGCCGTCAGCGCGCCGACCCCGGCCGGCAGCGCCGTACGCACGTCCGGGGCGAAGTCCGGGGCGTGGTTGGCGGGGAGGGCCGCCAGTTTCCCGGCCGCGCCCTCCCCGGGCGCCGCCGCCCAGGCGGCCGGGCCGATCACCCCCAGCATCCAGTAGGCGAGCCGGACCCCCCGCGCACCGTGCACGGACCGCCCTGCGTCGCCGAACAGCCCGAAGTCCTCCGTGGCGAGGGACGGCGGCCACATCGCCACCCGCTCCGCCCCGAACCGCGCCGTGTGGGCCGCGCGCACCGCGGCCGTCGTCGCCGGATCGGGGTGGGTGACGGGGGAGGAGCCCTCGCGGACGATCTCCGGCTCCCGGGGACAGCCCGAGGCCGCGCACTCGGCGCGCACGATCCGCTCGACCGCCTCCGCCGCCCGCGCGAGCGCCGCCTCGCCGGCCGCCCGTACGGTGATCCCCAGCTCGGCCCGGTCGGGCACGATGTTGGCCCGCTCCCCGGCCCGCAGCGAGCCCACCGTGACGGCCACCTGCTCCGAGGGCGCCGCCTCCCGGGCCACCACCGTCTGCAGGCGGGTCACCACGTGGGCCGCCGTCACCACCGGGTCCACCGTCAGGTGCGGGGCCCCCGCGTGCCCGCCGCGCCCGTGCACGACGACCCGGAAGGTGACGCTCCCGGCGGTCATCGGCCCGTACCCGTGCGCGACCATCCCGGCCGGCAGCGGGGCGGCGTGCTGCGCGAGGACGGTGTCCGGGCGGCCGGTGCGCTCGTACAGCCCGTCGGCCAGCATCGCCCGCGCCCCCTCCAGGGTCTCCTCCGCGGGCTGCCCCACCACCACGAGCGTGCCCTGCCAGGCCTCCGGGCCGGCGCCGGCCAGCAGGGAGGCGGTACCGGCGGCCGCGGCCAGGTGGAGGTCGTGCCCGCAGGCGTGCGCCACCGGGCCCTCGCTCGCGTACGGCAGCCCCGTGGTCTCCCGGACCGGCAGCGCGTCCAGCTCGGCGCGCAGCATCACGGTCGGCCCCGCTCCCCGCCGCAGCACCCCGGCCACGCCGTGCCCGCCGATCCCGCGCGTGGTCGCGTACCCGGCGGACTCCAGCCAGTCGGCGAAGCGCCCGGCCGTGCGCCGCTCCTCGCCCGACAGTTCGGGATGGCGGTGCAGGTCCAGGTAGAGCGTCGTCAGGGGCCGCAGGAGCGGCGGGAGTCCGGCGAGCACGGTGGAGACGGTCATGACGACCATGCTCGGACACCGGATCCGGCCAGGACGGTCAGACCGCTGACACTTTCTGTCAGAGGAGTGTCAGGAGTTGACCGGGTGAAGTGACGGCGGGACCGGTTCTCCTGGAAGGGCACCACAGGAAGCCGCCCCGGAACGCACGGGCCGGCCGATCCGCCCGAGCCGGCCGGACCGCCTGGACCGGCCGACCCAGATGAAGGAGATTCCCATGGAGAAGTCGCCGCTCGCCTCGCTCGCCGACGAGATCCTGGAGCTGGAGTCGGAGACCTTCGAGATCTCCGACTACTCGGACGCCAGCGAGGTCGTGCTCGCCGGTTCCACGAGCTGCAGCTCCACCT
The DNA here is from genome assembly GCF_026343185.1 of Streptomyces sp. NBC_00091. GTDB lineage: Bacteria > Actinomycetota > Actinomycetes > Streptomycetales > Streptomycetaceae > Streptomyces. The sequence goes on along the minus strand of NZ_JAPEMA010000002.1, from coordinate 446,366 downwards.
CGACCTGTTCCTCCACCACCAGCACCACCTCCTGCAGCGCCTGACCCCAGCGCCGCACCCGCAACGCACCGATGCCCCGGACCCCGCACGAGGGGGGTCCGGGGCATCCGGCATGGGCCCGGGATCAGGGGAACGGGTGCGGCACCAGCCGGATCTCCGCGTCCGTCAGGGCACTCTCGCGCAGCCCCGCCCGTTGGGCGGCCGTCCGCAGCCGGGGCATGTACGGGGCCCGCTGGCGCGACCAGCCGAAGTCGATCGGCAGCAGCCCCGGCACGATGGCGCACACGGTGTGCAGCCCCATCCGGCGCTGCTCCGGCGTGGTCTGGTCGACGACGATCACATCGTGCCCGGCCCCCGTCAACTCGCCCACGCACAGCAGCAGATCGTCCCGCAGGTCGCCGGTCCTCGGCCGGCCGTGGGCCTCCCACCGCTCGTACAGCTCCGCCATGGGCCGTACGGCGAGCGGCTCCCGGTAGGTGCGCGCGTGCGGGGCCATCGCGGGCAGCCCGTACAGCTGGGCATGGTCCTTGAGGTGTCTGACCAGCCCGAAGTCCCCGGCCATCGCCTCCAGTTCACCCTGCCGCTCGGCCACCTGCCGGGGCAGGTGCGGGATGTAGGTGAGCACCTCCGACAGCGCGGCCTCCACCGCCGCCGCCGGATCGAGCGCCGCGCCCGCGCCGAAGGAGTACAGCCCCGGTCCGCCGTCGCGCCGTACGGCCAGTCCCGTCACCACGGGCACCGCGAGGTCGATCCGGTTGTCGAAGGCGTGCACGTCGTACCCCTGGAGGGCGGCCCGGTCCACCATCATCCGCACCGCCGGCCCCGGTACGGAGTCCAGGTCGATCTCCGTCAGCCGCTGGCCGCCGTACCAGGCGAGCAGGAAGGCGTCCCGCTCGATCAGCTCCAGCAGGGCGCCGAGCACCGCCTCCTCCAGGCAGCCGCCGATCGCGCAGCCGTTGGAGCACTCGAAGACGAAGTTGTCGGCGGCCAGGCCCGCGCTGTAGTAGGCCAGGCGCGCCGGCACCAGCACGGGCCGGTCGTCGCGCAGCGAGTGCCCGTACACCCAGGGGATGGGCCGCTCGGGGTCGAAGGGCGACACCAGGGGGTCGTCGCGGTAGGTCGCGGGCGGGTAGAACCCGCACTCCGCCGGATTCAGGGCCCGCTCGCCCAGCTCCGCGTAGGAGGCGGTGAGCGCCTCGGCGCCGGTGCGGCGGTGCGTGCCGGCGTACCGCTCCAGCCCTTCCAGGAAGGCGAGGTCGCGGCTGGCCGAGAAGCTGTTGGCCTGACCGCTCCAGGTGACGTCCGTGAGCCCCGCGTAGCCGCGCATGAAGACGCTGCCCGCGACCGGCGCGGTGGTCGGCGAGGTCACGTTGATCCAGGTGCCTCCGCCGAGCACCCCGGTCACCGGATTGGCCAGCGCCTCCCGCGGCACCGGGTACGAGGAGGCCTTGCGCAGCCGCTGCGCCTGCGGGGCGGGCTTGGGCCGGGAGGCGGGGACGAAGGGCCGCGGGGCGTCGGCGCCGCGCGGCCCGCAGTCGGGGCAGAGCGGGTCGGCGGCCAGCGGGTACGTACGCACCTGGAGGGTCTCCAGGTCCAGGCGGGACACCTGGGGCAGCGCCCGGTCGGCGGCCAGAGGGCCCGGAGCCTTCGCGTCGCCGCCCAGGACCGCCGCGTGCAGGGCGGCGACCGCGTCCAGCACGTACGGCGACAGCCGGGGCCAGTGGGCCGAGACGGGGGTGCGCGGCCCGCTGCCGGTCTCCAGCGCGTCGCGCTCGCTCCTGCTGCGCAGCCGCTGCCAGCGCATGGCCAGGCACTGCCCGCATGCGGGGGCGGTGCCGTCGCCGCCCCAGGGCCCCAGGAGCACGGCCTGGGCGCCGAGATGGACGGTGGCGGCCGGGCGCAGCGCGGCGAAGGGGTCGGCGGCGCGCGGCCCGAGGGCGTCGTGCACCCCCAGCGTGACCACGTACGGCCGCGCCGCGTCAGGGGCGGCGGCGGCCAGCGCCCGCTCGAGCTGCCGGCGGGCCGTCTCCAGCGCGGTGCCGTCGGGGGCCGCGGCCGCCCGTACGGTCCTCGAAGCGACGGGTGTCATGACTGGTTGCTCCAGCGGAAGGTCTTCAGCCCGATCCCGCCGAACAGCAGGGCGAAGCCGGTCAGCGCGGCGCAGCCGATGCCGATCGTGGCGAGGGAGCCGGAGCCGGTCAGGGCCCCGGAGGCGGCGTCGTTGAGGTAGCGCAGCGGCAGCACCCGGGAGACCGACCGCAGCCAGGACGGCATCATGTCGAGCGGCAGGAAGGATCCCGACAGGAACGCCATGGGCACCATCAGGCAGTTGGCGATCGCGGCGACGGCCTCGGGGGTCTTGGCGTAGTTGCCGACGATCACCCCGATCGCCATGAAGGCCGTGATGCCGAACACCAGCGCGGGCAGCACCAGTGGCCAGCGCCCGTCCAGCTCGAGCCCGAAGCCGGGCAGCATGGCGACGGCCACGAACACGGCGGCCTGCACCACACCGACCACGAGGGCCAGTACGTAGCGCGAGGCCAGCACCGTGGTCAGCGGTGTCGGGCTGAGCCGGATCAGCCGCAGCAGGTCGTCGCGGCGCCACTGCATCAGGGTGAAGGCGATGCCGAAGACGGCGGCGTTGGCGACGCCCCAGGACATCACGCCGGGCGCGATGTACGAGATGTAGGGGCGGCCGCTCTCCTCCACGTCCTGGCCGCTGAAGATCAGGCCGAAGACCACGAGGAACAGGAGTGGGAAGGCGAAGGTGAAGAAGAGGGTGGCCTTGTCCCGGACCTGGGCCCGGTAGCCGGCGGCGGTCAGTGCCGTGTAGGCGCTCATGCGCGGGACTCCGTGGTGTGTGCGGGCGTGTGGCCGTCGGTCTGGCCGCCGGTGTGGCCGTCGGCCCCGGGGCGGCCGGTCAGCTCCAGGTAGACGTCCTCCAGGGTCGCCGTGCGGGTCATCACCCCGTCGAGCCCGGTGAGGGCGTCGACGGCCTGGAGCACCTTGCCGGGGGCCGAGGTCTCCAGCACGAGCGAGCCGCCCTGTTCGCCGACCCGCTCCACCCCGTCCAGGGCGGCGGCCTGCGCCGGGGTGATCCGTCCCGCCGGTACCAGCAGCCGGGCCCGGGCCCCGGCGGCGGTGATCAGCTGGTGCGGGGAGTCCAGTGCGGCGATGCGGCCGCCGACCAGGATGGCCACCCGGTCGCACAGGGCCTCGGCCTCGTCGAGGTGGTGGGTGGTGTAGACGATGGTGCGGCCCTCGCTCTTGAGGGTGCGCAGCACCTGCCACAGGTCCCGGCGGGCCTGCGGGTCGAGGGCGGCGGTCGGCTCGTCGAGGAAGATCAGCTCGGGGTCGTGGACCAGGGCCGACGCGATGGCGAGCCGCTGGCGCTGGCCGCCCGAGAGGTTCTCCACGAGCACGTCGCGCTGCTCGGTCAGCCCGACCGTCTCCAGCGTGCGGTCCGCGGCGGCCGCGTCCTTGCGGTACAGCCCGGCGACGGTGGCGAGGTGTTCGCGCGCGGTCTGCCGGACGAAGAAGGCCGAGGCCTGGGTCTGGACGCCGATCCGGGGCAGCAGGGCCGTGTTGCGCGGCCAGGGGCTCTGGCCGAGGACCTCGACCGTGCCGGAGTCGGCCTGGCGCAGGCCCTCGACGATCTCGATGAAGGTGGTCTTGCCCGCGCCGTTGGGGCCGAGCAGGCCGAAGAACTCGCCGCGGCGCACGTCGAGGGAGAGCCCGTCCACGGCCTGTCGGTCGCCGTAGCGCTTGCGGACCTCCCGGACGGCGACGGCCACGGGCGCGTCGGGCGGGGGAGTGCGGTCAGTTGTCATGGGCGTGCGGTTCCCTCGGTGTCGGAAGCGGGTGGGGGGAGTGGATGGGGGAGGAAAGGGGGGTGGGTGGGGGGAAGTCGGTTCAGGGGCTGGCGGTGAGCAGGACGGCGGCCGTCAGGAGCCCGGCCAGGAGCAGGACCAGCACCGCCGAGCCGATCCCGTAGCCGAGGTAGAGCCGGCGGGCCCGCGCCGGATAGGCGGCCGCCGCGGCACGGTCGCGCGCCCGTAGCCGCAGGTAGGCCGAGCTGGCGGGCGCCAGCCGGGTCACGCGCAGCGCGTGCCCGAGCAGGGTGTAGCCGTCGAGCGGCGGCAGTGGGACCAGGTTGACGAGGGCCTGCGCACTGCCGAGCAGCAGCAGCGCGCCCAGCACCCGGCCGGTGGCGTCGCCCGCCGGCAGCGCCGCCCACCAGGCGCAGAACGGCAGCAGGAAGAGGAGGTTGGCGAAGGCGCCCGCTCCGGCGACGGCCAGCTGGTCCCGGCGGCGGGGCAGGTAGCGGTAGTTGTCGACCCGGCAGTACATGATGACCATCGGCAGCCGCCAGCGCAGCCCGATCTCCCCGACCGTGCCGCCCACGTGCCGGGCGGCGATCCCGTGCGCGAACTCGTGCAGGGCCGTACTGAGCCACAGCAGCGTGGCCACGGCCAGCAGCGGCACCGGATGCGACAGTAACCACCGCAGATCCGCGAGGAGCCGGCCCGCCGACGCCGCGAGCCACCCCTCCATGGCCAGGAGTACGAGCAGCAGCGCGCCCAGCACCGCCGGCCGCAGGACCGGCCGCAGCAACCGGTGCAGCCGCGCCGTCGTGGCATCGGCGTCCGCGACCAGCCGCAGGGTGCCGCGCAGCAGGGTCCCGGTCCGCTGCGGCCCGGGCCCGGCCCCGGGCTGCGGGGCCGGGCCGCCCGCGAGCAGCCGCCGGCTCCCGAGCAGCCCGAGCAGCTGCTGCCAGTTCCGCTCGCCCAGGCGGCGCCCGAAGGCCTGCCCGTACGCCTCGCCGATCTCCGCCAGGCTGCGCGAGCCGTCGAGGCGCGAGACGAGGAAGTACTCCTTCGGCCCGATCTCGAACGCCGCCCCGGACACCGGGTCCTTGACCAGGTGTACGACGGCGGGGCCGTTCAGCAGCGGCGGCGACAGCAGGATCCCCGGCCGCAGCGCCGGCCGGTGGTCCAGCATTCCGGAGGGCGTGGTCACGGCCCGACCGCCGGGGCCGCCTCCGCGCCCCCGGCGGCTCCCTCCCGCAGCACCCGGCCCAGCAGGTGCGCCAGGTAGGCCTCGTCCCGGATGGTCACGTGCAGCCGGTTGTTGGTCATGTGCATGTACGGGGACAGCAGCAGCGGCAGCGCCACCGCCGGATCCGTCACCCGCTCGTCCCGGCTCCCGTCCCAGGACCGGAACACCAGCTCCCCGCCCACGGCCAGGGCCTCGGCGCGCCGCCGCAGCTCCCGGCAGTGCTCGGCCCAGCCGGCGAGGAAGCCGGGCAGCCGGCCGGTCTCCCCGGTGCCGAGCGCCTCCAGCACCGCGCCGAACCGCCGCCCGAGACCGGGCCCGGTCTGCTCGTACGTCCTGTCGTACTCGGCGGAGCCGATGAAACCGGTGCCGGGGAAGGCCCGGTGCCAGAACTGGTAGTAGCGGTCGAGGTAGCCGCCCAGGTCCTCCCGGTCGGGCAGGAACACCCCGGCCATCACCATCATCAGCTGCGCGGAGGTGCCCAGCAGTACGGTCCGCAGGTGCAGGTTCATCCCGCCCAGGGCGTCCATGACGAGATCGCTGGAGTGCGCGAAGTGCCACTCCGCGAGCTCGACCCCGGCCGGGCCGCCGTACTTCCCGTACTCCGGCTCGTACGGCTCGTAGGACCAGGAGTTGTTCGGCCGCAGGTTCATCCGGCCGTCCTCGCCCATGAAGGCGGCCCGGTCCCCCTCGGGGAACTCGATGTCGAACAGGGTGTTGTAGAACTCGTTGAGGAAACCGGAGTCCACCTCGTACAGCGCGGGCCGGGCCTTCAGGAACGCCGTCACCGCCTCCTCGGTACGCCGGCGCACCTCCGGCTCCGCCTGCGGGCTCACCGGCCGCAGCCGCAGCCGCACGTGCGGGCCCTCCAGCCAGTAGTTGATGAAGAAGTGCCCCGCCAGCAGCCCCTCCTCGGTGAGGGAGGCGATCAGCGGCCGCACGCACTGGACCAGCAGCGGCTGCGGGTTCGCGGCGTAGAAGACGTGCACGGCCTGCCAGGCGCCGGGCGTCGGGGTCAGCTCTGACATGGGGTTGCGCCCTCCGGGGTCCGGGTGGTCGTGGTGAAGGTCTCGACGGCGAGTTCGGCGACGTGCGCCCCGCGCGCCGAGCGGGTGTGCAGGCCGCCGGGGTCGGGGAGCATCTCGCGGAAGACGACCCGGTGGCCGCTCTCGCGCAGCAGCGGCTCGAAGGCCGCCAGCGAGAGCAGGCTCGCGAAGTCCACGTACTGCGGTTTGGCACCGAGCGCCGAGTGACCCGCCGACACGGTCGCGAACACCCGCTCCGGCAGTCCGTGCGCCCGCCGCCACCGCTGCCACTCCAGGAAGTGCGCGGCCTCCCGCGCCCCGCGCACCGGCAGTTCGCCCGCCGTGGTCGTCCAGCTGCGCCGGCTCAGCACCAGGTCCCCGTGCACCACCCGCGGACGCGCGCTCACCCCGCCCTGCGGGGCGCCCTCCGCGACCCCCGCCCAGACGTCCAGCGGGGACATCGAGGACGGCGAGAGCAGCAGCAGGGTGCGCGGTACGGCGGGCAGCGCGAGCGGCACCAGGTAGCCCAGGTAGACCGGGATCACCTCCAGGCCCAGGCGGCGCGAGCGCAGCACCACCCGCCCGGTGTCGGGGACGTGCTCCGCGTACAGGTCGTCCAGGCGCAGCAGCCGGTCCTCCGGCAGGGTGCCGGTCTCGCCCGGGCAGACGATCTCGTACTCGGTGAGCCGGCCGTGCAGGTTCAGGTTGGTGGTGACCGGGCCGCCGGTGACCTCCGCGAACACCGCGCCCGGCGGGGTGACTTCGGCGGCGCTCTCGCGCAGCCGCCCGTCCAGCGCCGACGGCTCCGGGTAGAGGTGTGTGAACCGGCTGAACGGGAAGGACAGCCCGCCGTAGGAGCGGTTGAGCACCGTCAGCCGCTCTCCCGTGTCCGGGTCCCCGGCGAACTGGAGGTGGTGGCAGCGCGGGGCGAACCCGGCCGCCACCGGCTCCAGTTCCCGCGCCACCGCCTCCACGTCCTCCTCCCCGAGCCGCAGTTCGCCGCTGCCGCCCCGCTCCTCGTACGCGGCCCAGTGCGCCCGCATCCGGTCCGTGAAGGCCCGCCGCGCCGCGTCCAGGGCCCGGATCCCGGGCAGGCCCAGCCAGTTCTCCTCGGGCACGTACTCGCCCCGCGCGTCGAAGGGCGTACGCCGCGCGGTGAAGGACAGGTACTGGTCGAAGAAGTCCTCGTGGAAGTCGTGCACCAGGCCCAGCAGGTCCTCGCAGCGCCCGCCCCGGCCGTAGCGCGCCGTGAAGAACCCCTCGAAGGTGATCCGCTGGGCGAGCGTGAGGTCGAAGGCCGGCAGGATCCGCTCGACCGACCGCAGCGAGCCGCCGTCCGCGCCCGGCTCCGCCCAGGCCGGGCGCGCCGCGGCCAGGTCGCGGCCCGCGCTCGTGTCCTCGTACACCAGCGTCTGCGGCAGCGGCGCGTCCGGCGGCGCGCCCAGCTCCTCCTGCGCCCGGCGCAGCGCGGCCCGCAGGAGCAGCAGCAGTTCGCGGCGCTCGGCGCGCCCCGCGAGCGGGTAGCGCTCCAGCAGCCGGGCGGGCTCCTCCAGCAGCGCGGCCAGCTCGCCGGCCCAGGGCCGCTCCAGCCCGGCCAGGGCCCGCTGGAAGGCGCGGACCGGATCACCGCTGTGCACCCCGGTGTCCAGGCACGGCACCCGCACCATGCCCAGCTGGAGGAGCGCGCCGATGTACGCCTCGCACTCCTCGGGGGCGGCCCCGTGCTCCGCCGCCAGCCAGTCGGCCAGCTCGTGGTGGCGCAGCTCGGGCTCACCGCCGCCCGGGCCGCTCTCCGCCCGCTCCGCCCGCTCCGCGAACAGGGCCAGCAGCCGGTCCAGGGTGCCGCTGCGGCGCAGGAAGAACAGCCGGTCCTTGACCGCGTCGAAGGTGACGGCGGCCGTGTCGTCGCCGGCCGTCACCGAGCGGCGCACGTAGCGGATCCGGTCGTCCTCCCGCCCCCAGCCCGGGGCCGGCCGCAGCGGCAGGTCCCGCCGGCGCACCGGGTCGGCGAGGACCAGCTCGGCGAGCCGCGCCAGCACCACCACGTTCAGCCGGACATGGCTGCTCCAGGTGTCCTCCACCCGGATCCCGTCCGTCCCCGCCTCCGGGGCGAACCGGCCGGTCGCCACCCCGGTGAAGGTGCTGAAGGGGCTGGTCTTGCAAGCGGTGCGGTAGAGGTACGAGAGCACCGAGCGCTCGGCCTTGCGCGCCCGGCCCCCCGGCTCCCCGCCCCCGGCGGTGGCCGCCGCGTAGGCGTCCAGCTGTCCCTCCAGGACCGGCGAGGCCAGCAGCAGCCCGTGCCGCAGCCGGTCGTCGCCGAGCAGCTCGCGCAGCGCGCCCCGGCCCCGGCCCAGATCGGCGGCCAGCAGCGGCTCCCCCTCGGCCAGCAGCTTCTCCAGCTCCCGCGTCCGCTGGAGCCAGCCGGCCAGCCGGTCGCCCGCGTTCTCCTCCAGCCCCGCCACCGCCCGCAGGGCGGCCTCGGGATCGGCGGGCATCCGCCCGTTGTGGATCTGCCGGCGCAGCCGCAGCAGTTCACGCCGGTGCGCCGCGCCCGGCCCGCCCGGCTCCGGGTCGGTCGCGCCGACCGCCCGGTGCAGTACCTCGCTCAGCCACTGCGCGTCCGCCCGCAGCGCCTCCTCGGCCGCGAGCACGTCGTCCGCCCAGCGCCCCGTGCCGGCGCAGCGCAGCGCGTCGGCCGCGGCCAGGGGCAGGCCGGCGACGCGCAGCATGAAGCGCTCTCCGGTGTGCCATTCGGTGGTGGTGTTCATCCTGGTCTTCCTGCTTCTCTCGTCGCCCGGTCAGGCGATCTCGTGGCGGAAGTCGGCGGGCCGCGGCCGCTCGTGGCCGAGCAGCATGATCAGCAGCGGTGCCTCGTCGGTGCCGGTCAGCCCCAGCTGCTCGGCGTACGAGACGTTGTCGAAGCCCAGCGCCACGCCCGCGCCGAGCCCGTGTGCGGCGGCCGTGGTGTAGAAGGTCTGCGCGACGGCGCCGACGGCCGCCCCGACGAGGCGGTAGCCGCGGTCGCCGACCGCGTCGAGGACCGCGGTGGTCCGTACGGTCGGCACCAGTACGGCGCCCGCCTGCTCCAGGTTGTAGTTGGACAGGAAGTAGTTGCGCTGGAGGAAGGGGCCGGGCGGCCCTGGCACCACCAGCCGCAGGGTGTGCGCCGCCGGGTCGTAGGCGTAGCTGCCCGGGGCGACGCCCTCGACGTGGTTGACGAAGGCGTACAGGGAGGTCAGCGGCGGCCCGTCGGGCCGTTCGGCCTCGCTGCCGGGCCGGGTCGCGGCGCAGTCCGCCAGCGCCGCCGCCAGCTGCTGCGCCGTCACCGCCCGGGTGGCGTCGAACCGGCCGAAGCTGCTGCGCCGGGCCCGCAGCGCGGCCGCCGCCTCCATCGGGGCCGGCGCCGGGGCGGGCAGGGGGACGGGCCGCCCGCCCCGCGGCGGGTACGCGGCGGCCGCGTCCAGCGCGCCGGGCGCCGGCCGGTCGGCCGCGCGGCCGAGGGTGGCCCCGTGGATCCGGTCCAGGGTCTCGAAGGCGAGCACCCTGCGGGAGCGCTCGGAGTCCCGGTGGCGGACGCCGGCGCCCGCCGCCGGGGCCCCGGCGCGGTGGCGCCCGGCGTCGCCCTCCCACTCCAGGGGGAGGACCGCGAAGACCCCCTCCTCCTCGGGGGCCACGCCGAGCAGCCGGGCGAGCCGCTCCTCGTCGAACCAGAGCGCGGGCGCGATCCGCAGCCCGTACGCCCGGGCCCACAGCCGCCAGGTCTGGAGCAGGGCGCCCACGTCCATGCTGACGGCGTGGAAGGAGAAGCTGTTGTACTTGAAGGAGTTCTGCCAGTACTTGACGCTGAGCACCAGGTACTGCGAGCAGCCCTTGTCGCGGCCGGCGCCCAGCGCCTCGCGGACGTCACCGGTGACATCGCCCGCCAGGAGCCTGCGCAGCCCGTGCTGGTGCGGGGCGTAGTGGTACACCCCCGGGGTGAGCGGCCCGCCCGCGCCGGCCGCCCAGTACACGCCGACCGGGTAGAGCCCGCCGCCGGAGGCGGTCCCGCGCGACCAGTTGGCCTGCGTGTAGTGGGGGAGCGCGGCCAGGTCGGTGTTGGCCTGCACACCCAGGCGCCGGCCGGTCAGCCCGTACGACTCCTGGAGCATCCCGGACAGCAGCGGCAGGGTGAATCCGGGGGCGGGCCGCGGCCCTCGCGCCGGATCGGGCAGCGGCAGGGTCTCCGCCTGCGGGTAGTACTTCGCCTTGCGGGGACGGTCGGCCCAGTCGGGTACGAAGTCGACGGGCTCCATCGGCACCCGGCCCCGGTACATGATGGCGCCGGCGTAGTCATGGGCGTAGCCCACGGGTCCTCCTCGGGTGTGCGGTCGTGCCGGAACGGGCCGGCGGCCGGGTCAGGGGAAGGGGTGCGGGGCCGGATTGAGGTCGGCGGGCTCCAGGTCCCGCTCGCGCAGCCCCGCCGCGCGCAGGGCGGTCCGCAGGCGCGGCATGCCCAGCGCCCGCTGCCGCGACCAGCCGAAGTCGATCGGCAGCAGCCCCGGCACCAGCACGCTCACGGTGTGCAGGCCCAGCGCCCGCTGCTCGGGCAGGGTCTGGTCCACCACCACCACGTCGAACCCCTCGGCGGCGACGGCCTCCACGCACCGCGCCAGGTCCTCGCGCAGGTCGTGCGACACCCCCTCGGGCCCGCGCAGCGCGGACACGGGCCGCAGCGGACCCCGCGAGGGGCCGCGCAGCAGGAAGTCGGCGTGCCGGCCCATCTCCGGCACCCCGTACACCAGCGGGTGGTCGTGCAGGGCGGTGACCAGGTCGAAGTCGGCCGCCATCGCGCGCAGCCGGTCCTCGTCCCGCTCGGTGCGCCCGGGCAGGTTCACCGCGTCCGTGGCGATCTCGCACAGCGCCGAGTCCAGCGCCGACTCCGGGTCCAGCCCGGCCCCCGCCCCGAAGCACATCCGCCCCGTACCGCCGTCGAACCGCTCGGCGACGGCGGTCACCACCGGGATGGGGAAGCTGATCCGGGTGTCGAAGAACCGCGCGCGGTACCCGTACAGGGCGAGCCGGTCGACCATCGCCCGGGTCGAGGCCCGGGAGCTGGTGGCCGGATCGATCTCGGGCAGCGGCTGACGCCCGTACCAGGTGAGCAGGAAGGCGTCCCGCTCGACGACCTCCATCAGCCCGAAGTAGCAGGCCTCGGCCAGACTCCCGCCCGAGGCACAGCCGTTGGAGCTCTCCTGCACGAACCGGTTCTCCAGACCCGGCGCGTGATAGTACGTCAGCACCTCCGGGACCAGCCGCGGTGCGCGGTCGCGCAGCGACCAGCCCCACACCCAGGGGATCTCCCGGTCCGGGTCGAAGGGCCGCACCCTCGGGTTGTCCCGGTAGAACCCCTCGCCGTACAGGCCCACTTCGCGCGGATCGACGGCGTCGGCGCCCAGCGCCCGCAAAGAGCCGGTGACGCTGGTCGTACGCGAGCGCGAGCGCATGCCCGCGTACCGCTCCAGCCCCTCCAGCACGCCGACGCGGGCGCTGCGGTCGAAGGAATCGGTGTGGCCGCCCCAGAAGGTCTCGCGCAGGTACTCGCCCGAGCGCATCGAGAAGCAGCCGATGGTCGCGGAGGTCGAGGTCGAGGAGACGTCCTGGACCAGCGAGGGCCCCAGGGCCCCGCACAGCGGGTTCGCGAAGGCCGCCACGTCGATGGCGTACGCCTCCACGGGCCGCGTACGGAAGGCGCCCGGCCGGTACTTGGGCGCGGGCGCCGGATCCAGCGCCCGGGCCCTGTCCTCCTCGGGGGTCCCGCACACCGGACACTCCGGATCGGGCACCAGCGGGTAGCCCCGCACCGCCCCGCTGCGCAGGTCCAGCACCCACACGCCGGGGAACACCCCGCCCGCCCCGCCGCCGGCCGCCGACACCACCAGCGCGGCCAGCGCGTCGGCGGCGAAGGGGTGCGCGTACGGCCACTCACCCGTCGCGCGGGTGCCCCCGCCCAGCTCGAGGGCGTCCCGCAGCGCGACCGACCGCACGGCCTGCCAGCGCCGCTCCAGGCACCGCGCGCACCCCGGCCCGTCCGCCGGGAGGGGGCCGACCACGGCCTGGTGCCCGTACAGGGCCACCGGGACCCCCTCCGCCGGGACCTCCGCCTCCGGCGCGGCGAAGGCGTCCCGCAGCCCGAGCGCCGTCACGGCCACGGGCGGCCCGCCGAGCGCGGCCAGCGCCCGCTCCAGCAGCTCCGTGAACCGCCCGGCGGCCCGCGCCCCGAGCCCGTCCGCCACTGCGGCCCGTGCCTCGAGCCCGTCCGCCACCGCGGCCCGGCCGCCGCTACGCGTCATCGCCGCTCTCCGCGCCCGCTGCCGCCGCGAGCAGCACCCGTACCGTGTGGATGCCCACGCCCGCCAGCTCCGCCGACCCGGTGGGGACCGCGTACGCGTCGAGCCCCGCCCCGGCGAGGCGCTCGCGCACCTGCTCCCAGGAGGTCCCGGCCCCCTCCGTCACCGGCTCGGCCGCCGCCGCGGACACCGTCAGCGCGCGCGGGTCCAGATCGCGCAGCAGCGGATCGCGGCCCGCGTCGGCGCCGTCCGCCCCGTACTGGGCCGCGCCCAGCAGCTCCCGCAGGGCGGCGACCGCCGCCGTACGCCGGTCCAGGCCCTCGCCCAGCGCCCAGTGCTCCCCGGCGCGCGCCAGCAGCACCTGCACCCCGGTCCGTACGCCCTCCCCGAGGTCCAGCAGCTCCGGTTCCAGCTCCAGCCGGTCCGCCGACCGTACGAGGAACCCGAGTTCGGCGTCCGCGCCGTCCCGCTCCGGCAGCGGCACCCGGGCCGCCGCCGCACCGCGCACGGCCCGCAGCAGCGCGGCGTGCCCGAGCGCCGACAGCAGCCCGGCCGCGGCCGCGTCGGCGGGGGAGGGGCCGGCCCCGGCCCCGGCGCGGGTGCGCTCGAAGAGCCGGTCGGCGTTGTGCGGGCCGAACGGCCGTACCGCGCCCGCCGGGACCGGTACGGGCTCCTTCGTCAGCAGGGACACCGCCCGCTCGTACGCGGACACCTCGCCCGGGATCCCGGTGGCCGTCGCCAGCCCGGCGGCGGCCACCGCGCCCGGCTCCCCGCAGCCGCCGACCAGCTCGCGCGGCGGCACCACGTGCTCCGCGTACACCAGCGCCGCCGCGTCCAGGGCGCGCATCCGCGCCCCCGCCACGTGGTGGATGTCGAAGGCGGCCACCGTACGCGGCCCCGCGTGCCCGAGGCCCAGCTCGACCACCCCGGCCTTCAGCGGGATCTGCGTGAGTTCCTCGTCCGCGTACCGGGTGAACACCCCCGCGTACGGGCGCACCACGGTGGAGCGCCGGTTCAGCTCCTCGACCAGCTCGTCCGCGTCGCGGGCGGTCTCCAGCGTCGGCAGCGCGGGCGTGCCCGAGGTACCGGCCGCGGCGAGGTCCACGGGAGCCGCCTCCGGCTCCCCGGACGGGCAGAACGGGCAGCGCGGGTGCGGGAACAGCGGCTCGGCGGTGACGTCCAGCGAGGCCATGTCCTGGACGAGCAGCCGCCCGGCGGTCTCGGCGGGCAGCGAACCGGAGGCCGCCCGGAACACCTCGTACCCCAGCAGGTTGCCGATCATGGCGGCCAGCGGCCGGCCCGGCACCGGGCCCGCCGCGAGGGGGGCCTCCGGCAGCGCGAGGGCGCTCCACAGCTCGGCCGCCGCCGCGCCGCCGCGGGCCGCGCCCAGCCGCAGGGCCGCGCAGGACCAGCAGCCGGCGGTGCCGTGCGCCATGAGCGGGCCGACGACGGCGTCGTTGCCGTACGACCAGGCGGGCAGCAGGGAGCGGCCCTCGGGTATGCCGGCGCGCAGCAGCGGCAGCAGCCGTGCGGGCGCCCCCGTCCCGCCGGTCACCACGACGAAGTCGTACTCCTCCAACTTGGCCCAGTCCGCCGGGTGTTCGGGCAGCGTACGGATCTCCACCGGGCAGCCGTCGGCGACGGCCCCGGCCGCCTCCTCCCGCACCTCGGCCGCGTCCGCCGCCGGCAGGACGCCGACGACGGCGCAGCCGTTGCGCACGAGGCTCAGCGCGCACCAGCGGGCCACCGCGTCCTCGCCGAGGACGGCGACCCGGGTGCCCCGGAAGCGCAGGAAGCGGGCCTCGGCGTCGTCGGCGTAGTGGTCGGCGTAGGCGATCTGCGGTGCGAAGCGCCGTGCGACGTCGGGCGGCGCGGCGGCGGCCGGCTCCGCTTCCCCGGGCTCGGCCACGGAGCGGGCGAAGTCCCGTTCGTACAGGGTCTTGACGAGTTCGCCGACCATCGCGCGCTGGGGGTCGCCCAGCCCCTGGCAGAGTTCGGTGACGGTGTGCTCGCCGGTCAGGTGGGGGACGATCAGCGTGGCGAACCGGTACGCGGTGCGGGCGGTGAGGCGAAAGCCCCCGTCGGAGTTGTGGAACAGCACGCCGTCGGGCGTCTCGGTGAAGAGCACGTCCCGGCGGATCCTGGGGCGTGTCGGGGCAACGTACTCATAGCTGTCCAGGGACATGGAACACCTCTGATTGCGGTCTGGTGGGGACGAAGACGTGAGGTGGGAAATGTCGGGGGAGGCGGGCGGGGCCGCCTCAGCGGGGCAGGGGCGCCGCGGCGCCTTCGCGGCCCCGGGCCAGCCACCGCGCGTAGACGCGGAGGAAGTCGTGGATCCGGTACGGCTCGCCGGGCGGGCCGTCCTCGAGCAGCCCGGCCTCCACGAGCTGTTCGAGCACGCTCTCGCCCACGGCTGTGGCCGGGCCGGAGCGCGGGTCGAGCGAGCCCAGCCGCAGGAACGCCTCCCGCAGCGGGGGCGCCAGCGCGCCGACGGCCTGCCCGAAGACCTCCGGCACCGACAGCCGGGGATCCTCGGCGAGGGCGAGCCGGCCCGGCGGGTCCTCCGCCAGCCAGGCCGCGCAGTCGGCGACGGACAGCCCCGGCCGGGTCAGCAGCCGCCCGGCGGCGATCCGCAGCGCCAGCGGGAAGTACCCGCACACGGCGGCCAGTTCGCGCGCCCCCCGCTCCTCGGCGGCGATCCGCCCGGCCCCGACGAGCCCGGCGAGCAGCCCGAAGGCGTCGGCCGGACCGAGGACGTCGAGCCGGTGCACGGACCCGCCGTGGGTGGCGACCGCCGCCGCGAGCGCCCGCCGGCTGGTCACCAGCACCGTGGCGCCGCCGGTCTCCGGCAGCAGCGGCAGCACCTGGCCGGCTCCGGCCGCGTTGTCGAGGATCAGCAGCCGCCGGCCCCCGCCGCCCGGCTCGGGCAGCAGCTTGCGGGCCTCCTCGACATCGAGGGGGCTGCCGTCGGGCCGGGCCAGGTCGACGGCGAACACCCCGCCGGGGAAGGCCCGCCGGCCCTCGTACGCGCTCTGGTGCGCGAGCGCCGACTTGCCGATCCCGGGCGCTCCGGAGACGACCAGGAGCCGGGGCCCGCCGGTGTCGGTGAGCCGCAGCGACATGGCCCGCAGATCCGCCGCGCGCCCGGCGAAGCCGGGCACCGGCGGCGGTCCGGCGCGCTCGGGGGCGCGCTCGCCGGCGCGGCCGGGGGCGGTCAACGCGGGGCGCGGCGGGGCCGGTTCGAGGTCTTCGGCGCGGGTGGCCGGGCCCAGCTCCTCGGCCCGCAGGATCGCCAGCTCCAGGCGCCTGAGCCCGGGCCCGGGATCGACCCCGAGCTCCTCGCGCAGCCGCTCGCGCACCGTGCGGTACTCGGCGAGCGCCTCCGCCTGCCGGCCGGTGCGGTAGAGCGCCTCGATGAGCTGCTCGGTGAACCGCTCGCGGACGGGATGGCGGCGGGCGCTCTCGTAGAGGTCGACGAGCACCTGATGGCAGTTCCCGGCGGCCAGTTCGAGGTCGCACACCCGCTCGAGGACCCGCAGCCGCTCCTGTTCGAGGGCGGGCACCGCGTCCCGCTGGAGCATGCGCGAGGCCACGTTCGCCAGGGGCTGCCCGTGCCAGAGCGAGAGCGCCTCCCGCAGCCGGTACAGCTCCTCGGCGGTCCCGGCGGCGGCCCTCGCCTGCGCGGTCAGCAAGCGGAACAGGACGAGGTCGAGCGTCTCGGTGTCGTTGCGCATCCGGTAGCCGCCCGGCACGGCCTCGATGGTGGTCGCGGATATGCCGTATTTCTCGAATAACCTGCGCAGGCGCAGCACACAGGTCTGGAGTGCGGCCCGCGCGGTGGCGGGAGGCTCCTCGTCCCAAACGGCGCGCAGCAGATAGCCGGTGGAAACGACGGCGCCCGGATGGAGGAGGAGGGCGGCGAGCAGACTGGTCGGCTTGGAGGGTTTGAGAACTACTGTCTCGGGGCCGTGCGCAATACTCAAGGGCCCCAAAAGCTGGAACCGCATTGATGGTCCCCCGTGTCGGGTCACGTGTGTCGCAGATGAGCGTGACGGGGGCGTCGTTCCATCGAGCCGCCCTGCCGGGCACGCTCCGGAAACGTCCGGACCAATGCCTGAGGCCGCTCGCCGCTCCCCGTTGGGCGGTGAATATCTGGAACCCTACATAACGGATCTTGTGAAAGTCGAGCCGTGCTCCGGACCAATTCCGGCGTACCAGGCGTTCTTCTCCTCTCCGTCACCCGGGGAATCCGTGGAGTTACCGCCGGTTCGCCAATTCTGTTCACCGCTGAACGAGTTCTGGTCTCGGATTGCTCGAGTGTCAATGGAGCGCCCATTCCCGAGGGGCTCCGAAGTGGCCGGAATCGAGGAGCCGACTGGCGGATTCCGGCTGGCGGATTCCGATTGCGGAACGGCGGATTCCGGACCCGAACCGGAATCCGCCGGGAGCTGACCGGGCCGACGGACTCGCGCGCCGGGCGGCGGCCGCTACTCGAACCGCGAGGTGTCGCCCGCCCCCCGGCGTACGATCTCGGCCTCGCCCTCGGAGAAGTCGATGACGGTCGTCGGCCGGGTACCGCAGTCACCGGAGTCGACCACCGCGTCCACCACGTGGTCGAGCCGCTCCTTGATCTCCCAGCCGTGCGTCATCGGCTCCTCCTCGCCCGGCAGCAGCAGGGTGCTGGAGACCAGCGGCCCGCCCAGCTCGGCGAGCAGGGCCTGGGTGACGACGTGGTCGGGGATCCGGACCCCGACGGTCTTCTTCTTCGGGTGCATCAGCTGGCGCGGCACCTCCGAGGTGGCCTTGAGGATGAAGGTGTAAGGGCCGGGGGTCGCGGCCTTGACGGCCCGGAACACGTCGTTGTCCACGTGCACGAACTGCCCCAGCTGGGCGAAGTTCTGGCACACGAGGGTGAAGTGGTGCCGGTCGTCCAGATCGCGGATCGACCGGATCCGCGTGATGCCGTCACGGTTGCCCAGCTGGCACCCCAGCGCGAAGCAGGAGTCCGTGGGATACGCGATGAGCGCGCCGGAGCGGATGCTGTCGGCCACACTGGTGAGGGTGCGCCGCTGGGGATTCTCGGGGTGAACGTCGAAGTACTTCGCCATCCGCCGAGCCTACGTGACCGGACCGCCCCGCTCCGCCGCTGCGCCGGCCGCCCTCCGCCGTCCGCGCTCCGGAGGCGGGCGCGGTGCTCCGTCCGGGTTCACTTGGGGGCCCCGTTCGGGCGCAGAGCCGAGTTTATGATCATCGTTTCTGCTTCCGGTCCTCTTTGATGCTGCCATCCGGCCGTGGGAGATCTGGGAGGGCTGCGTGGCGAAGTCGCGGACGAAGGCGTGGAGTGCGGTCGCCGCGGTGACGGGGGCCGTACTGGCCGTCGCCACCGCACCGGGCCGCACGACCGAGGCGGTGGCGGCGCCCGGGACCGCCCGCGAAGCGGCGGTCACCCTGCTGGTCGGCCGGGCCCTGGACGGCGCCCGTGCGCCCGCCGCCGGCTGGTGCGCCGCCCGGGCCTTCCGGGGAGGGCAGTGCGGCGCCTGGCAGGAGCAGCGGGTCCTCGCCACCGCCCGCGGCGGCTCCGTCCTGTGGGACCCGGCCCTCGGCGACGCCGGCGAACTCCCCACGGACGCGGGCGCCCCGCTCGAGATCGCCCTCGCCCGGGCAGAGGCCGGCCGCCTCACCGACGTGACCGTCACCGACGGGCGCGGCCGCCACCTCGCCGGCGAACTCGGCCCGGACGGCGGACGCTGGCGCAACACCGAACCCCTGCGGGCCGGGGAGGGCTACACCGTCCGCGTCGGCGCCCAGGACGGCGACGGCGCACCCGTCGGCGTGACCATGGTCTTCGAGACCGCGCCGCCCGCCGACAAGGGCCGGCTCACCGTCGATTTCGGCCCCCGCCCCGGCACGTACGGCGCGGGGGAGATCGTCACCGCCGAACTCAGCCACCCGGTCCCCGCCGACGACCCCGCCGCCCGCGCCCGCCTGGAACAAGCCCTCCAGGTCACCTCGGAACCCCACGTCGAGGGAGCCTGGCACTGGGTCGACGACTCGACCCTGCACTTCCGGCCCCGCGCCTACTGGCCCGCCCACACCGTCGTCCGCGTCCGCAGCGGCCTCGACGGCGTCGAACTCGGCGAGCACGGGTACGGCGGCCCCTCCGAACCCCTCGAGTTCACCGTCGCGGACCGGATCGAGGCCGTCACCGACTCCGCCGCCCACCTGATGACCGTACGCCGCAACGGACGCGTCATCAGGACCATCCCGGTCACCACCGGAAAGGCCGGCTTCCGGACCCGCAGCGGCGTCAAGGTCGTCCTCGGCAAGGAGTACAAGGTCCGCATGCGCGGGGACACCGTCGGCATCAAGAAGGGCACCAAGGAGTTCTACGACCTCCCCGTCTTCTACGCGACGCGGGTGACCTGGAGCGGCGAGTACGTCCACGCCGCGCCCTGGTCGGTCGAGGCACAGGGCGAGGAGAACGTCAGCCACGGCTGCACCGGCATGTCCACCAAGGACGCCGCCTGGTTCTACGAGACGGTCCGCGAGGGCGACATCGTCGAGGTGGTCAACAGCGGGGGTGAGAAGATGGACCCCTTCGGCAACGGCATCGGCGACTGGAACATGGACTGGCGCACCTGGCTGTCGGGCAGCGCCCTGACCCCCGCCGCCGCCGCGCACCAGCCGGCGGAACCCCCCTCGCGCCTCGACCCCACGACATGACCCGGTCAGGATGACCCCCCTCGCAGTGCGCCCCACGGCGCCCGCCGCGGTCCATTCGCGCCGGGTGCTGCTCGCCGGCGCGGCCGGGAACTTCGTCGAGTGGTACGAGTTCGGCGTCTACGGCGCCTTCGCCACGGTCATCGCCGAGCGCTTCTTCACCCCGGCGGCCGGACAGGGCGGCGCCGGCCCGCTGGTCGCCACGTACGCCTCCTTCGCGGTGGCCTTCTTCTTCCGCCCCGCCGGCGCCCTCCTCTTCGGCCGCCTCGGCGACCGCATCGGCCGCCGCCCCGCCCTGATCCTCGTCATCGCCCTGATGACCCTGGCCACCACCCTGATCGGCCTGCTCCCGACCCGGGCCACCGTCGGCGCCGCGGCCCCCTGGCTGCTCACCGGGCTCCGCATCCTGCAAGGGCTGTGCCTGGGAGGGGAGTTCGGCGGCGCCGTGGCCCTGATGACGGAATCCGCGCCCCCGGGCCGACGCGGCCGCCACGGCGCCTGGCAGTCCTTCACCGTCGCCCTCGGCCTGCTCGCCGGCGCGGCCGTCGCCGCGCTCCTGGCCACGGTCCTCTCCCCGGCCGCCCTGCACGCCTGGGGCTGGCGGATCCCCTTCCTGCTGGCCCTCCCGCTCGGACTGGCCGCGTACCGGCTGCGCTCCGCCCTGCCCGACGAGCCCGGTCCGCCCCCCAGGACACCCCCCGGCGGCAGCACCCGCTCCACCACCCGCTCCACCACCGCCAGGGCCGTCGTCCTCGGCATCGGGCGGCTCATGGGCTGGTCGGCGGCCGGGTACACCTTCCTCGTGGTCCTGCCCTCCTACCTCCAGGCCACGCTCGGCGCGTCCTTCCGGGAGGCCCTGATCGCCACCACCCTCGCCAACCTCGGCTTCGCCGCGGCGATCCTGCCCGCCGGGATCCTCAGCGACCGCGTCGGCCGCCGCCCCGTCATGCTCGCCGGAGCCCTGGCCGTCACCCTCTTCGCGCTCCCGCTGCTCCACCTCCTCCAGGACCCCGCCGCCCCCGCACCGGCCAGAGCCGCCGCCGTCCTCGCCGCGGGCGCCACCGTCGGCCTGCTCGCCGGCCCGGGCCCCGCGATGCTCGCCGAAATGTTCCCCGCACGGGTGCGCTGCACCGGGCTCGGACTGGCGTACGCCCTCACCGGCGCGGTGTTCTCCGGCTGCGCGGGCCTCGTCATCACGACCCTGACCGCCGCCACCGGCGACCCGGACATCCCCGCCTACTACGCCGCCGGCGCCTGCGCCCTCAGCGCCCTCGCCCTGTCCGGCCTGCGCGGCGACGACCACCGCGGGCCGCTGCGATGAGGGTGGTCGGCCTGATGTCGGGCACCTCGTACGACGCCGTCGACGCGGCCGCCGCCCACCTCGGCTTCGAGGACGGGGGCCAGACCCTGCGGCTGGTCCCGCTCGGCATGGTCAGCGCCCCCTACGAGGCCGCCCTGCGCGACGCCCTCGCGGCGGCCCTGCCACCCGCACCCGCCTCCCTCGCCGACGTGTGCCTCCTCGACACCCGCATCGGGCAGGCCTTCGCCGCGCTCGCGGCCCGCGCCGACCACGAACTGTGCGCGGGCCGCGCCGAGCTGATCGCCTCGCACGGCCAGACCGTCTACCACTGGACGGCCGCCGGCCAGGTCCACGGCACCCTCCAGCTCGGCCACCCCGCCTGGATCGCCGAGGCCACCGGCCGCCCCGTCGTCTCCGGCTTCCGCCCCCGCGACATCGCGGCCGGCGGCCAGGGCGCCCCGCTCGTCAGCCTCGTCGACCTGATGCTGCTGCGCGGGCGGCCCGGCGCGCCCGCCGCCCTGAACATCGGCGGGATCGCCAACCTCACCGCCCTGCCCCCGGCCGGCCCGCCCGTGGCCTTCGACACCGGCCCCGGCAACGCCCTGATGGACGCCGCCGTACGGGAACTCACCGGCGGGCGGCTCGGATACGACGAGGACGGCGCCCTCGCCGCCGCCGGCCGGGTCCACGAACCGCTCCTGCGGCGCCTGCTCGCCGAGCCCTACTACCGGCTGCCCGCCCCCAAGACCACCGGCAAGGAGCTGTTCCACCCCGGCCACCTGCGCACCGCCCTCGCCGGTCTCACCGCCCTCCCGCCGCAGGACCTCCTCGCCACCCTCGCCCGGCTCACCGCCCGCACCGTCGCCGACGCGCTGCGCCCGCTGCGCGTCACCGAGGTCATCGCCTCCGGCGGAGGCACCCGCAACCCGGCCCTCATGGCGATGCTCCGCGAGGAACTGCCCCCGCGCACCGCCCTGCTGGACTCCTCGGCACTGGGCCTGCCCGCCGCCGCGAAGGAGGCGTACGCCTTCGCCGTCCTCGGCTTCCTCACCCTCCACGGCCTGCCCGGCAACGCCCCCGGGTGCACCGGGGCCCGGGGACCCCGGCTCCTCGGCTCCCTCACCCCGGGGCGCGGGCCGCTGCGGCTGCCGCCACCGCCGGCCCGGCCGCCGGTCCGGCTCGCCATCGGCCCGCGGCCGTGAGCGTCAGGACCTCGGCGGGGCGCGCCGGGCGGCGTACCGCCACCGCGTACTCCTCGCGCCACAGTTCGAACATCAGCAGCGACCACACGGTGGCCGCGAGCCGGTCCGACGGCCGGTCGAACTGCGCGGCCAGCAGGCTCCCCACGGCCGCCGGATCCAGCAGCCCCGAGGACCGCAGGCGTCCGGGGGAGAGCACCTCGAGGGCCAGCGCGGCCAGCGGGCCGTCCCGGGTGAGCAGGGCCGTCACCGGCTGCCCGGCCGCCCCGGGCCCCGCCGCAGGCAGGGCCGCCCAGGCCCGGCGCGGCGACAGCGGGAGCCGGGCCCGGACCCCGTGCGCGGCGCTCAGGTGCGCCAGCCGGCGCAGACCGCGCGCGGGCAGCAGCACCTCCAGCTCGAAGCGGGCCGCCGCACCGG
This sequence comes from Streptomyces sp. NBC_00091, assembly GCF_026343185.1. Classification (GTDB taxonomy): domain Bacteria; phylum Actinomycetota; class Actinomycetes; order Streptomycetales; family Streptomycetaceae; genus Streptomyces. The sequence continues at coordinate 424,321 of NZ_JAPEMA010000002.1, read as the reverse complement.
CGAGTTCCGCCCCGCCCCCGAGCCGCTCGGCCAGGGACCGCGCGGCGTCGCCCCGGCCGGCGAGGTACGCGCGGTACTCGGAGCTGTAGAGGCGGGAGCGGGCCCCGGCGGGGACGGGGCCGAGCGTGTCGGCGTACGCGGCCGCCGAGCCGGCGCGCACGGCCGCCCCGACCCGCCGGCGGCCCTCGGCGAGCTCCTCGACCGGGTCGGTGGCCAGCGCGGTACGGAATCCCGCCCGGCGCGCGGCCTCGAACAGGGCGAAGCCGCGCAGCGCGGCCGGGTCCGGGTCCGGCTGTCCCAGCCGCCAGGCCAGTTCGGGCAGCAGCTCCGGCAGCCGGGCCGGGTCCAGGCCACCGGAGCCGGGCACTCCGCCGTCGGGAACGCCCACCGAGGCCAGCTCCGGCCTGGCCGCCCCGGCCAGTTCCGCCACCAGCTCGGCGCCCGGCCCCCCGGAGCCCAGCACGCACAGCGGCCCCGCGCCGCCCGAGCGCCGCCGCACCTGCTCGAGCAGCCGCTCCCGCGCCCCCGCGGCGGTCCCGGGCGCGGGCACCGTCCGCCGGGCGGCGCCCGCCCGGCGCACCAGCCGCAGGCCCGTGCGGTGCGAGCACACGGCGGTCGTGCCGGGCGGCAGCATCCGCACCCCCTCGATCAGGGTCCGCCCGTCGAGCGGCGCCCCCGTGGTGAGGTACGCGTCCAGGCCGGGCTCCCACAGCCCCGGCGGGTCCGGCAGCAGCGCGAGCAGGGCCGGGACGTCGGAGGCGAAGCACAGCCGCCCCCGGCCAGGCTCCCAGTGGTAGTACAGCGGGGTGGTGCCCGCCGCGTCGGTGGCCAGGACCAGCACCGGCTCGGCGCGGGCGTCGACCACGGCCGCCGCGTACCCGCCCTCGAGGTGCGCCGCGAACTCCGCGCCGTCCAGCTCGAAGGCGGAGCGCAGCAGCGCCGGGTCGTTCCGGTCGGCGACCGCGTGGCCGCGTACCTCCAGCCGGGTGGCGAGGGCGAGCCGGTTGTCGATCTCGCCGTCGAGCACGGCGGTGACATCGCCCAGGGCCGACGCCCGGCCGGCCGCCAGCGCCCACCCCTCGCCGTGGTGCAGGCACAGGCCGCCGGGAGGGCCGGTGCGGAGTTGCGCGGCGGCGGCGCGCAGCCGGTGCGCCGGGAGGCCGGCGCCGAAGTGGCCGAGGAATCGGTACATGGTGATCACTGCCTGGGGAGTGGGGCCGATGGTCCGTCCACCGTGGGGCGCCCGCTGTCCCGTCCGCCCGGGACCTGGATCCGCGCGCGGTCCCGGTCCGGTCCCGGGACCCGCCGCCCGGCCGGCACGAGCTGCGCCAGTGCCGCTTCCAGGACGTCGGCGGCGACCGGGGTGAGCAGCCCGCCGTGGTGCGCGTACGGATCGCCCGGCCCGCGCAGCAGCACCATGCGGGCCTGATCCCGGCCCCCGGTCACCGCCGCGGCCAGCTCCCGCGGGAGGATCCCGCCGGGCAGGGCCCGGGCGGCCCCGGCGCGGTCCAGGAGGTCCTCGTGGGCGGCCTCGTCCGCCGGGTCCAGCAGGCCCGAGCGGCGGGAGACGCCCGCGGCGGCGCGCAGGCCCAGGGCGAGCGCGTCCCCGTGGCGCAGGTCCGGGCCGGCCAGGCTCCGCAGGGCCCGGGCCACGGTGTCGCCGTAGCGCAGGGCCGCCGCGGGACCCCGTTCGAGCGGGTCGTGGCAGGCGAGGGCGGCCCTGGCCTCCAGGCAGAGGGAGACGAACGACGCGAGGGTGCCCGGGTCGTAGCCGCCGCCGGGCCGCAGCCGGGAGGCCACGCGCTCCGCGGAGGCCGGGACGACGGCCAGCACGGTGCGCAGCAGCGGGCTCAGCCCGGCGCGCAGGGCCTGCGGCGCCAAGGTCGCGAGGAACTCCAGCTGGATCCGGACCAGGATCGGCGCCGAGATCCGGCCGCCCGGGCCGGCCACCGACAGGGCCGTGTCCGACATGGCCCGCAGGGTGGTGGGCAGGCGTACGAGGGCCGGGCGCGTGCCGTCGGCGCAGCGGGCCCGGCCGGCCGCGGCGATCACGCGGGTACCGCCGAGCGCGACGACGAGGGCGCCGTCGGGGACCACGAGGGGGCCGCCGCCGTCGGGCCACAGCACCCCGGTGGGCGCGGCCGCGCCGAGCAGGCGCAGCACGCGCGCGGCGTGCTCGCGCGGCAGGCCGGGGCCGGTGACCAGGGCGATCCGGCCGGGGCCCAGCTCCCGCAGGATCCCGGGGAGTTCACCGGCCGAGCCGTCCCCGTAGCGGATCTGCACGCGGACGTGCGCCGGGCCGGAGAGCAGCGACCGGTCGATGCGGACGGAGGAGGGGTGTACGGACATGCCGCCCACGATCCGTGCGCCCGCACCCCAAGGGCATGGGGCAGCGACCCCCTCCCGGACCCACCGCGCCCTCCCGGGCCCCTCCCCCTCGAGTCGCCCTCGGTGACTGTTTGGTAACTGCTAGTGTCGATCCGTGGACGAAGAAGACCGAACGATCCCCCGTGTCTTGATCGTCGATGACCACCCCCTGTTCCGCGAGGGCCTGCGGGCCGCCCTGGAGAGCACCCGGGGCGCGGTCGTCGTCGCCGAGGCCGAGACCGGCGGTGAGGTCCCGGACGCGGTGGACCGGCACCGGCCGGACGTGGTCGTGATGGACCTGTCCCTGCCCGACGTCTCCGGGATCGAGGCCACCCGCCGCCTCGCCGGCACCCACCCCGGGCTGCCGGTCCTCATGCTCACCATGTCCGACGACGACGGCAGCCTCCTCGCCGCCCTCCAGGCGGGTGCCCGCGGCTACGTGGTCAAGGGCGCGGGTTCCGAGGAGGTCCTGCACGCCCTGCGCACGGTCGCCGCCGGCGGCGCCGTCATCGGCTCGGAGATCGCGGCCCGGCTCTCCGCGCTCCTGGCGGGCGGTCACCGGCGCGACGCCGGACAGCTGTTCCCCTCCCTGACCTCCCGTGAGGTCGAGGTGCTCGAGCTGATCTCACGGGGCCACGACAACCGGCGCATCGCCCGGGAGCTGGTCCTGTCCGAGAAGACCGTCCGCAACCACATCACCCACGTCTTCGAGAAGCTCCAGGTCACCTCCCGCGCCGAGGCCGTCGCCCGGGCCCGGGACGCGGGCCTGGGCGACGACGGCTGACGCCCGCCCGCCCCCCCGGGGCCGCCGTCCCGGCGGACCGGGAACCGGGGCACCCGCCCCATGCGCCCGGGACCGGGGGCGCGCCAGGCTGGAAACCAACGCCCCGAGCGGCCGGGGAGGCCGACATGAGCACAGTGAACCGGACCACGGCGAGCACGCCCCGCTCGGGGCCGGAGATGCTGCCCGCGTACGCCGTCTGCGTCCTCACCATGCTCGCCGCCCTCACCTGGGGCGTGGTCACCCTCACCCACCTGGGCCACCCCGCCCTGAGCGCCGTCCGCCTCCACCTCGCCGCCGACCACGTGCTCGTCGGCCTCGGCATCGCCCTCACCGGCATGGTCTTCGCCGCCCGCCGGACCGCACGCGTCCTCGGCACGCTCATGCTGTGCTGCGGCTGCGCCCTGACCCTGGCCCAGGTGGTGCCGCAGACCGCCGTGGTGCACGGAGCCGGACCGGGCGTGCTCACCGCCGTGTTCATCCTGGTGATGGTCGCGTTCACCCTGATCAACATCATCATCTATCCCATGCCGCTGTGGCTCCCCACCGGCCGGTTCCCCCGCAGGTGGGGCCTGCCGTACGTGGCGTTCACCGCCGTCTTCAGCGCCGCCCAGCAGTACTACGTCTTCACCCGCCCCGGCTTCGTCTACTACGGGGTCCCCACCCCCATCGCGGGCGGCGGATGGGCCGACGTGGAGCGCCTGCTCACGCCGTGGATGGACACCGCCTCGCGCTGGGTCCCGCCGGTCATCGCGGGCGTCGGCATCCTCATCATGGTCATCCGCTGGCCCCGCACCCAGAAGTCCGACCGCCCCTACGCGATCCTGGCGGTGCCGTACCTGCTGTGGATCGCGGTGATCGCCGTCAACCAGTACGGCGACCCGCCCATGGGCTTCGAGGTCGTCATCGTCTACCTGGCCGCCGCTTCCTGGCCGGCGACCGTGGGCTACGTCCACATCCGGGAGCGCACCTGGGCCCTGGACCGGGCGGGGCGGCGCATCCTGACCGCCTTCGTCCTGACCTTCGCGCTGTTCATGGCCTACGCGGGCGGCGCCTTCGTCCTCGACTACTTCGCGCCGGGCTCGCTGACCCCCGAGTCCGCGCTGATGGCCTGCCTCACCCTGCTGGTCGGCGCCCTGCTGCGGCCCACCGCGCGCTGGACCGCCCGGCTGGTCGACCGCTACTACTACGGCGAACGCGCCCAGCCCTACCAGGCGGTGCGCGCCCTCGCCGACCGGCTCAGCCATGCCCTCGACCCCGGTGACATGCCCCGCCTGCTGTGCGACACGGTCGTGCACACCCTGCGGCTGCCGGCCGCCCGCCTGGTGATCCACACCCGGCACGGGGAGCGCGAACTGGCCCGCCTGGGCAGCCCGGGCGCCCTCGACGAGGCCTTCCCCCTGGTCCACCGGGACAACGCCATCGGCCACCTCTACGTCCCGCCGCGCGCGGGCGAACTCGCCCTGGACCAGCAGGACCGCGAGGCCGTACGGATCCTCGCCGACCACAGCGCGCCCGCCATCGCCTCCCTCCAGCTCTACGAGGAACTCCAGACGAGCCGCGAACAGATCGTCCTGGCCCGCGAGGAGGAGCGGCGCCGGCTGCGCCACGACCTGCACGACGGCCTCGGGCCGGCCCTGTCCGGGCTGCGCCTCCAGGTGGACGCCGCCCGCGCGGCCATACCGCCCGGCACCAGGGCCACGGCCTCGCTGGCCACCGTCTCCGGCGGCATCGGCCAGGCCATCGACGAACTGCGCCACATCACCGGCGGTCTGGCCCCCGCCGCCCTGGACGGCGCCGACCTGCCCCGCGCCCTGCGCCAGCTCGCCGAGCACCTGGGCCGCACCCTGCGGATCACCGTCAGCCTCGCCCCCGAGCCCTTCCCCGGGCTCCCGGCCGCCGTGGAGGTGGCCCTGTACCGGATCGCGGCGGAGGCCCTGAACAACGTGGTCCGCCACGCGCGTGCCGCTCACGCCCACGCGGCGGTGGTGCTGACCCCCGAGGCGGTGACGGTGGAGGTCAGGGACGACGGCGAGGGCGTCCCCGAGGGGGTGCCCGCCGACGGCGGGGTGGGCCTGCGCTCGATGGCCGAGCGCGCCGAGGAGCTGGGCGGCACCTTCGCCCTGGTCAGCACGGGGACCGGGACGGTGGTCAGGGCGGTGCTCCCGCGTACGGCCGGGACCGGACCGGGACCTGGGGACCATGTGCCCGGGACCGGGGGCTTCGTACGTTGATGGTCCGAAGCCCGGACGGGCATCGGAGGAACCCGGAAAGAGGAACCCATCATGTACGCAAAGATCGCACGGATCGCTCCGCTGGCTCTGGTCACCGCCGGCCTGATCATGGCCGGACCGGCGGCGCTGGCCGCCCCGCAGCACGACATCACCGCCGTGTCGGTGCAGGAGCACCGGGCCAAGGGCAAGAAGGGCCCCTACCCCAGCAAGTCCTCCTGTGAGGCCGCCGGGAAGAAGGGCCACTACAAGTCCTACGTGTGCAAGCAGGAGGCGCCGCACGAGTGGTGGCTCCACTACACCACCAAGTAAACGGAGGGCAGCCCCTCCTGCCGGGCCCGGGACCTCGTCCCGGGCCCGGCTCTTTGCCGTGCGGGGCCGTCAGACCGTCTTCAGCGTGCCGCCGTCGACGACGTAGTCCGCGCCCGTGATGTTGGCGGCGGCCTCCGAGAGCAGGAACACGATCAGCGAGGCCACCTCCTGCGGCTCGGTGATCCGCCCGGTGGTGATCCGGAAGGCCTCCGGGATCCCCTTCAGGAAGGCGGCGTGGTCGACGCCGGCGGCCTGCGCCACCTTGCCGCCGAAGCCCTCCGGGTCCTCCCAGATCGCGGTACGGACCACCCCGGGCGAGACGGTGTTGACCCGCACCCCGCGCGGGCCGAACTCCTCCGCGAGCGACTTGCCGAGCGCGGTGAGCGCCGCCTTGGCCGCGCTGTAGGCCACCGGGCCGGAGGCGGGGAGGCGGGAGTTGACGGAGGAGACGTTGACGATCGCGCCGCGGCGCTCGAGCAGGCCGGGCAGCACCGCCCGGGTCACGCGCACCGTGCTGTACAGGTTGACGTCCAGGTAGCCGGCCCACTGGGCGTCGTCCGTGTCGAGGAAGCCGGTGAGCCGCCCGGTGTCGGGGCCGCCGCCCACGTTGTTGACCAGCAGGTCGACGCCGCCGAGTTCCGCGTCGGCGGCCTCCACGAGCGCGGCCACGCCGGCGGGCGTGGTGAGGTCCGCCGAGACGGGGACGGCGCCGGAGGCGGCGAGTTCGGGGGTGATGGTACGGGCGGCGCCGAGGACGCGGACGCCCTCCTCCAGCAGGGCGCGCACGGTGGCGAGGCCGATGCCCCGGCCGGCGCCGGTGACGATCGCGGTCTTGGAGTGCAGTCCGAGCTTCATGAGTTCCCCAGTTCTTGAGCTACAGGTACAAAATATGGGCATGACGGGACCACCCGTGGTGCAGTGGTGGCCCTGTCGGAATGGTCCGGATCAGAGGGAGTCGAGGGTCGCGTCGACCACCCGGTCGAGCCGTTCGGGCCCCTCGGCGAGGCGCCCGAGCAGCCGCAGTCCGATGAGGGTGCTCAGCAGCATGCTCGCGACGGCGCGCGCGTCCCGCCCGGGCGCGATCTCCCCGCTCCGCTGGCCCTCCTCGACCAGCGCCCGGAAGGCCTCCTCCGTGCGGTCGAACATGCGCCGCACCAGTTCGGAGGCCACCGCGTCCGCCCCCGCCAGCTCGGCGGCGGTGTTGATCCCCATGCAGCCGCGCCGGTCGGGATCGGTGAGGTCCATCTCGGTGAGCAGCCGCAGCGCCCCGCGCAGCCGCTCCTTCGCGGGGCCGTCCCCGCCGAGGAGTTCGACCAGGGCCTGTGCCTGCTTGTCGCGGTACCGGCGCAGCGCCAGCTCGAACAGGGCGTGCTTACTGCCGAAGGCGTTGTAGAGGCTGCCCTTGCCGATGCCGAGCGCGTCGACCAGGTCCTGCGGCGTGGTGGCGGCGTACCCCTGGCGCCAGAACACCTGCATGGCCTGCTCGACGGCGGTTTCCGGATCGAACTGCTTCGGCCTTCCCATGACGGGTACTCAACATCATTGTGTACCCGTAGGTCAAGTACGGGGAGCGGGCGGCGTGGGCAGGGGAGTGCCCTCCTGCTGGACGAGGGCCAGGAGGACCAGCGCGTCGGTCCAGCCGAGGGGCACGACGGCCTTCGGGAGCCCCTGCGCGTCCACCGTCTCGGGGAGCTCGCCCAGGACGTTGCGCTGGGCGAGCACCCAGTCGAGCACGGCCGCGCCCTTCTCCCGCTCGCCCGTCCCGGACCAGGCCAGCGCGAAGAAGGAGGTGCTCGCCGTCCAGGTGATGTTCCCCCACCGCGTGTCGGGGTCACTGCCCGGCACCAGCCCGCCGTTGGGGCGCAGCAGGGCCCGGTAGGTGTCGTCGAGCGCCCGGGGCAGATCGGCGGGAGCCGCGTTGAACGGGGGCGCCATGAACGCGGCCGCGCTGTCGTGGCCGTGCAGCCCGTCGACGGTGCGCTGGTAGCCGAGCGGCGCGAACCGCCGGGCGATGCCCGCCTCCAGCCGCCCCGCCGCCAGCGTCCAGCGCGCCGCGTCCCCCTCCTGGCCGAGCCCGGAGGCCAGGTCGGCGGCGGCCCGCAGCCCGGACAGCAGCGGCGCGGCCGTCCCGATGTTGACGGTGGTCGTCGGCAGCTCCCAGTAGTCGGGGGAGGCCGGCGGCAGCCCCTCGCCGTCCAGGGAGGACGCCGCGTAGTCGGCCGCCTTCACGATCGCCGGGTACAGCGCGCGCAGCCGCTCCGCCCGGTCCGCCCGGGGCGCCGTCTGGTACCACTGCCAGGTGGCCCAGGGCACCCAGCCGTTCGCGTCGAGCTGCCACTGCCGGGTGTCCGGCGGCCCCGAGCCGTCGAGCTTGGTACGGGCCTCCCAGGTGCCGTCCGGCCGCTGCGTCCGTGCGTTGTAGCGCAGGATCCGGTACGCCTCCTCGTCGTGGCCGGTGTGCGCGAACGCGGCCGCCGCGAAGGCGGAGTCGCGCGGCCAGGAGAAGTCCCAGAACGGATACCAGGCCGCGGCCAGCGCCCCGTTCGGCCGCAGCAGCGCCCGCATCGACAGCAGCGCCCGCTCCGCGCTCTCGCGCCGGACCCCTGCCGCCCCCGGGACCAGGCCCCGGGCCAGCCAGCGCCGGGACTCGGCGATCTGCGCCACGGCGCCCGGGTCCTCGGCCTCGACCACCCGGGACGCCGCCGCGCCCTCGGGCAGGTAGCGCCAGCGGCCGGAGGGCAGCACCAGGACGTTGCTGCCCTCGACGTAGCGGGCGCCCACGGCGAAGGGCGGGTCGACGGCCTCCACCGTGCGCCCGTTGGACAGCAGGCCCGCCGTCCGGGCGGGCTTCATCGAGGCCGGGACGTAGCAGGCCTCGGTCTCCCCGCACCGCTCGGAGCCGGCCGGGTTCACGAAGAACGCGAGCCGCCCCGTGCCCGCCTGCCACCCGCCCCGGTCCTGGTCGTACTGCGCGCCCGGCCGGGACCCGGCCGCGGCGGCCCGGGTGCCGTGCCAGGTGACCGCCCTGTCCTCGGAGGTGGTGGCCTGGGCGAAGAGGTAGTACCGGGCACCGGGCCGCAGCCCGGCCGTCAGCGGGACCTCCACCCAGCCCGCGCCCGGCCCGCCCAGCCGGGCCAGGTCGACCGTGGCCGCGGCGACGGCTGAGCCGGCGTCGTCCCGGGCGGTACGCACCTGCACGGTCAGCTTCCCGGTGGCCGCGGCGCTGCTGAGGAACAGCGCGACCCGCGAGAGCCGGTCGTCGTCGGTGGTGAACTCCTGGGCCCCCGCGCGTCCCGTGCTCCCCGAGCCCTTGATCCCGTACAGGGCCAGGTCGTGCCCCGCCTGCCCGTCGTAGGACGCCTGCCCGTCAACGGAAGGGTGCCCGCTCGCGGCAGCCGCCCCGTCCGCCGTGTGCAACAGCGTCGTGAGCAGGGCGGTGGCCACCAGAACGGACCGTGTGCGCATCACGCATTGCCTCCAGTGTGATGAAGCGTCAAGAAGCCTGGCAGAGCGCGTACGCGGCGCTATTCATCCAATATCCCCGGCTGCGGAGCCATGGAGGGGACCTGATCGCCCCTGCCGCGCCGGACGCCCCGAACAGCCGCCCACACGGCCCAACGCCTCCTCACCAGCCGGGGTAACGGCCCAGCCAGTACGGGTCCCGGCCCGCCACGTACTCACTGCCTCCCGGGGAATCCGTGACCTCGGCGAGCACGTCCCGGGCGAGGGTGTCCAGGACCCAGGCCAGCTCGTGCCGGCTCACCAGCTCCACCGGCAGCGCCTGCGCACCGTGCACCGCCCCCAGCAGCGCCCCCGCCACGCAGGCGACCGACTCCCCGTCGGGTGCCGTCGCCGCGAACCGCAGGGCCTGCGCCACCTCCCCGCGCCCCGGGAACGAGGCCGCCGCGTACAGGCCCCCGAGCAGGGCCGCCCAGGCCGTCGGGTCCGGCGCGAGCCGCGCCAGCCGGGCCGGCTGCGCCGGGTGGCCGACGGCCTCGCCGAGCGCTCCGGCCAGCCGGCCCGGCTCCGCCCCCGGCAGACCATCCGCGCCGCCCAGCGCCGCCAGCGCGCTCTCGGCGGCCCCGCGGACCGAATCCCCGGCCAGGCAGTGCCCGCCCAGCACGGTCGCGCACGCCGCCGCCCACTGCGCCCCGGCGTCCCCGTGGGTCAGCGCCGCCACCTCGCGGGCCCGGTCGCCCCAGAACCGCGCGTACCGCGGCGACCGGGCCGAGCCGAGGAGCGCCAGCGGCAGCGTCCGGCCCACGGCGTGCCAGCCCCGGCTGCCGTTCGCCGGCTCCTCGAACGTGCCCTGCCTCAGCCCCGAAAGGACCGCCACCGTGGCCGGCGCACTGCCGCGCCGCTCCGCCAGCGCGGGCACCCCGGCGAGCCAGCCGTCCGGCCACGGCTTGGTACCGGAGGGATCCCAGCGTTCGCGCACGCGTTCGCGCTCGAGGCCCTGGAGGTACGACCAGCGGCAGTACGCGTGCCACAGCACCGACGGGGGATGGCAGATGCCCTTGTGGCTCCCGCGCACCATGGCCCGTACGGAACCCTCCACGGTGAAGCAGGCCAGCTGGGTGCAGACTCCCGCCCGCAGGGTCCCCGCCGGCGCGGGCGCCGCCCCCACCGCGCCGAGGGTCTCTCCGAGTGCCAGACCGAGCAGCAGCCCGCGGGCCCCCGACTCCGTCCTCTCCCTCAGCGCCTTCTCCTGGTGCTCCGTCAGCTCACCCATGGCGCCCGGCCCCCGTTCGCGTCGACATCACCGGGCATCGTACGCAGCCCGTTCCCAGCAGCCTCACCCCGCCTCCACAGCCGCACCAGCGCCGCACGATCGCACTCGAACAGGCTTGCCGTCGTCCACCACCGCGCAGGCTTGCGCCATTTCCGACCGGCACACGAGGCGCCGGGCCAGACCCACGGGGGAACAGTGATCACTCGACGGACCGCACTCCGGGCAGGCGTCGCCGCCACCAGCATCGTCGGCACCGGCGGCATGCTGCTGCCCGTCGTGAACGCCGCCACGGCCGGCCCCCGCACCACCGCGGCCGAACTCGACGCGGCCGGCATAACCAAGTTCGCGCAGAAGATGCCGCTGGCCCCGGTACTCCAGCCCTACCTGAACACGGGCAGCACCAGCTACTACCGCATGACCCTGAAGGAAGCCACCAAGGAGATCGTGCCGGGCCTGAAGACCCCGCTGCGCACCTTCAACGGCTCCTTCCCCGGCCCCGTCATCAAGGCCGAGTCGGGCCGGCGCGTCGTGATCAAGCAGACCAACTCCCTCGCGGTCCCCACCTCGATCCACCTCCACGGCGCCCACGTCCCGCAGGACAGCGACGGCTCCCCGATGGACCTCATCGCGGCCGGCGGCGGCACCAAGACGTACACGTACCCCAACACCCAGCCGCACGCGAACCTGTGGTTCCACGACCACGCCCACCACATGGAGTCGGAGAACGTCTTCCGCGGCATGACGGGCACTTACCTCCTCACCGACAACATCGAGCGCCGCCTGGGCCTGCCCTCCGGCCAGTACGACGTCCCGGTCTCGCTGCGCGACGCCCGCTTCCTGGAGAGCGGTGAACTCATCTACCAGATGGGTGACTTCATGAAGCGCAACGTCATCCTCGCCAACGGCAAGTCCTGGCCGTTCTTCGAGGTCGCGGCCCGCAAGTACCGCTTCCGCCTCACCAACACCTCCAACCAGCGCTTCTTCGGCCTCCGCCTCGCCGACGACTCCGAGCTCGTCCAGATCGGCACCGACGGCGGCCTGCTGCCCACCCCGCACCGCACCAACGTGGTCGCCATCAGCCCCGGCGAGCGGGCCGACGTCGTCATCGACTTCTCCCGCTACCCCGTCGGCACCGTCATCGAGCTGCACAACAACGAGATCGCGCCCTTCGAGTCCGCGGACGTGGTCGGCAAGGTGCTCCAGTTCCGGGTCACCCGCACCGCGCAGGACAACAGCGTGGTCCCCGAGCGGCTGCGGACCCTGCCGCCGCTGGGCGAGGCGAGCGTCACCCGGCACTTCGACATGCGGATGGACGAGGCCCCGGGCGGCAGCGCGTACATCAACGACAAGACGTACGACATGGACCGCATCGACACCGAGATCGCCTACGGTGCCACCGAGATCTGGACCGTGAAGAACGTCAACCAGATCGCCCCGCACAACTTCCACATGCACCTGGTGCAGTTCCGGGTGCTGGAGCGCAACGGCCAGCCGGTCACCTCCGGCCCCGAGACCGGCCTGAAGGACACCGTCCCCCTCAAGCCGAACGAGACCGTCAAGCTCCAGGCCACCTTCACCGGCTACCGCGGCACCTACGTCTACCACTGCCACCTGTTCGACCACGGCGCGATGGGCATGATGGCCAACATGCGCATCTCCTGACGCGGCCCTGCCCCCTCACCCCGGTGGACCCCGGTCCACCGGGGTGAGCCCGCTCCCGGGCCACCGTTGCCGAAACGGGGTCGTGATCGTTTGGCTGCCTGACGGGCAGTCGGGCGGGAACGACGGGTGAGGCGGGTGGCCGGGGTGCGGATGGGGCGCAGGACGGTTCTGCGGGCGGCTTCGGCCGGGGCGCTGGCGGCACTGGCCGCGCCCCCGGCCCGGGCCTCGGCGGCGGCATCCGCGCCATCGGCGGCGCCACCGGCCGGGGACCGGGCAGTCCTGCGCTTCACCCGGGCCACCAACGGCGCGGCCACCGCCACCGCCGACGGGCGGCGCGTCATCGCCGAGGTCCAGAACATCCTCTGGTCACTGCCCCCGGACGGCTCGCCCGCCACCCGGCTCACCCCGCCCGACCTGGAACCCGGCCGCCCGGTGTTCTCCCCGGACGGGCGCCGCGTGGCCATGAGCGCCTACCGCGGCGGCGCCTTCCACATCTGGGTGATGCGCGCCGACGGCTCCGGCCTGCGCCGCCTCACCGACGGCCCCTTCGACCACCGCGCGCCCGCCTGGTCGCCCGACGGCCGCACCCTCGCCTTCTGCTCCGAACGCGGCGGGGACCCCGTCGCCGGCAGCCCGTACCGGATCTGGACCGTATCCGTCGCCGACGGCGGCCTGCGCCGCCTCACCGGAGTGCCGGGCCAGTCCGGACCCGCCCAGGACGGTGCCTGGGAGGACCTCGACCCGGTCTTCTCCCCGGACGGCGCCCGCGTCCTGTTCCTGCGCGCCACCCTCACGGGCGAGACCCTCACCGCCCGGACCCTCGCCTCCGTCGCCGCCGGCGGCGCGGGTGCCGCGGGGGATCCCGTACGGACCGAACACACCGTCACCAGCGGCAGCCTGCTGGCCCCCGCGCTCTCCCCGGCCGGCCGCACCGCCTGGCTGTCCGCCACCCCCGGACCCCGCAAGGCGGAGAACCTGACGCTGTACGCCGACGGCCGCCCGGTCCCCCTCGACGGCGACCTCGCCCCCGCGCCCCCGCGCTGGATCGGCGACGACCGCCTCCTGATCACCCTCGACGGCCGGTTCCGGGTGATCCGCCCCCACCGCGACGGCGCCGGCCACGAGATCCCCCTCGACGCCACCCTCGAAGTGCCCCGCCCCCGCTACCCGGTCAAGGAGTACGACCTGGAGGCCGAACACCCCCGCCCGGTACGCGGCATCCACCTCCCCGCCCTCTCACCCGACGGCCGCAGCGTGGCCTTCGCCGCGCTGGGCGCCCTCTGGACCGCCTCCGTCACCGGGGGAGCCCCGCGCAGGATCCTCCAGGCCCCGGCCACCGCCTACGTCCAGGGGCCGGTGTGGACCCCGGACGGCCGGGCACTGGTGTACACCGACGACCGCGACGGCCTGAACACCGTACGCCGCAGGGAACTCGCCGACGGCCGCGAGAGCGTGCTCTCCCCGAGCGGCCGCGTCTACGGATCCCTCTCCCCGGACGGCACCCGCCTCGCCGCCCTCGACCTCGCCGGGCGGCTCGTCGTACGCGACCTGCGGACCGGGACCGACACCCCGCTCGTGGCGGCCCTCGGCGGCGGTGGCCTGCCCAGCCCGCCCAGCTGGTCCCCCGACGGACGTCACATCGCCCTCTGCGACCGCAACCGGCTCAGCCGCCGCTTCCGCGAGGGCTACAACCTCATCCGGATCGTCGACACCGCCACCGGCGCCGCCCGCCTGCACGCCCTCGCCCCGCACGCCTCGCTCTCCGACCGCTACGCCTCCGGCCCCGTCTGGTCGCCCGACGGCCGCTTCCTGGCCTGCGTCAGCGAATCGGCCCTCTGGCTGCTCCCCGTCACCCCCGACGGCACCCCCGCGGGCCCCGCCCGCCGCCTCACCGACGAAGCGGCCGACCACCCCTCCTGGTCCGGGGACTCCCGCACCCTGCTCTACCAGTCCGGCGCCCGCCTGCGCCTGCTCACCCTCGACTCCGCCGGCGCCCCCGCGGCCGCGCCCCGCAGCGTTCCCGTCGCCCTGTCCTACCGCCGCCCCGAGCCCGTCGACACCGTCGTGCACGCCGGACTGCTGTGGGACGCCACCGGATCCCCGCCCCGCGCCGACGTCGACCTGCTCATCAGCGGCGGCCGCATCACCGCCGTCGAGCCGCACCGTCCGCGCCGCCGCGCCGCCCGCACCGTCGACGCCTCCCGGGGCACCGTCCTGCCGGGGCTGTGGGACTCCCACGTCCACCCGTACCCCTACACCTACGGGGCCCGCCAGGGCGCCCTGCAACTGGCCTACGGGATCACCACCGCCGTCTCCCTCGGCGGCTCCGCCCACGAACAGGCCCGGCTGCGCGAGGACATCCGAGCCGGCCGCCTGGCCTCCCCCCGGCTGCTGGCCGGCGGCGAACTCCTCGACGGCTCCCGCGTCGCCTACAGCATGGGACGCGCCCACCGCACCCGCGCCGGACTCGCCCGCTCACTGGCCCGCGCCGAGGCCCTGGACTGGGACTTCGTCAAAACCTATGTCCGCGCCCCGTACGACTTCATGGAGGAAGCCGCCCGCTTCGCCCACGAACGGCTCGGCGTCCTCGCCGGCTCCCACCTGTGCGCCCCGGGCATCCAGTCGGGCCAGGACCTGACCACCCACCTGGTCGCCACCGAACGCGCCGAGCACGGCCACGGCGCCACCCCCGCCGGCCTCACCCACCAGGACACCCTGGAGGTCTACACGCACGGCGGATTCGACCTCGTCGCCACCCCCTTCACGGCCCTGCCCCTCATCGGCGCCGACCCGGCGCTCGCCGCCGAAGCACGGGTCACGGCCATGATGCCGCCCTGGGACGTGGCCACCCTCCGGGCCGCCGCCGCCCAGCCGCCCACCGCCGAGCAGCACACCGCCCTGGAACGGGAGGTGGCCGTCTACCGGCGCGTCCTCGCGGGCGGCGGCCGCGTCGCGCTCGGCACCGACGCCCCCCTCACCCCGGTCGGCCTCCACCTCCACCTCGCCCTGCGCGCCCTGCACCGGTACGGCCTGTCACCGGCCGAGGCCCTCACCACCGCCACCCGCACCCCGGCCCGCGTCTACGGCGCCGCCGGCCACCTCGGCACGGCCGAACCCGGCAAACTCGCCGACCTCACCCTCGTCGACGGCGACCCCTTCACCGACTTCGCCGACCTGGTCCGCGTCCGCGCGACCCTGCGCGCGGGCACCCTGTACGAACGCGCCGCCCTGGAAGCCGCCTTCCCCCACCCCGTCACCCCCGCCCCGGCCTGGCGTCCCGTCCTGCGCCAGATGCACCGCGACGCCTGCTGCACCGCCCACCGGGTCAACGGCCGCTTCCTGTAAGGGGGGTTAGCCCCACCCCGGAGCGGGCGGCTGCCGGATGGGTCCGAGGAGCCCGCTCGACGAGGCTTCCCCCATGACCACTTCACGGAACAAGGCCCTCCTGCTCACCCTCTCCGCCGCCACCGCGACCGCCCTGACCGCCACCGCCCTGACCGCCACCGCCCTACCGGCGGCAGCGGCCGGCGGGCCCCGCGCGGAGATCCCCCGGCTCAACTGGCACCCCTGCGCCAAGCCGGACGGCCCCGCCGCCCAGGAGTGCGCCGACCTCCCCGTACCGCTCGACTACGACGACCCCGCCGGCCCGCAGATCAGCGTGGCCGTCTCCCGGATCCGCAGCGACCGGCCCCAGGCCCGGCGCGGCACCCTCGTCGTGATCCCCGGCGGCCCGGGCGGCTCGGGCGTACAGCGCCTCACCCAGAAGGGCGCGGCCCTCCAGGAGCAGCTCGCCGGCGCGTACGACCTCGTCGCCTTCGACCCCCGCGGGGTCGGCGGCAGCACCACCGCGAGCTGCGGCCTGGCCCCCGAGGACCGTTACCTCACCACCCTGCGCTCCTGGCCCGGCCCCGACGGGGACATCGGCGAGAACCTCGCCCGCTCCCAGCGCGTCGCCGAGGCCTGCGCCCGCAACGGCGGGCCCGTGCTGCGCAGTTTCACCACCGCCAACGAGGTCCGCGACATGGACCGGCTCCGCATGGCGCTCGGCGAGGCCAAGCTCTCCGCCTGGGGAGTCTCGTACGGGACCTACGTGGGCGCCGTGTACGCGCAGACGTACCCCGGACGCACCGACCGCTGGGTCCTCGACAGCAGCGGCGACCCCGACCCGGAGCGGGTCGCCCGGGGCTGGCTGGCCAACATGAGCAAGGGCGCCGACGACCGCTTCCCCGACTTCGCCGCCTGGGCCGCCCACCCCGACCGCGACAAGGAGGGCCTGCGGCTGGCGCCGCGTCCCGAGGAGGTGCGCCCCCTCGTGCTCGAGCTCGCCGCCTCCCTGGACCGCGCGCCCCGGCCGTCCACCACCCCGGGCGTGCCCCTGACCGGCAACGGCCTGCGCCAGGCCCTGCAGAACGCCCTCTACAGCGACGCCGCCTTCCCCGGCTTCGCCCGGCTCGTCACCGCCCTGCGCAACCCGGCCCGCACCCCCGCCCTGCCGCCGGAGCTCGCCGGGCCGCTGCGCGACGAGGACGCCGCGCTGACGGTCGCGGTCGTGTGCAACGACGTGGCCTGGCCCGCCGCCTCCCGGACCGGCCACCAGCGCGCCGTCGACGAGGACCGGGCCCGCCACCCGCTGACGGCCGGGATGCCGGTCAACGTGCTCCCGTGCTCCTTCTGGAAGAGCGCCCCCGGACACAAGCCCACCCGGATCACCGGCCACGGCCCCTCGAACGTCCTCATGGTCCAGAGCCGCCGGGATCCGTCCACGCCCCACTCCGAGAGCCTGAAGATGCGGGGCGCCCTCGGCCGCCGGGCCGTCATGGTCACGGTCGAGCAGGGCGGCCACGGCATGTACCTCGGCAACGGCAACGCCTGCGGGAACCGCACCGTCACCCGCTTCCTCACCACCGGCGAGCGCCCCGCCCGCGACACGGACTGCGCGAACTGAGACCGCGCGACCTGAGTACGGCCGGCCGGGGGCCGGGGAGGGGATCCTCCGCGCGTCACACCGCCGTGCGCGGGGCCGGTGGTTGACTGGCCGCATGCCGCTCGACTCCTACGGCGTGCTGTCAGGGACGCTGCACCGCCACTTCCGCGACCAGCCCGACACCCAGGGGCACTGGTTCCACGTCAACCTGGAGGTGGACGCGCCCGCCGGCCGATACCGGTGCGCCGTCGACGTGGACAGCAAGCAGTCGGCCACCGGCGTCCAGTGGAAGGTGTTCACCCTGGCCGCCTCCGTGCTCGACCCCGTGCCCGCCCTGCCTCCCGGCTACCACGAGCTGTCGATGAGTTCGGGCTCGGGCGCCCTGGACTACCTGCGCCACCCGGCCCTCGTGGACCGCCCCGGCTGTGCCTTCGTCCTGCGCCCGCCCGCCTGGCTCCAGGACCTCCTGAACCGGCTGAATCCGCCCCGCCCCTGGGTCTCCGGCTCCAACCTCGACGCCGCCCGGGCACTGGAGCCCATCCTCGTCCCCGGCAGGGAGATCATGATCTTCGGCGAGCCCTTCGACCACGGGCTCGGCATGCACAACATCCACCAGAACCAGGGCGATCCGTACGGCAGCCAGTGGTGGGACGACAACGGCACCTGGCAGGACGGGGCCACCCTCACCCGCCGGCCCGACGGCCTGTACGACGTCTTCCTCAACAAGTTCTCCAGCCAGGCCGACCACACCGGCCCCGACGGCCACCCCGTCTAGGCCGCGTGCAGGAGCGGTTCGACACCTGGGCGGCCGGAGCCGCGCCGCCGCCGTCAGCGCGGCGGTCTTCGCGGTGGCCGACGCGCAGGCGCTCCCCGTGCGCGACGGGGCCTGCGACGCCGCCGTCAGCGCGCTCGCGCTGAACTTCCTGCCCGCCCCGGAGGCGGCGGTGGCCGAGGCGACCCGGGCGGTGCGGCCGGGCGGGCCGGTCGCCGCGGCCCTGCCCGTACGGCCCGACGGATCCATCGCGCTCACCGCCCGCGCCTGGGCGGTACGAGGCCGCCGACCAGCCCGGTGACCGGGTCCGAGGCCTGCGCGCGGATGGCGGGGAGCTGCCCGTAGAGGGCCGTTCCGGGGCACTCGGTGGTGAAGACGTCGCGGTGGCCGGAGATCCGCTCCACGGTCACCCGCTCCCCGGCCCGGGAGCGGCCGTTGTCGATGGAGGCGGTGAGGGTGACGGTGCCGGCGGGGTCGTACCCGTAGCGGCCCAGGGCCCAGGCCGCGAGGCGCGCGACGGCCGCCGTGGCCGCGGGCTCGGCCTCCCGGTCGGAGTACCGGCCGATCACCGCGACGCCCAGGGTGTCGTTGTTGAAGCCGAGGGTGTGCGCCCCGGTGACCGGCCGTCCGGAGCCGCCGGCCCGGCCCTCGAAGACCGTGCCGCACTTGTCGACCACGTAGTTGTAGCCGAGGTCCTTCCAGCCGTTGACCCGCTGGTGGAGGGCCTGTAGCCCGCGCACGACCGCCGGGGAGTCGGCGCAGTCGTAGTCGTTGCTCTGGGCGGTGTGGTGGAGGAACACCGCCTTCACCTCCCGGCCGTACACCGTGGGGTCCCCGGGGTTCTCGACGGCGCCCCAGCCGGCGCGCGGGACGATCCGGGGGCGTGCGGCCGTCCCCGCCACCGCGTACGCGGCCGGCTCCGCCCCGGCCGCGGGTCCGGGGCCCGGGTCGACGAGGTCCAGCCGCAGCCCGGCCGGCAGCCGGGCCCCGGCGCCGTCGGCGCGCACCTCCACGCCGGCGGACGGCCCGGCCCACCACGGCTCCCCGGCCTCCACCACCGTCCACGGGGACCAGGCGCCGGAGGCCCGGGCCCGGGCGCGGACCCGGTACGTGCCGCCCTGCGCTCCGCGGCCCGCGGGGGCGGTGACGGCCAGCATGCTGAAGGGGGTCCGCGCGTCCTCCAGGACGGCGGCGGCGCCGGCCGAGGTGCGGGTGACGCCGCGCGGCGGGGGAGGCCCGGCCGGCCGGTCGCCCACCGCGGCCAGGGCGACGAGCAGGCAGGTCAGGGCGGCGGCGACGGGCGACGGCGGGAATCCGCGGGTGCGCACTCGGTTCTCTCCAGGGTCCCCGGACGACGGTGGACGAGAACCGGAACCAGTGACCTATCCGGTACGCCCCGAACCGTTCCCGGGCCCCGAGAACACAACGCGCCGGCCGGGCTGGAAGTCCCCGGCCGGCGCACTGCGCACTTCGCTGACCGCCCCGTTCAACGAGCCCGCCGGCCGGTGGTCACGGGTGGCGGCCGGTGGATGGCGGTCGGCGGTCGGCGGACGGCCCCGCTCAGTTGGCGGCGTAGACGCGTACCGCGAACTCCGCGATGTCCTCGTCGGAGAGGTTCTTCGCCAGATTGGCCTCGGTGATCATGCCGACCAGGCGGTGGCCGCCGGCCACGTCGATGACCGGCAGCCGCTTGATCTGGTGGATCTCCATGGTGTCCAGCGCCTCCTGGGCGTTGGTCTCGGCGTCCACCCAGTGCAGGGTGCCGGCGAGTTCCCCGGCCCGGACCTTCGCCGGGTCCTTGCCCTCGGCGCAGCACTTGACGACGATGTCGCGGTCCGTGATCAGCCCCTGGAGGCGCTCGTCGTCCCCGCAGATGGGCAGGCATCCGACGTTCAGGTCGCGCATCATGCGCGACGCGTCCAGCAGGGACTGCTCCTGGCGGACGCACTGCACGCCCTTGGTCATGATGTCGCGGGCCCGCAGGTTCCTGTTCATGGTTCCTCCTCGGCTCTGCGCGTACTCCGGAACTTCTTCCGTGCCCTCCCCCATACGAGGACAGCACGGATGGACGGGTGCGGCGCGCCGGGAGGGCCCTGGAGCCGGAGGCCAGATCATTCTTGACCGTTCGTTCCAGTCAGTCTTATGATCTTCGACGTGGCCAGGACCAAGGAATTCGATCCGGACGCCGCGCTCCAGTCGGCTCTCGAGCTGTTCTGGCGCCGCGGCTACGAAGCGACGTCGGTGGCGGACCTCGTCGAGCACCTCGGCATCGGGCGCGCCAGCATCTACGCGACCTTCGGCAGCAAGCACGAGCTCTACCTGAAGGCGCTGGACCGCTACGCCGAGACGCACCACCCGCTGCTCCTGTCCGAGCTCTCCGCGCCGGGGCCGGCGCTGCCCGCCGTACGGGCCGTGCTGCGCCGCTTCGCGGCGGAGGCCGCGTCCCCGGGGGAGCGGCGCACCGGCTGCTTCCTCACCAACACGGCGGCCGAGCTGGCCCCGCACGACCCGGCGGCCGCCCGCCGGGTGGAGGTGAGCTGGGACCGCTTCGAGACCCTGCTCCACTCGGCGCTCGTACGGGCCCAGGGGCAGGGGGAGCTGGCCGCCGACCGCGATCCGCGCGCCCTGGCCCGGATGCTGCTGGTCCTGCTCCAGGGCATCCGGGTCGTCGGCAAGGCCTCGGACGACCCCGCCCGGGTGCGGGACGCGGCGGAGCAGGCCCTGGCCCTGCTGGCCTGACGGAGCCCCGCGCGCGGCACGCGGCGCGGGCCCCCGGTTCCTCGTACACGCCTTTCGCATGCCCGAATACTGAACCGATCGTTCAAATATGGGGCCATCGCCCCTCAAGGGAGTCACCGAAGATGAACCGCTTCACCGGCAAGACCGTCCTGGTGACCGGCGCGGGCTCCGGCCTCGGCCGCGCCATCGCGCTCGCCTTCGCCGCCGAGGGCGCCTCCGTAGTCGCCGCCGGACGCACCGCGGCCACCCTGGAGGAGACGGTCGCCCTCATCGAAGCGTCCGGCGGCACCGCCGCCGCGATCCCCGCCGACGTCACCGACTCCGGCCGGCTCCAGGACCTCGTCCGCGAGAGCGTCGCCCGCTTCGGCGGGCTGGACATCGCGGTCAACAACGCCGGCATACTCCGTGGGGTCGGACCCGTCGCCGAGGTCAGCGAGGAGGACTGGGAGGCGGTCCAGCGGACCAACGTCACCGGTGTCTGGCTGGCGATGAAGCACCAGATCGCGCACATGCGGGAGAACGGCGGCGGCGCCATCGTCAACGTCTCCTCCAACCTGGGCGCGCACATGCGGATCCCGAACCTTGCCGCGTACATCACCTCGAAGGCGGCCGTCTCCGCCCTCACCCGCGCCGCCGCCCTCGACCACATCCACGAGGGCGTCCGCATCAACGCGGTCAGCCCGGGCGCCTCCGCCGCGCCCATGTCGCTGTGGCCCGGCGAGACCGAGGCCGACCGGGCCGAGCGGATGAAGTCGGAGAACCCGCTCGGCCGGGTCGCGGAGGCCGAGGAAGTGGCCGCCGCCGTGCTCTACCTCGCGTCGTCCGCGGCCGGCTCCGTGGTCGGGACCGACCTCGTCGTCGACAGCGGTTCCGCGGCCTGAGGACCGGCCGCCGCCGGATCCGGCAGCGGCTTCCCCTCGCAGGCGGCGTCCGCGGCGGGCAGCCGGCCGTCGAGCAGGAACTCCTCGACGTAGCGGTCCACGCAGGCGTTCTTCGCCTGGTAGGCGCCGTGGTCGCCGCCGCGGACCGTGATCAGCCGGGAGCCCGCCAGCCGCTGGTGGGCCCGTACGGCCCCCTCGTAGTAGGTCGCCGGATCGTGCGTGGAGTTGAGCATCAGGACCGGCGGCAGCCCCTTGCCGGTGACCTCGACGCGCGGAGCCCTGGAGCGGGGCCAGGCGGCGCAGATCGAGGTGAAGGTCAGCTCCCGCGCTCCGGCCAGGGGGTACGCGCGGCTGTCCGCCTCACTCCTGCGCACCCAGTAGCCGCTGTCGCGGTTCCAGGGGGTGTCGGAGCAGATCACGGAGAAGAAGTCCGCGGCGAACCCCGCCGCCATCGGGTGCTTCAGCTTCTGAGCGAGGGCCCGGCGGGTGGCGGGCGGCGCGCTCCCGGGGTCTTCCAGGACGCCGAGGAGCATGGCGAGGTCCGGGAACCGGTCACCGTTGTAGATGATGCTCGTCGTGGCCGCGTCCAGGTGGTCGGGCGTGACACGGGTCCCCTCGAGGTCCAGCGGCCGCTCGCGCAGCGAGGCGCGCAGCCGCTCGTAGGAGGCCTTGGCCTCCTCGGGGGTCCTGCCCCGGTGGTACGTCGCGTCGTTCGCGGCCAGCCACGGCAGGAAGTCCTGCTCGAAGCGGCGCTGGAAGCTCATCGGCTGCCCCGTCAGGAAGTCCTGCCAGCTGCCGCCGAAGTCGATGTTGCTGTCGAGCACCACCCGCTCGACCCGGTGCGGGAACCGGGTCGCGTAGTAGCCGCCGAGGAAGGTGGCGTAGGAGGGACCGTAGTACGACACCTTGTCCGTGCCGAGCAGCGCCCGGTACAGGTCCATGTCGTGCACGGCCTGGTCGGTGGTGATGTGGGGCAGCAGACCGCCCGAGTTGCGCCGGCAGTCGCGTACGAAGTCCCGCGCGCGTTCCACCGTGGCGCGCACGGCCTCCTCCGACCGGTCGCGCAGGTCGCCGCCGCCGAACAGGGCGTCCACCTTCTCCTGCCCGGAGCAGACCACGTTCGTGCTCGCCCCGACCCCGCGCTGGTCGAAGCTCACGATGTCGTAGGCGGCCGCCAGCTTCGGCGCGTACGCGGCCAGGCCCGCCGGCCGCCCCAGGCCCGAGGCCCCCGGGCCGCCGGCCGCCATCATCAGGACGCCCCGCCGGGCGGCGGGGTCGGCGGCGCGGTGCCGGGACACGGCGATGGTGAGGTCCGGCCCCCGGCCGGGGTGGTACCAGTCGCGCGGCACCGACATCGAGGCGCACTCCAGCGGACCGGAGTCGCAGGGCCGCCAGTCGAGCTTCTGGTGCGCGTACCGGCCGGGTATCGCGGGCGCCCCGGCCGCCGTCGCGGCGTGCGCCGGGACCGCGGGCAGGGCCGCCACGGCGAGCAGCCCGCACGCGGCGGCTGCGGCCCGGCGCGCGGTCTTCGTGAACAGGTGCATGTGGCTGTGTTCCCCCAGTCGCGTGGATCGGTCATGTCGATCCTCCGCGAACGCACGGCCCGCGACGATCTCCCCACCACCCGTATCCGGGGTGGTGCTGGTGCCACTACCGCCCGTCAGGCGAGCCGGCGCAGACGGGTCGTCAGGTGGTGCTGGAGGGGCTGTCCCACGGCCGCCATGTCGTGCACGACCGTCAGGTCGGAGCCGTCGAGCGTGTAGTGGCGCCGGGTGCCGGTGACCTCCTTGGCCAGCGGGGTCAGCGACACGTCCTTGGTCTCGATCTCGATCTCGAGCCCCGCGGCGCCGGTGCCCGACACCCGCCCCACGTACGTCTCGACGATGCCGGTCGGATGGGCGAGCACCACCTCCAGCGACGCGTCGGGCGTCACCCGCCACCAACCGGCCTCCCGCCCCGCCGGACGGACGGGGGCGCCGGCCTCGTCGACCAGCCACGCGCGTGCCTCGTAACGCAGGAAGGGGCGGCCGTCGTGGCTGAAGGTGATCTCCTGCTCGTACCGGAAGTCCTGAGCCAGCGTCGGGTACTCGCCCCGCCCCCGGCCGTGCCAGCGCCCCAGCAGGGGGAGTACCGGAGCCAGCAGCGGGTGCGGGTCGGGTCCCTCCCCGAGTACGTGGCTGTCGGGGTACGGATTGACCTGCGCCGGCTCGAACATGTTCACCTTGCCCGTGTGTGGATGGCCCCCGCGAACGTGCAGCCTAACGCGCGGTGAGGGGCCGCTCCGGGACGGTCCGCGTGCCGGACACCACCACCCCGTGCCGGCCCCCGCTCCGGGCTACGCGACGAACTCCTCGTCCCCGTAACGGACCTCGGCCTTGTTCCAGTCCACCCCGAGCGCGGCCGTGAACTTCCGGGCGAGAGGCAGGTCGGCCAGCGGCGCGACGAGGATCAGCCGCCCGTCGAGGGCGACCGAGCCGCCGCCGAGCCGGTCGCGCGCCTCGGGGTCGGCGAGCAGCGCGTCGCGCAGCCGGGTGGCGCTGACGCCCGGCGCCTGGATCTCGACCGCGTCGGTCTCCGGCGAGCTGCGGGGCAGGCAGCGGAACGTCAGCACCGACTCCTGCTCGTAGCGCTTGCGGATGACGTCGGCGATGTGGTGCAGCCCGTCCGCGCTGACCTGGGCGACGTCGAACTCGCGCGAGCGCTCGTAGGTGGCCTGCTGCTCCTCCTGCGACCAGAACACCCCGTCCAGCAGGGTCGAGGAACCGGCCCGCGCCCCGTTGGCGCGGATGATCTCCCGCACCTCGCGGTCGAAGCGCTTCAGTCGCGTCTGGAGCCGGGGGTCGGCCGGATCCGTGATGACGGCGGTGTTGTCGGTGGCGAAGATCTCCGCGGCCGGGCAGCCGGAGCTCTCGGAGGCCGGGGACGGCGGACTGGCCTGGGCGGTGCCCGCGCCCGCCGACCCCAGCGCCAGGACCCCCACCGCGACCAGTGCGCGCAACCGCTTCATGCCTCAACTCCCTGCCTGTGGACCTGTGCTGCGGCGCGCCCGGGGCCGCAGCGGGCTTCATCCTAGGAGCCGGTCGGGGCGCCGCGGGGGCGTCGGCACCCCAATGGCGGATAGCGGACGGTGGCTACTTCCGCGCGGCCGGTCCCGGGGGCGGAGTTATGCGGCGCCCGCCACGGGTATGGCCCAACGGGGAGAGGGGGTGCCCGTGGTGCGGGGTGGTGCACGGACAGCGGCCCGGGGCGCGGCGGCACTCGGATCGGCGGCGACGCTCGTCCTCGCCGCCTGGCTGGTCTGGCTCCTGCCCGGACCGCAACTGGCGGCCGTGCTCGGCCTCGGGCCCGTGGACGGGGTCGTGACCGTCTCCGAGTGCTACGAGGCCACCGACGCGGAGGGCTATGCGGCCGGCACGCAGTGCAAGGGCCGCTACACCCCGCGCGG
Source organism: Streptomyces sp. NBC_00091 (assembly GCF_026343185.1). Classification (GTDB taxonomy): domain Bacteria; phylum Actinomycetota; class Actinomycetes; order Streptomycetales; family Streptomycetaceae; genus Streptomyces. The sequence continues at coordinate 399,475 of NZ_JAPEMA010000002.1, read as the reverse complement.
GCACGGCGGGCCGCAGGAGGAGATCCTGCTGGAGACGGCCGCCGCGAAGCACCGGCCCGGCTCCGAGGTGGAGGTCCGGACCGCGCGCGGTAGGGCGTACGAACGGTCCGGCTTCGCCGTGGGGAACCTGGTGGTCGCGACGGGACTGCTCCTCGTGCCCTTCCTCGCCCTCGCGGCCTGGATGTCCGCCTGCGCCCGCCGCGGCAGGGCCGTGGACGGGGGCGGGTTCGTGCTCGCGGCGCTGGCCGCGATGGTGGCCGTCGTCGTGCTGGGCGTGGCGGCCGGCGTCCTCGTCGGGATCCTCACGGCCGTCCTCTAGAGACGGTTTAGGGCGCGAGGGTGAGGCCTTCGATCACTTCCGCGCCGGGGATCTGGGCGAACAGCTTTCCCGGAGCGATGAGTTTGCCGCGGCGGCGGCCGCTCCCGACGAGCACGTACGGCATGTCGCCGACGGCGGCGTCCACCAGCAGCGGCCAGTCGGCCGGCAGCCCCAGCGGGGTGATCCCGCCGTACTCCATGCCGGTCAGCTCCACGGCCGTGGCCATCGGCGCGAAGGAGACCTTGCGGGCCCCCAGGCGCCGCCGGACGGCCCCGTTCACATCGGCCCGGCCGGCCGAAGGCACCAGACAGGCGGCCAGGGTGGTCTCGCCGCCGCGCTTGGCGGCGACCACGACACAGTTCGCGGACTGCCCCAGCAGCTCCTGCCCGTAACGCTCGACGAAGGCGGCCGTATCGGCCACCGCCGGGTCGGTGTCGACGTAGACGATCTCCCGCGCCGGGACCCCACCGCGCCAGCCGCGCACCGCCTCGGCGACCGGTGCGACCAGCTCGGCCAGGCAGTCGGGGGCGGGGCGGGCGTCGGCGAAGGATCCGATGGGAGCGCTCATGCCCGCACGTTAACAGCGTGCGTACGTGCGAGTCCGTCGCACCTGGTCACGGCCCGTAGGACGGCTGTAGCCGCAACGGGTTCGCTGTGCCAACGTAAGGTCCATGGACGGCAACCGGGGCGGCGGAAGCACCCCCACGCACGACCACGACCACCACCACGACCACGGGCACGGGCACCACGACCACGAGCACCCCCGTGGGCCGCGCCGCCGGCTCGCGCACCTGCTCACCCCGCACGGCCACGAGGCCGCCGACAAGGTCGACGCGGCCATGGAGGCCTCCCGCGAGGGCATGCGCACGCTGTGGATCTCGCTGGCGGTCCTGGGGGCGACCGCGGCCCTCCAGGCCGTGATCGTCGCCCTGTCCGGGTCGGTGGCCCTGCTCGGCGACACGGTCCACAACACCGCCGACGCCCTCACCGCCGTACCGCTGGGCATCGCCTTCGTCCTCGGGCGGCGGGCGGCGAACCGCCGCTACACCTACGGCTACGGCCGCGCCGAGGACCTGGCGGGCGTACTGATCGTGGCGGTCATCGCGGCGTCCGCCGCCTTCGCCGCCTGGACGGCCATCGACCGGCTCCTGCACCCCCGGGAGGTCACCCACCTGTGGGCGGTCTGCGCGGCGGCGCTGACCGGGTTCGCCGGCAACGAGTGGGTGGCCCGCCTGCGCATCCGCACCGGCCGGCGGATCGGCTCCGCCGCCCTGGTCGCCGACGGCCTGCACGCCCGTACCGACGGCTTCACCTCACTGGCCGTCCTCCTGGGGGCCGCGGGCTCCGCGTCCGGACTGCCGGCCGCCGACCCCGTCGTGGGCCTGCTGATCACCCTGGCCATCCTGCTCGTACTCAAGGACGCCGCCCGCGAGGTCTACCGCCGCCTGATGGACTGCGTCGACCCCGCCCTCGTGGACACCGCCGAGCGCGCCCTGCGCGAGGTCGAAGGGGTGCTCGGGGTCGGGCAGCTGCGCATGCGGTGGATCGGCCACGCCCTGCGCGCCGAGGCCGACATCGTGGTCGGCCCCCACCTGACCGTCGTCCAGGCGCACGAGCTGGCGCTCGCCGCCGAACACGCCCTGATCCACGCCATCCCCAGGATGACGGCCGCGACCGTCCACACCGACCACACGCACGCCCACGGCGGCGACCGGCGGCCCCACGCCCTGCCGAGCGCGGCCGAAAGCTGACCCCGCGCGCCGCGCGCCGCCCGCCTACCGGCCCGCTTCGGCGCGGTGGACGAGGTCCGTGATCAGCGAGGCGATCGCGGGCCACAGCGCCCGCGGCAGGTCGTGACCCATGCCGGCGAAGACCGCGAGCTCGGCGCCGGGGACGGCCGCGGCGGTGGCCCGGCCGCCGCTGACGTCGCACATCGGGTCGTCGGCGCCGTGGATCACCAGCGCGGGCAGCCGCAGGGACCCCAGCCGCGCCGTCCGGTCTCCCGACGCGACGGAGGCCACGGCCTGGCGGGCGACGCCGAGCGGGTCGTAGGACCGGTCGAAGGCGCGGCCGGCGCGCTCGCGCGCCGCGGCCTCGTCGAAGGCGAACCCCGGCGAGCCCAGCACCCGTACGGCCGTGACCATCCGCTCGACCACCTCCTCGCGGCTCTTCGGCGGCGGCCCCGTCAGCGCGCCCAGCGCCTCCGGCTTCGGCAGGCCGACGGCAGGGTCGCCCGTCGTGGACATCAGGGACGTCAGCGACCGGACCCGGCCCGGGTGTTCGATGGCCATCGTCTGGGCGATCGCCCCGCCCAGCGACAGACCCACGACGTGGGCGCTGTCCAGACCGAGCGTGTCCAGCAGGCCCACCGCGTCGGCCGCCATGTCGGACAGGGTGTAGGACACCGACGACAGGTCGCCGGCGAGCGCCGCCCGCACATCGGGCACCGGCGCGTCGGCGAAGTGCGACGACAGGCCGGCGTCACGGTTGTCGAACCGGATCACCTGTACGCCGCGCCCCGTCAGCTCCGCGCAGAAGCCGTCGGGCCAGCCGTACATCTGGAGGGCGATGCCCATGACCAGCAGCACCGCCGGCGCCCGCCGGTCCCCCGACCGCTCGTAGGCCACCTCGATGCCCGCCGGTCCCACGTCCACGGCCTTCTCTTCGCTCACCGTCACGCCGTCTCCTCTCGCGATGGGGCAGACGCAGAACATACCGGCGGAGAATGGCCCGAGAGGCCCTCACACGGCGGCGCGCGGGTGCTGTACGGTCCGCGGCATGCTCGCCGGACTGCGTACGCCCGCACCCCTGGGCTGGAGCCGCTGGCTCGTTCCGCCCGCCGCCCTCTCCATTCACCTCGCCATCGGCCAGGCCTACGCCTGGAGCGTGTTCAAACCGCCGCTGGAGACCTCCCTCGGGCTCTCCGGCACCGCGTCCGCGCTCCCGTTCCAGCTCGCGATCGTGATGCTCGGGCTCTCCGCGGCCTTCGGCGGCACCCTGGTGGAGCGTCACGGGCCGCGCTGGGCCATGACCGTGTCGGCCGTCTGCTTCACGTCCGGGTTCCTCGTGGCCGCCCTCGGCGCCGCGACCCGCCAGTACTGGATCGTGGTGCTCGGCTACGGCTTCGTCGGCGGGATCGGCCTGGGCATCGGCTACATCTCCCCGGTGTCCACCCTCATCAAGTGGTTTCCCGACCGGCCCGGCATGGCCACCGGCATCGCCATCATGGGCTTCGGCGGCGGCGCGCTGATCGCGGCGCCCTGGACGGCGCGGCTGCTGGACGCCTTCGGCCGGAACTCCGCGGGGATCGCGGAGACCTTCCTCGTCATGGGCGCCGGGTACGCCGTCTTCATGGCCTTCGGGGTGTTGCTGGTACGGCTGCCCCCGCCGGGCTGGGAACCGCCCGGGGCGGCCGTGCCCGGGCCGTCGGGCGGGCGCCGCCCGCTGGATCCCGGCGTCCGGGTCTCCGCCCGCAACGCGCTGCGCACCCCGCAGTTCTGGTGCCTGTGGGTGGTCCTGTGCATGAACGTGACCGCGGGCATCGGCATCCTGGAGAAGGCCGCCCCGATGATCGTGGACTTCTTCGCCGGCACGCCGACACCGGTGGCGGCGGGCGCCGCGGCCGGGTTCGTCGGACTGCTGTCGCTGGCGAACATGCTCGGCCGCTTCCTGTGGTCGTCGGTCTCCGACCTCGTCGGCCGCAAGCGGATCTACCGCCTGTACCTGGGCGCCGGCGCGCTGATGTACCTGCTCATCGCGCTGACCGGAAACTCCTCCAAACCCCTGTTCATCGCGTGCGCGGCCGTCATCCTCTCCTTCTACGGGGGCGGTTTCGCCACGGTCCCCGCCTATCTGAAGGACCTTTTCGGGGTCTTCCAGGTCGGCGCGATCCACGGTCGGCTGCTCACCGCCTGGTCCCTGGCCGGGATTCTCGGCCCGCTGATCGTCAACGCCGTGGCGGACGCCGGGAAGGCGGCCGGGCGGACCGGTACCGCCCTCTACAGCACCTCCTTCCTCATCATGATCGGCCTGCTCGCCGTGGGCTTCGTCGCCAACGAACTCGTACGCCCCGTGCACCCCCGCCACCACGAACCCCCGGCCGCCGGTCCGCCGGCCGTCCCCGCCGCGCAGAAGGGAGCCGTCCTGTGACCGGTGGCCGCCGTGCGCTGTTCGCCGTCTCCTGGCTCTGGGCGGGCCTCCCCTTCGCCTACGGGATGTACGAACTCGCGCTGAAGATGCGCCAGTTGTTCACGGGGTGAGCGTCAGGCCCGATCCAGCAGGGCGGTGCCCAGATCGCTCGCCGTGTAGTGCACCTCGCGCCGGTAGCGGTGGCTCGTGACGAGACCCGCGTCCCGCAGCACCGAGAGGTGCTGGGACACCGCGCCGAGGCTGAGGCCGCTGCGGGCCGCCAGCTGGGTCGTCGTACTCGGGGAGCTGGTGAAGGCCAGGAGCCGGGCCCGGCTGCGGCCCAGCAACCGCGCCAGCCCGTCCCCGCAGGCGCTGCGCCGCTCCCACAGGCCGCCGACCGCCCGCGAGGGGTAGACGGCGGCCGGCGGCGCGGGGCCGGGGCCGGTCAGCAGGTGGCAGCGCGCCGCGAAGGCGCTGGGGGCCAGGGTGATGCCCGCACCGCCCAGGTCGAGCCCGGCCGGGGGCAGATCCGGGGACACCAGGCGGTCGCCCGTCCAGCGCAGGGCGGGATGGAGCCGGGCGAACACCTCCTGGATGCCGTCCTCGGCGAGCTGCCGGGTCCGGTACGCGATGTCCGCCTCGAGTACGGCCCGGACGCGCGGCCAGTACGGCCGGACCGCCGCCTCCCACCAGGCCCGCAGCGCCTCGCCCAGCTCCGGCGCGGCCGCCGTCAGGGCGAGTTCCTCCTCGAACTCGGCCAGCGGGCAGCGCGGCGGTGGCGTGACGAACCCCGGAGAGGCCGCCGCGGTGTGCAGGGGCGCGATCCGCGCGGCGAGGGCCCGGTCCTCCCGCAGCGCCAACGCCGGCTTGATCCACGGCAGATGGACGGCGTGCCGTCCCGGATCGGACGCGGCCCGGAAGCTCGCGAGGGTCTCCCACAGCGGCGAGATCGCGAACCGGATCCCGGCGACGTCGTGCACACCGAAGCGCACCTCACCCATGCGTCCACCCCCAGGTGATCTTTTCGCCCAGCCTAAAACATTGGCCGCACCGCCCCTGGGGCCGCCATCTTCACGGACATGACGAACCCCCACGCCCGAGCCGGGCTCTTCCGCGACGCCGACTTCCGCAGGCTCTGGACCGCCGACGCCGTGAGCCAGGCCGGCTCCGCCGTGACCCTGCTCGCGCTGCCCCTCGTGGCGATCGGCGCCCTGGACGCCACCCCGTTCGAGGCCGGCCTGCTCGTCATGTCCGAGTACCTGGCCTTCCTGCTGATCGGCCTGCCCGCCGGCGCCTGGGTGGACCGGCTGCGCCACCGGCCCGTGATGATCGCGGGCGATCTGGGCCGCGCCGCCCTGCTCCTGTCCGTCCCCGCTGCCGCCTGGCTGGACGTACTGACGCTCCCTCAGTTGTACGCCGTGGCCTTCGGGATGTCGGTGTGCACCGTCTTCTTCGACGTGGCCGCCCAGAGCGCGCTGCCGCGCCTGGTGGACGGAGCCCGCCTGGCCGAGGCCAACGTCCGGCTGGAGACCACCCGCAACCTCACCCAGATCGGCGGACCCGGCCTGGGCGGAGCGCTGGTCGGCGCGCTCACCGCGCCCGTCGCCGTGGCCGTCGACGCCGTCAGCTACCTCCTCTCGGCGCTCTTCGTCTCCCGCATCCGCCGCCCCGAACCGCGCCCGGCCCTCCGGCGGGACGCGAGCCTGCGGGCCGAGATCGCCGAGGGGCTGCGCTTCGTCCTCGGCGACCGGACGCTGCGGGCGATCACCGCCGCCTCCGCCGTCTCCAACCTGTTCGGCACGGTCGGTGCCGCCATGCTGCTGGTGCTGCTCGCGGGGGAGCTCGGCCTGTCCCCGCTGCTGTGCGCGGCGGTGTTCACCGCGGAAGCCGTGGGCGGTCTCCTCGGCAGCCTGCTCACCCTGCGTGTCGCCGCCGCGTTCGGCCAGGGCCGGGCGATGTGCGCGTCCGTGGTCACCAGCGGTGTGCTGTGGCTGCTGGCGGTGCCCCTCTACCAGGGGGACTGGCGGTTCGCGGTGGCCGTCGCACTCCAGGCGCTGGGCTGGACCGCCTTCATGACCTTCAAGATCACCTCGGTCGCCTTCCGGCAGCGGATCTGCCCCGAACCCCTGCTGGGCCGGACCGCCGCGACGTTCCGCTTCGTGGTGTGGGGCGCGATGCCCGTCGGTGCGCTCGTCGGCGGGCTGCTGGGACAGTGGCTCGGCGCCCGGCCGGCGATGTGGATCGGCGCGCTCGGCGAACTCCTCGCCGTACTGCCCCTCCTCCTCTCGCCGCTGCGGACGGCACGCGAACTCCCGGCCGAGCCGTCCCCGTCCGCCGCACGGCATCTCGTACGTCCGTAGACCCCTCCCGAAGGACCACCCGATGCGCTACCACCACGTCGACGTTTTCGCCCGACGCCCCTACAGCGGCAACAGCCTCGCGGTGTTCCCCGATGCCGAAGCGCTGACCACCGCGCAGATGCGGGCCATCACCCGGGAACTGCGCCACTTCGAATCGGTCTTCCTGGTACGCGATCCCGCGCGCCCCTACACCTGCCGGGCACGTGTCTTCGACCTCGCCGGGGAACTCGACTTCGCCGGCCACCCCCTCATCGGCGCCGCGAGCGTGCTGCACGCCCTGCACACCGCCGGTACCGGCGACAGCCTCACCTGGACCCTGCGGTTGGGCGCCCGCACGGTGGAAGTGACCACCCGCCGGAGCGCACCGCGACGGTACGAGGCCACGCTCGACCAGGGCCCCGGAGTGTTCCTCGGCCGCCCCGGGGAGGGCGAGGCCGCCGACATCGCCGCCCGCTTCTCCCTGGACGCGCGGGACCTGGACCCCGCCCTGCCCCCGGAGACCGTTTCGACCGGCCTGCGCTACCTCGTCCTGCCCGTACGCGGTGACGCGCTGGCCCGCGCCCGGATCACCGCTCCGCTCGACGCCCCGCTCGGCCGCCTCGGCGCCGGGTTCGCGTACCTTCTCGACGCCACCGCACGGGAAGGGCGCCACTGGACCAACGACGGCCTCCTGGAGGACGTGGCCACCGGCAGCGGGGCCGGCTGCGCCGCCGCCTACCTGCGCCGCCACGGCCGGATCGGCGACGGCGAGCCCGTGGTCCTGCACCAGGGCCGCTTCACGGGACGCCCCAGCGAGATGACCGTCAGCGCGCACGGGCACGGGCAGGACATCCGCAGGGTGGAGGTGGGCGGTGCGGTGGCGCTCCTCGGCGAGGGGGTCCTCGCGGAACTGCCCTGAGCGCCGCCGCCGTTTCGCGGGGTGCGAGACTGCTCGACCGTGAACGAAGCGAGAAGGGCGGACGGGATCGTGCGAGTGGGGTGGGGGCGTCTGGGCCTGGTGGCGCTGGTGATGGTGACGGCGGGGGCCTGCGCGCATCCCCTCCGGGACCTGGGGCCGCTGCCGCCGCGCTTCTCCGGGCCGCCGCTGCCGGCCGACGCGGTGGTGGCGGACCTGACCTCGGCGATGGCGGAGCAAGGGCTCGAGCTGAAGCGGCAGCCGCCGGTCATGCAGCCGATCGAATGCCACGAGGTCCTGACCGCCGAGCCGCCGACCGCGACGGCGGACGCGTCGCTGAAGGCCGCCTTCGCCCGCGCCCGGTCCGGCCACGGCTGGCAGGCCGGACCGGACATGGGCCCGGAGATGCTCAGCATCCGCAAGAACGACTGGACGGCGACCGCCTCCCTCACGGGCACCCGGCCGTCGGAGCTCCCCACGACCCAGGTCGTGATCAGCCTGCTCTGCTACGGCGCCCACTCCAAGCCCGTGCCCTCGACGCCCCCCTCCGCCCCCTCGGCCCAGGCCCCGACCGGGTCCTGACCGCCCCGCGGACCCCGGGTCCTACCGGCGCGACGCGTCCCGCTGGTGCGGGACCGGCGGGGCGGACAGCGGGCGGGCCTCCTCCTGCTGGAGCGAGACCGTGCGCGTGGGCGCGGGGATCGAGATGCCCTCCGCCCGGTAGCGCCGGTGCAGGCGCTTGATGAACTCGTGCTTGATCCGGTACTGGTCGCTGAACTCGCCGACGCCCAGGATCACCGTGAAGTTGATCCTGGAGTCCGCGAAGGTGTGGAAGCGGACCGCGGCCTCGTGGTCGGGGACCCCGCCGGTGATGTCGGCCATCACGCTGTCGACGACGTCGAGGGTCACCCGCTCGACGTGCTCCAGGTCGCTGTCGTAGCCGACCCCGGCCTGGACCAGGATCGACAGCTTCTGCTCGGGCTGGGTGTAGTTGGTCATGTTCGTCCGCGCGAGGCGGCCGTTGGGGATGATCACCAGGTTGTTCGACAGGTTGCGCACCACGCTGTTGCGCCAGTTGATGTCGACGACATAGCCCTCCTCGCCGCTGCTGAGCCGGATGTAGTCACCCGGCTGGACCGTCTTCGAGGCGAGGATGTGCACCCCCGCGAAGAGGTTGGCGAGGGTGTCCTGCAAGGCCAGCGCGACCGCGAGGCCGCCCACCCCGAGAGCGGTGACCAGCGGGGCGATGGACACCCCGAGGGTCTCCAGGGCGACGAGGACGCCCATCGTCAGCACCACGATCCTCGTGATGTTGACGAAGATGGTGGCGGACGCCGCGACGCCCGTCCGGGACGCGGCCACCGACTGGACGAGTCCCGCCACGACCCGGGCCGCGCTGAGCGTGGCGATGAGGATGAGCAGCGCCGTCAGCGACTGGTTGACCAAGCCCCCGACCCGCGCGGTCAGCGGCAGCGCCGAGGTCGCCACCGCGGCGCCGGCGATCACGGCCGCCCAGGGGGCGATGGTGCGCAGCGCGTCGACGATGATGTCGTCCCCGCTCCACCGGGTCCGGCTCGCGTGCTTGCCCAGCCACTTCATGAGCGCCCGCAGCAGCAGTCCGGCGGCGCCGCCGGAGGCCAGCGCGATGGCGGCCACCACCCAGTCGTGCAGGACGAGGTCCCGGCTCAACACCCCGCCTCCGAGCCGTGGAGGGCGATGGAGGAGGCCGTTGCCGGCCGCCGTATGTGCTGTGTCGTCACCTTGTCACCTGTCAGGTCGTGTTGTGCGCAGCCCCGTTGGAGCGGATGTACGCATTCCGAACGGACTGCCATCCTGCCCCATGGCGGGCCCGCCCCCGCAGCCGGTCCCGGCCGGGACTTGCGGCAACACCCCGGTGGTGCCGCAGAATCACGGTCCTAAGCGAAGATCACGAATGCGGGGAGTCAGGAAATGCGCGTGCTGTTCTCGACCTACGGGTCGCGCGGGAGCTTCGAACCGATCCTGGGGCTCGCGGTGCGGTCGCGGGAACTCGGCGCGGAGGTGCGGGTGTGCGCGCCGCCGGACGAGGAGTTCGCGCAGCGGCTGGCCGAGGTCGGTGTGGCGCACGTGCCGACCGGCGCGCCGGTGCGCCCGCTGGTGACCACGGTGACCCCGGGCTCCGCGGCGGGCCTGGCGCAGCGCGCGGCCGCGCTGATGACCGCGCAGTTCGAGACGGTCGCCGCGGCGGCCGAGGGATGCGACGCGCTGGTGGTGACCGGCCCGCTGCCGGTCGCGGCCTGCGCGCGGTCGGTGGCCGAGAAGCTGGGCGTCCGCTACGTGCACGCGAGCCACCAGCCCGTCAGCCTCCCGTCGCCGCACCGCCGGCCGCCCGTGCGGCGGGGCCAGCCGGTGCCGGAGGGCCCCGTCGACAACCAGGCCCTGTGGGACGAGGACGCCCGGATCGCGCACACGATGTTCGGCGAGGAGATCAACAGGCAGCGGGCGTCCTTCGGCCTGCCGCCGGTGGACAACGTCCGCGACTACGCCTTCAGCGGCCGGCCCTGGCTGGCCACGGACCCGGTCCTGTCCCCGTGGCAGCCGACGGACCTCGGCGTGGTGCAGACCGGCGCGTGGCTGCCGGCCGACGAGCGCCCGCTCCCGGCGGAGCTGACGGAGTTCCTGGACGCCGGCACGCCGCCGGTGTACGTGGGCTTCGGCAGCATGCCCATGGGCGCCCCGAAGGAGGTCGCGCGGGCGGCCGTCGAGGCGGTCCGCGCACAGGGCCGCCGCGCGGTGGTCTCCCGCGGCTGGGCCGAGCTGGCCCTGATCGACGACCAGGACGACTGCCTCCTCGTCGGCGAGGTCAACCAGCAGGCCCTGTTCCCCCGCACGGCGGCCGTCGTACACCACGGCAGCGCGGGCACCACGACGACCGCCGCCCGGGCCGGCGTGCCCCAGGTGGTGGTACCCCAGGGAGCGGACCAGCCGTACTGGGCCGGCCGGGTGGCCGACCTGGGCCTCGGCGCGGAACACGACGGCCCGGTTCCGACCGCCGAGTCCCTGTCGGCCGCGCTCGGGGCCGCCCTGGCCCCCGAGACCCGCGCACGGGCGAGCGCCGTGGCCGGCACGATCCGCACCGACGGGACGACGGTGGCCGCGAGGCTCCTGCTCGACGCCGCCGGCTAGGCCGCGGGGCCCGGCGGCAGCTCGGTCCCGGGACCCGCCCCCCCGCTCAGCAGGGGGCGGGCATACGGAACTCCGCGCCCGGCGCCCGGTCCTTCAGGCCCGCCCGGCGGACCTTGCCGGAGCGGGTGCGCGGCAGGTCGGGGGCGAACTCCACCACCCGTACCCACTTGTGCTCCGGCAGTTCCTCCCGGACCAGGGCGAAGACCGCACGGGCGGTGGCCGCGCCGCCCGTGTGTCCGTCCGCGGGGGTCACGTACGCCTTGGCCGCCCACAGGCCCACCGGATCGGGCACCGGGACCACCGCCGCGTCGGCCACCGCCGGATGGCGCAGCAGGACCCGCTCCAGTTCCAGCGGGGAGATCCGGTGGTCGAACGACTTGAACATGTCGTCCGCGCGGGAGACGTACGAGAAGCAGCCGTCCGGCGCCCGCACCACCAGGTCGCCCGTGTGGTAGTGGCCGCCCGCGAAGGCCCGCGCCGTCCTGTCCGGATCGTCGGCGTAGCCGCGCATCAGCCCGGCGGGACGCTCCGCCAGGTCCACGCACAGCTCGCCCGTCACCCCGTCGGGCACCTCCTGCCCGGTCTCCGGGTCCAGCACCACCATCCGGTAGCCGGGCAGCGCCCGCCCCATGCTGCCGGGCACCGGGGGGCGGCCGGGCGGGTTGCCGATCTGGCCGGTGGTCTCGGTCTGCCCGAAGCCGTCCCGGACGTCGATGCCCCAGGCCTCGCGCACGGCCCGGGCCAGGGCGGCCTCCATCGGCTCACCCGCGGCCACGGCCTCGCGCAGCCGCGCGGGCCGTGGGCCCAGCCCGGCCGCGATCATGGCCCGCCAGGTGGTGGGCGGGGCGCAGAAGGTGGTGACCTCGCGGGTGCGCAGGACCTCGAGCACGGCCCCGGCGTCGGAGGCCGTGGCGGAGTCCAGGGCGAGCACGGTCGCCTCCGCGTTCCACGGGACGAAGAAGGAGCTCCAGGAGTGCTTGGCCCAGCCGGGCGCGGAGATGTTCAGGTGCACGTCACCGGGGCGCACCCCGTTCCAGTACATGCCGGAGAGGTGCCCGACGGGGTAGCTGGTGTGGGTGTGCTCGACCATCTTGGGCGCGGAGGTGGTGCCCGAGGTGAAGTAGCGGAAGAGCGGGTCGTCCGCGCGGGTCGGGCCGTCCGGGTCGAACCGTACGGGGGCCGAGCGGGCGTCCTCGTACGAGGCCCAGCCCGGCGGCGGTGTGCCGCCCACGGCGATGCCCTGCCAGGGATGGGGCCCGGGCCCGAAGCGGCCCGCGAGCGCGGCCTCGGCCACGACGAAGCGGACGCCTCCGCGCGCCGCCCGGTCGGCCAGCTCGGCGGGGGTGGCCGTGGTGTAGGTCGGGATCATCACCGCGCCGAGCTTGATGGCGGCCAGCATGGTCTCCCACACCGGCACCCGGTTGTCCAGCAGCAGCATCACCGGGTCGCCGCGCCGCACGCCCAGGGCGCGCAGCCAGTTGGCGACCTGCGAGGAGCGGCGGGCCAGCTCGCTCCAGGAGACGGTCACGTCGTCCGCCGGACCGGCGCCGCCCGCCCCGGCCAGGCGCAGCGCGGTGCCGTCGCGGGCGCCCGCGACGGCGTCGAACCAGTCGAGGGCCCAGTTGAAGAGGGGCAGCCCCGGCCAGCGGAAGGCACGGTGGGCGGCGTCGAGGTCGGTGCCGTGGGCGAGCAGCAGGTCACGGGAGGCCCGGAAGACCTCGGTGGGGGAGGCGGCAGGGGAGGAGGGGGTCTGGTTCTGGTGCATGGGGGTGGTCCGTGGTCCTCAGCGGGTGGCGGCGGCAGCGGGCACGGCGGCGGGCGCGGCCGTGGTTGCGGGGACGGCTCGGGGCGGCTCCAGCAGGCCCCGGGCCACGGTGTCGGCGTCCCGGTGGAAGAGCGTGTCCACGCCGGGGCGGCCACTGCCGACCTGGGTGAACCAGCGGGTGTGCTCGGTGGGAATGCCCAGCGCGAGCACCCCCGGCAGCGGTTCGCCGACGGCGTCCACCACGTGGAAGGAATCCGGTGTGACGTCGAGCCCGCCGGTCGGGAACCGGCTGCCGTCCGGACCGGTCGTCGTGTACTCGCGGACCATCCCCTCGGCGAGCAGCCGCCGGGTGAGCGGCGAGGTGTCGCGGTGCAGCGCGGGCGAGGGGATGCGGGCATCGACCAGCACGTCGACGTACCGGGTCGAGCCGGGGACGTGCGGCGAGGAGACGGCGAAGCGGCCGCGCCGCTCGTCGGCGGCGAACTCGGTGGCCGGGCCGGCGATTTCCACGATGCCCTGCCTGACCAGCGCCTCGAGCTGCCGCACCCGGCTCGCCGGCGGACCCGCCGAGAGCAGGGAGTTGACCGGCAGGAAGCGGCCGTGGAAGTCCTCGGCGTGCGACTCGGGCAGCAGACCGCCGTGGTCGACGGCCTGGCGCAGCACGCCCCGGATGTCCCGCAGGACGTCGAGGGCCGCCTTGAGCGGGCCGCTGGAGTTGCCGAGGGCGGCCTGCTCCAGGTCGGCCTCCATGACCTGGAGCAGCCGCTCGCGGAACTCCTCCGGCCCGGCGAACCGCTCGCCCTCGAAGGGCCGGGCGAGCGCCTTCAGGTCCAGCGGCGGCACACCGGCGAGCCCGGCCCGCGCGAGCAGGGGACCCGGGTCCCGGCCCTCCCGCAGCGCTGCGGCGTGCCGGTCCGCGAACCGCTCGGCGGCCTCGGCGCCCGAGCGGGCCCGTACCTGGGCCGTCCAGTAGACCTGGTGCACCTCCTGGAGCAGCAGCGGCAGCACGTCCCGGTCGAAGTCCAGCCGGTCGTCGCCCGTCGCGGCGGCCCGCCGGGCGCGGGCCGCGGCCAGCGCCGCCGGGGTGAGGAAGAGCGGCCGGTGGGCGTGGTCGGGAGCCTTCTCGTTGCGGCCCCGGGCCGGGATGGGCAGGCCGCTGCGCGAGCCCGCCACGATCCGGGGCTCGCGGCCGCTGGGCAGGTAGCGCAGCCGGCCGTCCTCGCCGGGCTCGAAGGCGCCGCCCCGGCCGACGGTCAGGGTCAGCATGACGTCGTAGAAGGACAGGCCCAGCCCCCGGATGCCGACGGGGGTGCCGGGCGGCACGGCTTCCTCGCCGAGCTCCATGTCGGCGGCGGAGTCCCCGCACAGGTAGCGGGCGCCGGAGTGCCGGCCGGCGAAGCCGAGCATGTCCCGTTCGAAGGCGTCGGGTTCGTTGTGCGGGTGGCCGGTGGCGAGGACCACGCTGTCGGCCCGCAGGACGTGCGGGGCCGCGTCGAGGGTCAGCAGCTGGCCGCCTTCCCGGTCCGGGCCGAGGGAGGTGACGCGGGCGGTCACCGGTACGAGTTCGGCGAAGGGCGGCAGGTGCTCGGCGACCGACCGGTAGACGTCCTGGAGGTAATGGCCGTAGACGACGCGCGGGGCGTAGTCGTCCGGCCCGAGGACCTCCTCGCCCGGCAGGGCCCGGGCCGCGATCCACTCGCCGAGGGAGGGGCCCGCACCGGGGCGCGCGGGCCCGCCGTCGGGACGGCCGGAGTACATGGTGACCTGGCTGACGACGGTGTTCATGGTGAACCAGTCGTCCTGGTCGGTGCGCCAGATCCGGCCCGCCCCGACCTCGACGGCGTCGATCGCGTAGATCCGTACGGGCCGCGGCCGCGTCCCGTGCCGGGCGGCCCGCTCGGCGCGGTCGGTCAGGCGGGCCGCGAGGCGCTCCAGTACGGCGATGCCGCGCGGGCCCGTACCGACGACGGCGACCGTGTGCGGACGGGAGTGGGCGGGGGAGCAGGTGCGGTCGGGGGTGGAGGTGACAGGCATGGAGAGGTCCTTCGGGAGCTCGGGGGATCGGGAGATCGGAAGAGATGAGGGAAGGGGCCGCGATCAGGCGGCCAGCGCGGCGCGCCGCCCGCCGGCGGGCTCGACGGCGGCCCGGTCGAAGCCCTGCTGGACGTGCGAGAGCATGCCGATCAGATCGTCGGCGCGCAGCGGACCCGCGGCCCGCCCGGCGCTCGCGCGTACCGGCATCGCGCCCGCGCTGCGCCACTGGAGGCTGCCGCGCGCGTCGATCCAGCTGCGGCTGCGGCCCGAGTTGTCGGCGTGCAGGCAGTACGGGACGTCCAGATACCCGCGGCGGAAGGCCTCGACGAGCGCGGCGCCGATGTCGGAGCCCAGCTCCAGGACCGACTCCACCAGGGCGCGCGCCTCGGCGAGGACGCCGAACTCGCCCTGTGCCACGGGGGCGTGGGCGGTGGCGCGGGCGCTCGCCGCCTGAGCGGCGGCCTCCCCCAGGGCCTGGATGTTGTCCTCGACGGTCGGGATGCGGTGGGCCTCCGCCGGCGTCTTGACGATCAGCCGCTCGGTGCCCGTCCGGGCGGCCAGCACGGCGCTCGACCGGAGCAGGGCCAGCGCACCGGGGGTGGTGCGCGGGAAGACGCCCATGTACGTGTACAGCACGACGTGCCAGTCGGTGTCCCCGAGGTACTCGCCCGCCAGCAGCCGCAGGGCGGCGAGCGCCTCGGCGTCCTGGTCGGGGTGGGTCTGCTGGGCGTAGCTCAGCGAGATGCTGCGCAGCCCGTGCCGGCGGAAGAAGATCCCTTCGAGGACCGCCATGGCCACCAGCAGCCCGGGCGGGCACAGCTGGCCGAGCAGACAGCCGCCGAAGCTCTCCATGTGGGCCGAGCCGTGGGAGCGTTCGGCCAGCAGCTCGCAGCTGCGGGCCCACGCGTCGACCGACTCCGCGAGCGGGGTGCGGCTGTAGGGGAGGCAGTACGAGACGGGCCCGCCCTCGGTGGCGTCCAGCCCCGCGTCCAGCAGGGTCTCGACGATGCCGAAGGGGTTGGCGGAGCCGTGCCGTACCTGGACGGCGAAGGGGTGGCCGGCCGGAGTGTCCCCGAGGACCGGGGCGAGCATCTCCCGGGTGACGGCCGCACCGTGGGCGACGATGGGGAAGCCGTTGAGATCGGCGCCGGCGTCGAGGGCCTTGCGGGCGGACGCGTGGTCGCCGACCCGGGTGTAGCTGTCGAGGGTGACGGTGCCGACCGTACGGGCCCGCGCGCCGCGCACCGCGAGGAGGCCCTCGCGCATCCGGGCGGTGGTGGGGAAGCCCATACGGGGCTGCACCACCAGCCGGCCTTCCGCGCGGGCGGCGTTGACGGCCTCGGCGAAGGGCGACAGCCGCACGGCGGGGGCGTTCACCGGGCACCCGCCAGGGCCGGGGTGCGGCGGGCCGGGGGCGGGGCCGCGGCCTGCCGGCGTACGGGCGCCTCGCCGAGGTAGCGCCGGAACTCCTCGGTGCCGGCCGCGTCCTCGAAGACGGCGTCGAAGCCCGCCGCCATCAACGCGGGTGCGTGGGTGCCCGCTTCGGCTCCGCGCACGCCGAGCTTCCCGCCGATCACGACCTGGAGCTCCCGCAGGTCGGGCTCCTGCCGCAGCCGGGTGATCAGGCGGTGGCCGTCGAGCGCGCCATGGCCGTTGACGGTGCTGATGACCAGCGCGTCGGGGCGCAGCCGCCGGCACTCGGAGAGGACCAGCTCGTCGGGGACGCAGGCGCCCGCGTTGAACACCTCGTGGCCCATTTCCTCCAGCAGCAGCTGGAGGAAGACCAGGTTCCAGGTGTGCGCGTCCGAGGAGACGCTGGAGACGAGGATCCTGCGGCGGTCACGGACGGGAACCGGGGAGGAGGGGCAGGGGGAGGGGAGGGTGGAGGTGGTCGGGGACATGTTCTTCTCGCGATCTGTCGGGTCGGCGGGAGTTCAGGACCGGGTGCGGACGATCTCGGCCTCGTGCGGGGTACGGGGCGCGGCCGGGCGGGTGCGGACGGCCAGGACCGTGCAGCCGGTGGCGCTGGACATCTGGTGCCGGGTACCGGGGCCCTCGACGACGAGGTCGCCCTTGTCGTAGGAGGTGCCGTCGCTGTGGTCGAGGCGGCCGTCGAGCACGAGCATCAGCTCGTGGCCCAGGTGCTCGTGGAAGTCGCCGTGCGCACCGGGCGGGAAGCGCAGGAGGAGACCGACGGAGTCCTCGCCCCGGCCCGGGTCGGGAGCCCAGAGCACGTGGTGTTCCACGCCCACGCGGCCCGGCTCGGACCACGGGACCCAGCTGAGGTCCTGCATGTCGAATCCGCTGCGGAATGCGTTGGCGATGTATTCGATTTCAGACATGGCGGTGCCCTTCAGAGAAAGCGGAGAGTGTTTTCCGGGAATTTCCGGGAATTTCCGTGGCGTTTTCGGCCACATGAACAATCTAGTGGGCGGATCCCTCGCCGGATCCGCTGAAAAGCAGATGGGAGGGCATCGGGGAAACCGATGGCGAGCCCCGAGCCCCGCGGCGCGTCCGTCAGGCGGCGGTCGCGAGCTTCTCGTCGCCGACCCTGCGGGCCAGCTCCAGTACGGCCGCCACGGCCGGCGGCATCCAGGACTGCTCCGGCCACACGGCCCGGACGTCCAGGCGTGCCCGGGGCAGGTCGGGCAGTACCGCCAGGGAGCTGTCCGGCCGGACCGAGGACTGCGGCAGCATCGCGATGCCGCAGCCGCTCTCGGCGAGTGCGCGGGCCCCGCTGGCCGAGCCGGTCTCGATCACCTGGGGATCGGCGCCGTAGCGCTCCCGCAGGGCCGTCGGCAGGATCGCCTGGGAGGGGCATTCCGGGTCGACGACCAGGACCGGGGCCGTACGCAGCGCGGCCGTACGGCTCTGCGGGTCGTTGAAGGCCGGCCCGCCGACGGGCACCAGCTCGACCGGCGCCAGCGACTGGGAGGTCAGGCCGGCGGGCGGGGGCGCGAGGTCCGTGTCGGGGGCGGGGCCGACCGTCAGCCCCAGGTGGATGTCGCCGTCGAGGACGGCGGCCTCCATCCTGGAAGGGCCGACGATTTGCGGGGAGAGGCACACCTGCGGGTAGCGGTAGCGGCACTCGCGCAGCAGCGCCCCGATCCGCCGGTCGATGAGCAGCGGCCCCGTCCCGACGACCACGCGGCCGCTGGGCATTCCCTGGGGGTCGAAGGCGGCATTCGTCTCCTCGACGAGGTCGAACATGCGGTTCACGTATTCCATGAAGGTTTCTCCGGCGGCCGTGAGCCGCACACCGTGCGGAAGGCGTTGGAGAAGGGGCGTGCCGGTCCTGGATTCCAGGTGGCGGACATGGGAGGTGACGCTGGACTGGGAATATCCGAGATTGCGTGCGGCTTTGGTGAGGCTGCCGCTGCGGACGACTTCCCGGAGGGTGCGCAGTTGTGTGAGATCCACGGGCATGGCGGTGCCGAATCTTCCTGGAGGCCGGGACTCGGAGGCGGCGCTCGACGCGGTGGCCGGGTGGGGCTGGGCAGGCCGGGCGTGAGGCGCGGATGTCGCCGGAGGATGACGGGCGAGGGCGGCTGGCTGCCGGGCCCCTGCACCTAACGTACGCGTCGGCAGTGACGCGTTAGTAAAGAGAATGCCAAAGGATCCGCCCCCGGGGGATCGACCGAAAGGACGAACCCCCGGACACCACCTAGCCGGCGGCCGGTTCCCGGTGCCGGCGGCTGTGGCGCGCCACGCGGACCCGGTTGCCGCAGGTGGCCGTGCACCACTCACGGCGGGCGTGGGTCTTGACGAAGTAGAGGATGCAGCCCGGCGCCGGGCAGGCGTTGACCGGCCGCCCCGGGGCGCCGCCGAAGAGCCGCACCCCGGCGGCCGCCACCTCCCCCAGCGCGGCCAGCCGCGGATCGGGCTCCGCCCAGCGGGTCACGGCCCCCAGCGGCTCCGGGGCCGCGGCCAGCTCCTCCCAGCGGGCGGCGAGCCGGGAGGCGAGGTTCACCGTGCGCACGTCGGCCGGCTCCGGGGCCCGGCCGGCCACGTGCGCGGCGGCCACCTCGCGCAGGGCGTGGCGCAGCTCGAGGAAGCGCTCGAAGTGGGCGCGGGTGGCGGGCTCGGTCAGCCGGGACCGCAGCGGCGGGCTGAAGTCCTCCAGCCGCCGGGCGCACCAGCGGTCCAGGTCGGCGGGGGTGGCCAGGGCGTCGACCAGGACGCCCCGCAGGCCGCCGTCGATGAAGGTGGTGTTCACGAGGTCGAGGGCGAGCGACTCCCCGACCAGCGGCATCTCGTCCACCGGCGAGCGTTCCGCGCTCTCGGACATGTCCTCGCCTCCCGGCGTGTTACTAATGGAAATCAGCACTAATGGGAAAGCGCCTCCTTCGACATTAGCTCTTCGCGCAGAGGAAAACCATGCCCACGCCCCCCACGACGACCCTGCCCACCACGGCGCCGGCCCCCGCCCCGGCCCCGGCCCCCGCCCCCGTTCCGGCCCCGCAGACCCGCCGCCGGAGCCGGTTCGCGCGCCTGTCGGGCCAGGCCCCGCCACGCCCGCCGGCCAAGGCGGTGGCCCTCGCCACCGGCGCGGGCGTGACCGCACTCCTGCTGCTCGTCGCCGTCGGAGACCTCCTGCACCGCCCCCTGCTGATCCCGCCGCTGGCCGCGAGCGCCGCGCTGGTCGTGGCCGCGCCGGCCCTCCCGCTGGCCCAGCCGCGCAATGTCATCGGCGGGCAGCTGGTGGCCGCGGCCGTCGGCTTCGCCGCGCTCGCGGTCGGCGGGAACTCCCTCTGGACGGCCGCCGTCGCGGGCGGACTGGCGGTCGGGGCGATGGCCCTCACCCGCACCCCCCACTCTCCCGCCGCGGCCACCGCCGTGATCGTCGTCCTCTCCCGGCCCCCCGTCCTCCCCTTCCTCGGCCTCCTCGCCCTCGCCACCACCCTCCTGGTCCTGGTCGGCTGGGCGGCCGCCCGTGCGGGCGCGGGCACCGGCCGCTACCCGGCGTACTGGTGGTGAACCAGGACCCTGACCCCAGGCAGCGGGGCCGGCCACACCGTCCGGGCGACGGCGGCGTTGCTCCGGGTTGACGAACTCCTCACCTGGCTGGACCACAACTCCGGCCCTGTCGGGGTGGCTGGCGTGGCGCGGGGCGGTGGGATGTGCAGCGCGTGGAGAGGCGCCCGGCCCAGCCAACGGGTCATGGGGGCCCACGCAACCGTTCCCTCGCACTCCCGCGGCGGTCCTCAGCGCCGGCGGGGAAGGAAGTCATGAACCTCAACGCTCACAAGGTGACCCGACGGCCCCGGACGCGCTCCCGGGTCCTGCTCGCCTCCCTCGCCGCGACGGCGGCCCTGACCGGCCAGCTGGTGGCGCTCGCCCCGGCCGCGTCCGCCGACGGGCCCAAGCCGTCGGGCCAGAACGCGCCGTCGGCTCAGGACAAGCAGAGGAACCCGGAAAAGGACAAGGACCACTACAAGAAGAAGCCCACTCAGTTCCCGCACGGCCTACGCCAGTTCACCTCTGACAACACCTTCACGGCGCCGGCGGGCGTCACCACCGTGTTCGTCCAGGCCTGGGGCGCCGGCGGTGGCGGCGGCGGTGGCGGCGGCGCGTCCACCGTCAACGCCGGTGGCGCGGGCGGTGGCGGCGGCGCCGGCGGCTTCACCTGGTGCACCATCCGCGTCACCCCGCTGGCCGACTACGGAATCGACGTCGGCGCCGCCGGAACCAGCGGCGCCGGAGGCACCGGCGGCGGAGCGACGGGCGGGCCCGGCAGCGCCGGCGGCGCGGGCGGCAACTCGACCGTGATCGCGGCGGCCACCAACACCTCGCTCCTCACCGCCGGCGGCGGTGGCGGCGGTGGCGGTGGCGGTGGCGGCACCGCCGGTGGCGTGGGTGCCCCCGGTGCCGGCGGGGCCGGCGGCGCCGGCTCGTGCACCACGGGCGGGGTGAACCTGGCGGGCGGTGGCGGCACCGGCGGCACCGCCGTCGGCGGCGAGGGCGGAACCCCCGCCGACGGCATCGTGGGCCTGCCCACCCGCGCGGCGGAGGGCGGCGACGGCGGTGCCCGAGGGCTCCCGACCCCCGAGAGCGCCCGCCCCGGCGGCGCCGGACAGGCCGGCGGCGCCGGCTACGTCGTCATCTGGTGGTAGGTAGCCAGGTAGGCAGGTAGACAGCACCACGACCGCCCGTTCCCACGGCCCGTACGGCCGTGGGAGCGGGCGGTGCCCGTCACGGCGAAGCGGTGAGGAACTCCCGCAGGTCGACGATCTCGTAGCCCTCGTCCTGCGCCGCGTCGATGATCCGCGGCAGCGCCCGGGCATCCAGGACGACCCCGTCGCCCGCGCTGCTGCCGACGTGCATCTGCAGGATGCATCCGGGACCGAGCGAGCCCACCGCCCTGCGGACCGCCGCGTCCACCGTCATACCGCCGGCCGGACCCAGATAGCCGTTGGTGTCGTTGGTGAACTCGATCGCCGCGTAACCGAGGTCGTTGACGTCCTCCACCGACTCCGCCGTGGTCGAGCTGTACGGGAACCGGAAGAACGGCAGCGGCTCGGCCCCCGACGCCGTACGGATCGCCGCGTCGGCGCGGCGCACCTCCCGCGCCCGCTCCGCCGTGCCGAGGTCGTCGAAGGAGGGGTGGCTGTAGGAGTGGTTGCCCAGCCCGTGCGCCGCGGCCATCGCCCGGACGGCAGCGGGGTGCGCCTCGGCGAACAGGCCCGTGGGGAAGAAGGTGGCGGCCAGCTTCCGGCGCCGCAGCTCCGCGAGGACGGTGTCGATCCCGCTCTCGTCCCACGCGGCGTTGAAGGTGAGCGCCACCACCGGGCGGGAGGTGGGCAGCCGGCGGATCTCCTGGCCGAGCAGGGACGCGGGCGGCCGGGGACCCGCCCCGCCGCCGGCCTCGCCCACCGCGCGCCCCGGCGCCGCCCACGCGTCCGGGCCGGGAACGAGCCCCGCCGCCAGCAGCCCCGCCATCGCGGCGCGTCGTCCCACATCCACCACAGTCGCTCCTCCGGACCTCGCGCCGCCCTGCACGGCGCTGGCACGACTATGCGAGAGAACGCGGCGCCCCGCCGCGCAGCCGTGCCGCGCACCCGGGTGATCTGCGCACGCCGCGCCGCCGGACCACGGTGTGCCCGGCCCGCCCCCGCCCGGGCGGCCCGTACAGTCCGCTGCGGGCACCTCGGCCTCCGTCACCGCAGACGCGCACCGGCAAGGGAGACAGGCGTGAACACGACCGACCAGGACCGCTTCCCGGCGGATCCGGCCCGCCCCCACGACGGGGACATCACCGGCCGGGCCTCGCTGCACGTGCTCGTGCTCTCGGGCTCCTCCCGCACCGGCTCGGTCAACGCCCGCCTGGCCTCGCTCGTCGCGAGCCTGGTCGTCCGGGCAGGGGCCACCGCCGAGCCCGCGCTGCTCGGCGACTTCCCGATGCCGCTGTACGACGGGGACCTGGAGGCCGACGAAGGGGTGCCGCCGGGGGCGCTGGCGCTGCGCGAGCGGATCGAGGCCGCGCAGGCCCTGGTCATCGCCTCGCCCGAGTACAACGCGTCCGTCCCCGGCGTGCTCAAGAACGCCGTCGACTGGGTCTCCCGGGTCCGGCCCCAGCCCTTCAAGGACAAGCAGGTCCTGCTCGTGTCGGCCTCGCCCTCGATGGTCGGCGGCAACCGGGGCCTGTGGGCCCTGCGCATCCCGCTGGAACACCTGGGGGCGCGGGTCTACCCCGACATGTTCAGCCTGGCGATGGCCCATCAGGAGTTCACCGACGACGGCGCCCTCTCCGACCGGGGTCTCGGCGAACGTCTGGCATCGACGGTCGACGCCTTCCTGGACCTCGCCGAGGCCGACACCCGCTACCTGTGCCTGCAACGCCGCTGGTACGAGTTCCTCGGCGACCGGACCGACGCGCCGGTCACCGCCCGCGCCCAGGACTGAGACGCGGGCCGGCGCCGGGCGCTCAGCGCTGCGACAGCTCCGACGGGGCCTGCTGCACCACCCACCCGTTGCCGTCCGGGTCCCGGAAGGTCATGAACGCGTTCCAGGTGTCCCCCGGGCCGTCCTCCCAGCCCGCCGCGCCGAGATGGCGTACCGGGGAGACGTCCACGCCGCGGCCCGCGAGCTCCTCGCGGGCCGCCGCGATGTCCGTGACGCACAGCTGGAGGCCGTGCAGCGTGCCCGGCTCCATCACCGTGGTACCGGGAGCCGGCGGCATCCCCTGGAGCAGGGCCACCGAACACCGCGAGCCGGGCGGGGTCAGCTGGATGATGCGCACACCGGGGGCGACCTCGTCGTCGAGGTCCACGGTGAAGCCGATCCCGTCGGCGTAGAACTCCTTCGCCCGGTCCATGTCGGTGACAGGGACCGGGACGACCTCGAGCGTCCAGTTCATGGAGATCCTCCTCGGCAAGCGCCGGCGCGTCCGGCCGGATTGAGTCTCCCGCAGGGGGAGACCCCAAGCTGGGGGACATGGACAGCGACACGCTCTATTCCATCGGGGAACTGGCCCGGCGGACCGGCCTGACGGTCAAGACCGTCCGGTTCTACTCGGACGAGGGGATCGTTCCGCCGAGCGGACGGAGCCCGGCGGGCTACCGGCTGTACGACATCGACGCCCTCGCCCGCCTGGACCTGGCCCGGACCCTGCGTGACCTCGGGCTCGGCCTGGCCACCGTACGCAAGGTGCTGGACCGGGAGGTCTCCGTACCGGAAGTCGCCCGGGCGCACGCCGACGCCCTGGACGTCCAGATCCAGACCCTCCGCCTGCGCCGGGCGGTACTGCGCGCGGTCGCCCGGCGCGGACCCGACACCATGGAGCTGAACCTCATGCACCGACTCGCCAAGCTCTCCGAGGGCGAACGGCACCGACTGGTCCACGACTTCATCGACGACACCTTCGGCGGCCTCGACGGCAACCCGGAATTCGTGCTCCTGATGCGCTCCGCGATGCCCGTGCTCCCCGACGACCCCACCACCGAACAGGTCGAGGCCTGGGTGGAACTCGCCGAACTGTGCCAGGACGACGGCTTCCGCGGAGCCATCCGCCGGCTGGCCGAACACCAGGCCGGGGAAGGCGCCCCGGGAGACCGCACCGGCCTGCACCACGACATCGACGAAGCGGTGCGCGCCCGCATCGAGGAAGCCCTCGCCGCCGGCGTCCTGCCGGCATCCGCGGCGGCGGCCCCCCTCACCGACTCCCTGGCCACCCTCTACGCCCACGCCTTCGAACGCGCCGACGACGGCGACCTGCGCCGCTGGCTCCTGGCCCGCCTCGAAGCGGCCGCCGACCCGCGCGCCCAGCGCTACTGGGAACTCACGGCCACGATCAACGGATGGCCGGTGTCGGCCGGACTCGCCCCGGTGTTCACCTGGTTCACCACCGCTCTGCGCCGCCACACCTGAGTCCGGGGCGCGTGAGGCAAGGGCGCCCCGGTCCGGGGCGCCCGGGGCCGGGGCGCATTCCCGCGCGCGGGGGCGTGCGCTGGTGCCAAGGGGGCGCGCGGTACGGCGGATGCCACTCTTCCGGAAGATTTCCGGAACCGGCTTGCACGATCGGGCGCGATTTCCGATGGGGTGGTGATGGGGGGCGCTGGTCGCTCCACGGCTGCCGCACACGGGGGCAGGCAGCCGGTTACCCCACAAACCACTTGGAAGGTTTCGCGCCGAAGTGAATGTTGCCGAGATTGTCGCCCTCGCGCTGATAGTCACCACCACGGTCCGTGTTTTCTCGAGCGATGTGACACCCACCGCCCTGGCGGGCGGCGACGAGCAACGGTGGGGGAGTGCATGAGCGAAGGCGAGTTCGACCCGGCGGGGGACCAGACGGTCTCCAGTGAACTGGCAGGCGTACTGCCGGTGGAGTTCACCGCGTTCCACTCCCAGCAGCACCGCGCGTACCTGCGCTACGCCCACCTCCAGCTGGGCAACGCCAAGGACGCGCAGGAAGTCGTCGACGACGTGTTCACCTTCCTCCTGAAGGTGTGGCGCCAGGCACTGAAGGAGGCGAGCCTGCACGGCTTCGCCTGGGCGGTCCTGCGCGAACACGTCGAACGCCGGCTGGCGGCCCTCGGCCGCCAGGTGGCCATGGTGGAGACGGCGTGGTTCTCGGCGCTGCGCCGCTCCTCGAGGGAACGGCTCGAACTGCTCGAGTCCAAGCTCGGCCTGTACGCCGCGATCGCGGAGCTGTCCGAGCGGCAGTACGACGTGGTGCTGCTGGCCTTCCTGCTCGGCAACGACTCCGACACGGTCGCCCGGATGATGGGGATTTCCCCCGCGACGGTCCGTTCGCACGTCCGCGGCGCACGCCGAACCCTGTCCCGCAAGCTCGGGGTGGACTGGATCCCCGGAGAGGAGAAGGACCAGTGAGCGACATGCCCGCTGACCGTGACATGCCGCTGTGCGAACTGGACGCGGCCCTGAAGAACGCGGCGGTGCTCGCGGAGGAGTACGCCGGCTACGACGAGGGCGCCGCCCGGCGCCGGATCGCCCGCCGGATCGTGGCCGACCGGGCCCGCTCGGCGATCGGCGGCGCCGGCGGGACGGACCTGCCGGCGCGGGGGCACGCCGCGGCCGCCGAGTACGACGACCTGGTACTGGACGCCGCCTGCCACGTGCGGGCGGCGCGCGTCCTGGACGACGTCACCTGGTCCCTCGTGGAGAGCCGGGACTTCGCGGAGCTCGCCCTGCACGCCGGATCCTGGCCCCACGGAGTGGACTCGGCGCTGCTGTTCGGCTGTCTCCTCCACCTGACGGACCGGACGGAGGGGGCCCGCTTCTGGTTCCAGTACGCGGCCGGGGCGGGCTCCCGCACCGCCGCACTGTGCCTGTACCTCCACCACCTCTCCCGCGCGGAGGTCCGTACCGCCCGGCACTGGAAGCAGGAGGCCTGGACCCTGCCCGCCGAGGAGCACCTGCCGCCCCTGCCGCAGATCCCCGAGGGCCTCGAAGAGGCCCTGGCCGCCTCCGTGATCTGGACCTCCCCGCCCATCACCACCCAGGACCTCAGCTCGCTGACCACCGGGCCGGGCCGGGCCGGGCGGCCCCCCTACCGGCTGCCCGCACGACTGCGCCAGGCGGTCGCGGCCCGCCCCCGCAAGGAACACCCGGACCTGGGGGACGTGTTCACCCCCAGCGCGCCGGTCGCCGTGGCCGTGGCCCACCACGCGCGCCTCAACCCCCTGCACCTGACGGACGAGGCCAACGCGTGGGCGCTCGAAGCGCTCAAGCAGCCACACCTGACCCACGCCGCCCGCAAGAGCCCCGAAGGACAGCCGGCCCCCGCCGCACTGGCATCCGTACACCAGGCGCTGCGCGTCCTGGAGGTCATCAACCGCTACTCGGGCGGTGTGAGCCTCACCCAGATCGCCCGTGAGACGAAACTGCCGCAACTGGTGCTCGCCCGGGCCGTGGAACAGCTCGTCCGGGCCAACCTGGCCACCCCGACCGGACCGGACGCCTACGTCGCCGGCAACGCCCTGCTGCTGACCGACGCGGCGAACGGCGAGGGGCGCGGGCACCTGAAGGAGACCCTCGCCTGGGTACGGGACGCCGTTGGCGCCGCCGTGTACGTGGCCCGCTACACCGACGGCGAGGTCTCCATCACCCAGTACGCCGACGGCCCGGGCACACCGGTCGTCGAGGAGTGGGTCGACTTCAGGGCGGCCGCCCACGCCTCCGCGGTCGGCAAGGCCCTGCTCACCCAACTCGACTACGACGACCGCAAGGACCATCTGGACCGCCACCGGATGTCCCGGTTCACCCCCCACACCCTCGCCAGCCAGGAGGCCCTCTTCCACCAGCTCGACACGCGCCGGCCCAACGCCCCGCTGCTCGACCTCCAGGAGTACGCCCTCGGCACGGTGTGCGCGGCGGTGCCGATCACCTCGGGCCCGAACGCGGAATGTGTGGCCCTGTCCATCCCGGTCCCCGATCCCGGCCGGCTGAGGCAGGCGGCCCGGATCCTGCAGAGTGAGGCCGCCGCGGTCTTACTGGCTCTGATCGTGGCCGGCAGTGCCCAGCCCGCCCCCGCGCCGGTCCGGAGCGAAGCCGTCCCCCGGGGACCGCAGTGGTTCCAGGAGGGAGCGGCCGGAGCGACCGTGCCGCTCGGGCTGCACAGCCCGTTCCTCTCCACCACGGTCTAGACCGCCCGGCGTCCGCGGACGCCGCGCATCGACGCCGAAGCGGGCCGGGCATCCGTGCCCGGCCCGCTCCACCGTGCGTCAAGCCGCCCGCCGGCGCAGGCCGGCCGCCACCAGCAGCCCGGCGGCGATCACGAGGGCCGCGTCGACGGCCAGGACCGTCCGCACCCCGTCGAAGAGGCTGCCCTGCGTGGTGGCCAGGACACCGAGCAGCGGGATGCCGACGGTCAGGCCGACCTGCTGGGTGGTGGTGACCAGACCGGTGGCGAGCCCCTGCTCCGCGTCGGGCACACCGCTCGTCACGATCAGCCCGTACGAGATGATCGCGCCGAGGTGGAACATGCTGGCCACCGACACGGCTACGGTCGCGACCAGCGCCCCGGAGCCCGCACCCACGGTGAGCAGCGCGGCGGTGAACACGCCCTGGCCCAGCAGGGATCCGATCAGGGTGCGGCGGGCGCCGAAGCGGCCGATGACGCGGGGAGCGTACGTACCGGCGACGGCCGAGGCCACCCCCTGCACACCGAAGACCAGCCCCGTCAGGAAGGAGGACAGCCGCAGCGTCTCCTGGAGGTAGAGCGTCAGGACGAAGATGACCGTCGACATCATCGAGAAGGTCACCAGGCCCCCGATGTTGCCCCAGGCCACCGTGCGGCGCTTCAGCATCGGCAGCGAGACCAGCGGGGCCGGGGACTTCGACTCGACCACCACGAAGGCGGCGAGCAGGACCAGCCCGGCCACCAGGGTGCCCCAGACGTCCACGCCGCCGAAGCCGCGCTGGGCCGCCGTCGACAGGGCGTAGATCAGCGCGAGCAGACCGCCGGTGACGGTGACGGCGCCCGGCACGTCCAGGCGCGGCCGCTCGGGGGCGCGCGACTCGGACAGCAGCCCCGGCGCGAGGAAGAGGACGAGCAGCGCGGCGACCGCGAGCAGGCCCATCGTGGAGCGCCAGCCGAGGGTGTCGGTCATGACCCCGCCGAGCACCATGCCGACGGTGAATCCGAGGGACATCAGGGTGCCGGAGATGCCGAGCGCCTTGTCGCGCAGCGGGCCCTCGGGGAAGGTCGTGGTCAGCAGCGACATGCCGGTCGGCACGATGACCGCCGCTCCCAGGCCCTGCAGGGCGCGCCCGGTCAGGAAGGAGGCCGGGTCCCAGGCGAGGGTGGCGAGCAGCGAGGCCGCGGCGAAGACCACGAGACCGGTCAGGAACAGCTTCTTGCGGCCGTACAGATCGGAGATCCGGCTGAAGAGGAGCAGGAATCCGCCGGAGGGCAGGGTGAACGCGGTGACCGCCCACTGGAGGGCGGAGGTGCTCAGGCCCAGGTCCTTGCCGAGCGCGGGCAGGGCCACGTTCAGGACGGAGAAGTCGAGCGCCACCATGAACTGGGCGGCGCAGAGCACGAAGAGGACCAGCTTGGCCCGGCCGGAGAGCCGGGCGCCCTTGGGGGCCGCCGGGTGCGGACCGGTGGTCGGCGTCTGTGTGTCGATCGTCATGGCCACTACCCTCGCGGCCAGGGAATGCCCCTGAAGAGTGGGAACTTATCCTGTTGCTGGCACCACCAGGCAGCCGACAGGGGGATTTTGTGGCCACGCCGATCGATCAGCGCCGCCGGACGGAACTGCGGGAGTTCCTGATGAGCAGGCGCGCCAGGATCTCGCCGACGCAGGCCGGCCTGCCCGACGGCGGAGCCCGCCGCCGTACGCCCGGACTGCGCCGGGAGGAGGTCGCCGTGCTGGCGGGGGTCGGGGTGTCCTGGTACCAGTGGCTGGAACAGGGTCGCGACATCACGGTCTCCTCGCAGGTCCTGGACTCGGTGAGCCGGGTGCTGAAACTGACCAGCGCCGAGCGCCGCCACCTGTACGTGCTCGCCGGGCTCAATCCGCCCGCGCTGGAAGTCGCCCCGGGCGACCGGGACATGTGCGACGGCCTCAAGCGGCTGATCGAGGCCTGGATGCCTTTCCCCGCGCACATCATGGACGCCTACTGGAACACCGTGCTGTACAACGACGCGGCGGCGCTGGTGTTCGGGATGCGCCCGGAGATCGTGCAGAACTGCCTGATCGCCTTCTTCACCGACCCCATCTACAAGGCGCGTTCCCCGTACTGGCAGGACGTCGCCTGCGAGGTCGTGGCCCAGTTCCGGGCGGCCTGCTCGGACAGCCCCGAGGACGAGGGGTTCCAGGTGGTCGTGGAGCAGGCGCGGGAACTGAGCCCGGAGTTCGCCGCGTTGTGGAAGCGGCGGGACATCCGCCCCGGCGGCCAGCTCAAGAAGCAGATGGAACACCCCGTCGTCGGCGCGCTGTACGTGGAGTCGACCCAGCTGCGCGTCCCGGCGCGCCCCGATCTGGCCATCGTGCTGCACACCCCGCTGCCGGGCACGGACACGGCCGAGAAGCTGGAGTGGCTGACCTCGCCCGAGGGGCGGCGCGGCCTGATGTACCCCGTGGCCGGCTGAGCCCCGCTCAGGCGCCGCGCGCGCCGAGGGCGGCGACGGCGCCGACCATGCGGTCCCAGAAGAGCCCGGCGTCGAGGCTTGTGGCGACCCGCGCGTTCACGGGGCGGCCCACGTAGCCGTGGAGGTCCACGACGGTGGCCCCGCGGGTGTAGCGGCCCTGGAGTTCCACCACGACGTTGGCGTCCACGCAGCCCACGATCGCCGGGTCGATCACCCGGGCCACCGCCACCGGGTCGTGCAGCGGCGGATGGGGCATGCCCCACAGCCGTCGGTACGTGGAGGCGTAGTAGGTGAGCAGTTCCACGCAGACGGAGCCGATCCGGGTGCCGAGGCCCGCGAAGCGGGCCAGGACCTCGGGCGTGGCCAGGGCCTGGTGGGTGACGTCGAGCCCGCACATGGTCAGCGGTACGCCGCTGTCGAAGACGATGGCGGCGGCCTCCGGGTCGGTGTACACGTTGAACTCGGCGGCCGGCGTGCGGTTGCCCGGCCCGGCGGAGCCGCCCATCAGCACGATCTCGCGGATGCGGGCCGCGCACTCGGGATAACGGGTCAGCAGCAGCGCGATGTTGGTCAGCGGGGCGGTGGGCACCAGCGTGACCGGCTCCGGGTGCTCCATGAGGATCCGGTGGATGAGGTCCACGGCGTGCTCGGGGACCGCGTCCACCGTGGGCGGCGGGAACTGCGGTCCGTCCAGTCCCGATTCGCCGTGCACGTCGGCGGCGACGGCCAGCGGCTGGAGCAGCGGCCGGTCGCATCCGGCGGCGACGGGCACATCGGTGACGCCGGCGAGGGTCAGCACCCGGCGGGCATTGAGGGTGGTCTTCTCCAGCGTCTGGTTGCCGGCGACGGTGGTGACGGCGAGGAGGTCGACGGCGGGATCGGCCGCCGCCAGCATGATCGCCAGGGCGTCGTCGTGTCCGGGGTCGCAGTCGATGATGATCGGGACGGGCACGGGGTGGTCCTCCTCGTGGAGCCTGAGCTGCCCAGTCTGCCGCCGAGCAGCCGCGCCGGCCGCTCCTTCCGAGCCAAAACACGGGGGCGGGTGGCGGATGAGCGCCTTTCGATCACCCGTGTGAGGGCCCCGGGATTCCTCCGAACGGGGGCCCTTGCGGGGTCCGTGCGGCGGCGACTGCCGCGCCTGCGCGGATGGCCGGGGGGAGTGTGGAACGGTTCGTGCCGATCACGCACAGCAGCGATCGGAAGGACTCCCCATGCTCAGAACGGTGTTCACTGCCGGCGCGGCCGCCGCGCTCGCCGCTGCCGCCCTCACGCCCTCCGCCGGGGCCGCGAGCTCCGCCCCGACCCCCGCGCCCCCCGGGCAGATCACCATCGACGTGGTCCAGGTCAACGGCTCCGGCTGTCGCCCCGGCACCGCCACCGTCTCCGTCTCCCCCGACAACACGGCCTTCACGGTGACGTACAGCGAGTACCTCGCCCAGGTCGGCAAGGACGCCAAGGCGACCGACTTCCGCAAGAACTGCCAGCTCGGCCTCAACGTGAACGTCCCCCAGGGCTACACCTACGCCATCGCCAAGGCCGACTACCGGGGCTTCGCCAGCCTCGCGGACGGCGCGAGCGCCACGCAGAAGGCCAGCTACTACTTCCAGGGGATGTCGCAGACGTCCTCCCGCGCCCACACCATGCGCGGCCCCGCCGAGGGCAACTGGCAGGTGTCGGACTCGGTGCCCGTCGAGGCCCTCGTCTTCAGCCCCTGCGGCGCCAAGCGGAACCTGAACATCAACACCGAGCTGCTCGCCCAGGCCGGCTCCTCCGACACGGCGAACAGCACCAGCTTCCTCACGATGGACTCCACCGACGGCAGCATCAACACCGTCTACCACTTCTCCTGGAAGACGTGCCCGCAGCGGCGCTGACACCGGGCGGACACCGCGGGTGTGAAGAGATGCCATTGGGGACATTCGGGTGTGAATGTCCCCGATCGGCAACCGGGCGCGGAGAGTAACGAGTCATAACGTTCAGTAATGGCTCCACTCCTGGGAGGTCCCATGAACACCGCACCGACGTATGGACTTTCATCGGGGACGCCGCAGTGGGCGCTCGACCCCTACCGGTTCCCCGGCCTCGAGGGCCTGGACGAGCCCGAGGCCCCGGCCGGGTCCGGTGACCGGCCCGCCCCGGAGCCGGCCGGCGGCCCGCGCCCGTCCTCGCGCCGGCCCTGACGGGGAACCGGAGGCTCCGGTTACTCGCGAGGAAACCCACCCTTTGGCTATGGTGGGCCCCTTCCGGTCGAGGCCCCTTCGGATCCCATGCCCAGTCAGGGATCCGAATACCGATCGAAGGATGTCCCGCCAATCCGGGACGGAAAATGCATGCAGAGCGACGTGGTGTGGCAACACCGCCCGACGTCGGCTCAATGCGAGCCGGCCTGCTCTCGTCCTGCCATCCAGGGCTTGAGGGCGGCGGTCCTCTCATTCACCTACCTCGCGAAGGCAAGGCAGAGATGGCAAGAGCCACCAGACAGTCCACCAGGAAGTCCTCCCGACAGGGCATACACCCCGTCGACGAGTTGCTCCCGTTCCCCAAGCTCGCCCTGTACGGCTTCCAGCACGTGCTCGCGTTCTACGCGGCGGCGGTCATCGTCCCCGTCCTGCTCGGCAACGCCCTCGGGCTCACCCGCCAAGAACTCGTCCACCTCATCAACGCGGACCTGCTGACCTGCGGTATAGCCTCGATCATCCAGGCCCTCGGCGTCTGGAAGGCCGGCGCCAGGCTCCCCCTCGTCCAGGGCGTGACCTTCACCGCGGTCTCACCCATGATCGCCATCGGCCTGGGGGCGGGCGGCGGCACCGCCGGCCTGCTCGTCGTCTACGGAGCGGTGATCACGGCGGGCATCGCCACCTTCGCCTTCGCGCCGCTCTTCAGCAAGCTGGTGAAGTACTTCCCGCCGGTCGTCATCGGCACGATCCTCACCATCATCGGCATCACCCTCATCCCCGTGGCCCTCCAGGACGCGGCCGGCGGAGCCCACCTCGTCGGCACGCCCGACTACGGGTCCACCAGGAACCTCGCGTACGCGCTGGGCACCCTGCTCTTCATCCTGGCCCTGGTCCGCGTCGGCAAGCCCTTCCTCAGCAGCCTCGCCGTCCTGCTCGGACTCGTGGCCGGCACGGCGGTCGCGTGGCTCTTCGGGGACGTGGACTTCGGCGCCGTGGAGCAGGCCGGCTGGTTCGGCGTCACCACCCCCTTCCACTACGGCATGCCGCGCTTCGAGCTGCTGCCGATCGCCGCGATGCTCGTCGTCATGCTGATCACCATGGTGGAGACCACCGGCGACGTCTACGCCATCGGGGAGATCACCCGCAAGCGGGTCGACGCCGACACGGTCGCGCGCGCCCTGCGCGCCGACGGAGTGGCCACGGTCCTCGGCGGTGTCCTCAACTCCTTCCCGTACGTGGCGTTCGCGGAGAACATCGGCCTCGTCCGGATGTCGAAGGTCATGAGCCGCTACGTGGTCGTCGCGGCCGGCGTGTTCATGGTCGTACTCGGACTGCTGCCGAAGGCGGGCAGCCTGGTCGCCTCGGTTCCCCACCCCGTGCTCGGCGGAGCGGCGGTGTCCATGTTCGGCATCGTCGCGGCCGTCGGCGTCCAGATCCTGGGGAAGGCCGACCTGCGCGAGGAGCGCAACACCCTCATCCTGGCGGTCAGCCTTGGCGCGGCGCTGCTGCCGACCACGGTCGGGCCCTTCTTCGACCGCATGCCGGACGACCTGCGGGCCGTGCTCGACAGCGGGATCACGCTGGGCGCGCTCACGGCCATCTCCCTGAACCTGCTCTTCAACGTCTTCACCAGCCGCCCCACCATGGAGATCGACTGGGAGGACATCGAGGAGGGCGGCCCGCCCGCCCCGGCCTTCGGGGCGCCGGCCCGCTGACCCGTCGGCGGGCCGGGAGGGGCGGCCGCGCCCTTCCCGGCCCGCTCGGGGGAGCGGCGGCACCCCCCTAGCCCCCTAGCCCCCTAGCCCTGCTCGCCGACCAACTCCCAGAAGTGGTCGACCAGGCGGCGCAGATAGGCCGACCGCTCCGCCGCGATCTCCTTCAGCCTGGCATCGTCGTTGCGGGCGACCAGGTGCCCCATGTACCGCTCGGAGAAGGCGGAGAGCTCCGCGTGCATCGTCTGCAGGGCGTCGCCCACGCTCGTGGGGTCCACGGAGACGATCTCCACCACGGGATCGACATGGGCCTTCCAGCGCCCGGCGACCGCCGACCGCAGGTGCTCCTCCAACTCCTCGCCGCGGCCCGTGATCGCGGTCAGGGCGCGCAAGGACAGGCCCAGGGCCTCCACCAGGACCCGGGTCTGCCGGGCGTCGCCGTGCCACTGCCCCGCCGCCTCCGCGGCGCGGTACTCCGACGGGTCCATGCCCAGCCGGTACGCCAGCCGCTCCACGCCGAGCCGGCGGGCCAGCCGGAACTCGGTGAGCGTCCTCGGCACGGTGCCCATGAGGGTGGCCGCGTCGCACCACAGCACATCGGCCAGGGCGAAGAGGTGCTGGTCGCAGGGGCGGTGGGAACCCTGTTCCCACGCCGTGACCAGATCGGGATGGACCGGACTGCCGCAGGCCGCCATGGCGGCGGCCACCTGAGCCGGGCTCAAACCCATGCGGGCGCGCGCGGATCTGGCTTCCGAGGGGGAAAACGGAGTGCTGTACACGTACAAGACACCTCGCAACAACCCTCGAACGCTCCGCGCTCGAGGGGAAACGGAATGATGGATGAACACCAAGCGCGGGCACACTAACAGATGTTCAGAAGGTTGAGCCCGGTGATGTTCCTTCAATTCCAAGGTCTTGTCGGGGTGTCGCTAAGTGATCAACGTCAACTCGGAGCCTCCTCCCGCAGTACCGGAAGCTCCTGTTGCGCCCCGGTCGGCGCCGTCCCGCCCCCGGCGGGCAGGAAGGGGGCGAGGGCGGCCGCCGCCAGGGCGAGCGCCGGCACCAGCAACAGGGCGGTGCGCAGACTGCTGTGGGTGGCGAGGAAGCCGATGAGCGGCGGTCCGGCGAGGAAGGCGAAGTACCCGGTGGTGGAGACCGTCGCCACGGCGGTGCCCGGGGAGGCGGCCGGGACCCGGCTCGCCCCGCTGACGACCAGGGGGAAGGACGCGGCGATCCCGAGCCCGACCGCGCCGAACGCCACCGCCGAGACCACCGGGTGCCCGGACGCCAGCGCGACCACGGCCCCCGCAGCACTGAGCAGGGCGCCGAAGCGGACGACCCGGACGGGCCCGAAGCGTCCGGCCGTCCGGTCACCGCCGAGCCGCCCGGCCATCATGGCCAGCGCGAAGACCGCGTACCCGGCGCCCGCCAGGCCGGGCCCCGCGTGCAGCGAGCCGGCCAGGTACACGCTGCCCCAGTCGGTCATCACCCCCTCGATGAGCAGCACGCACAGGCCCAGCGCGCTGAGCGGCAACAGCCGGGCCGCGCCGCGCCCGCCGCGCCCCCCGGCCGCAGCCCGCGCGCCCGGCTGCGGCGCGGCCGGGGCCGCGGGGCGGGCGGCCGCCGGGTGCAGGGCGGCCGCCGCCAGCCCCGCGGCGACCACCCCGACGGCCGCCGACACGGTGAACTGCGTACGCGGACTCACGCCCCCGGTGGCGGCGAGGGTGCCGAGCAGCGCGCCCGCCAGCGCCCCGGCGCTGAACAGGCCGTGGAAGGAGGAGAGCCTGGTCCGGCCGCTGCTCCGCTCCAGATCCACCGCGTGGGCGTTCATGGCGACGTCCAGCGCCCCGACCGACGCGCCCAGGACCACCAGGCCCGCCATGAGCCCGGTCAGGGAGCCGGCCAGCCCGGGCAGCGCGATGGCCGGGGCGTAGACGAGGACGGCGGCGCGCGCCACCGTCCGGCTGCCGAAGCGGTTGACCAGCGCCCCGGCCGCGGGCATGGCCGGTACGGACCCCAGCGCCACCCCGAGCAGGGCCAGGCCGAGCTGCCCGTCGGACAGCCCCAGCCGCTCCTTGACCTGGGGGATGCGCGGGGCCCAGCTCGCCAGGACGATCCCGTTCAGGAAGAAGACCGCGTAGAGGGCGGCCGTACCCCCGCCCTTCGCGCGGCTCACCGCGGCGGGGGCAGGGTCGGGAGGTGGATGCCCGTGCCCTCCGGGGCCAGGTCGTGGGGCGAGGTGGCGGGGTGGGAGGGCGCGCAGGTGAAGGCCTCCGCGTACCGGACCCCCACCTCCAGGCCGCGGTGCGCCCCCTGCTGCCTGGTCAGGTCCAGGAAGTCGGCTCCCTTGCGCTCCTTGCGGGAGCTGTTCTGGCTCAGGTGCTCGGCCAGCATGGCCTCCTTGGTCGCCATGGTGTCCGTGATGTCCACCCACACGTCGGGGGTTCCCCCGTTCGTCCCGAGCAGGGTGTCCATGTAGAAGAGGGGAGGGACCCGGTCGGTGGCGGGGCTCCCGGTGGACAGGGCGGGCTCGCGGGCCAGCAGCCGGGCCGCGCCGACGAGCCCGCTCACCGCCCGGTGGTCGGGGTGGTAGTCGTCGGGGTGGTGGGCGAGGACGAGGTCGGGCCGGACCCGGCGCAGCACCTCCACCACCTGCCGGCGGGTGTCGGGGGTGTCGAAGAGGAAGCCGTCCGGCTGTCCGAGCCAGAGCAGTTCCGCGTCCAGCACGCCGACGGCCCGCCGGGCCTCCTCCTTGCGGACCGCGGCCGTCTGGGCGGGGGACAGGGTGCGGGAGCCGAGTTCTCCGTTGGTCGCGATGGCGACGGTGACCTGGGCCCCCTGCCGGGCGTAGTGGGCGAGCGTCCCCGCGCAGAAGAGCTCGACGTCGTCGGGGTGGGCGCCGACGGCCAGGATGCGCACTTCTCTCACTCCTTCACTGGTGGTTCTGTGCGGTGTCCGAGAGGACCCGCGCGAAACTCAGGACACTGCTGTCGGTCAGGAAGCGCCGCAGGACGCGCCGGTGGCCGTTCCTGCCGAGCTCCTGCGCGTAATCGGGGTCCGCGAGCAGCCGGTTGACCGCCTCGCCGAGCCCGCGCAGGTCGTGGGGGTCGGACAGCAGGAGTCCCGTGGTCCCGTGCTCGACCTGCTCCCGGATGCCCCCGACGGGGGCGGCGACCACGGGCCGGCCCTTCCACGCGGCCTCGGACACGGTCAGGCCGAAGCCCTCGGCCAGGCTCTTCTGGATCACCACGGCAGAGCGGCGCTGGATGGCGTTGACGGTCAGCGCGTGCTCGGACGGGTTGTCCGTGGGGACCTGTACGAGGTGCACGTGCCGCCCCCGCCGGCCCAGGCCCGCCAAGACCTCACGGCATTCGGCGAAGACCTGCTCCGCCTGCCGGTCCCCCCCGGGTGTCCGGGCCGACCAGCAGCAGATGGGCACCGAAGGCCGGATCGACGTACTCGGCGAAGCCCCGGATCACCCCCGGAATGTCCTTCACCCGGTCCCAGCGGCTCACCTGGGTGACCAGGGGAGCCCCCGCCGGGGCCGGACCGCCGCCCCGGACGACGCGCGCGGGATGGCGCAGGAGGAGGTCGGTCAGGGCGTGCCGGCCCGGAGGGGCGGTGCTCGCGTCCTGGATCAGCCCGGCACCGGCCAGCAGCCGGGACGGATCGGTGCCGGGGTGCAGCGAGATGTTCTTGGGGGAGAGCGGGTTGATCGACGGCTGGACGATGTGCTGGTCGCCGGCGGGCAGGCCGGCGGGGAGGACCCCGGGACAAGAGGTGATGTGGCCGTGCGCGGAGGATAAGTAGGGGCGCAGGAAATCCCATCCGCGCGCGGCGAGATCCGCCCTCGGCGCGGTGCCGATATGGGCCCGCCACAGTACTGTGCAGCCCGCTTCCCGCAGATGGGGAATGAGGCCGGCCGCCTGGTGGTCGTGGACGACGACGAGGGAACGCCGGTCCACCGACGAGGCCAGCCGGGACGCGGTTTCCGCGCATATCCGCTCGTACAGCCGGCGGCCCCGCTCGAGGTCCGCGGCCTTCTCCCGCGGTGCCACGCCGCACAGGTGGTAGTACAGCGACTTGGTGAACGCACGGAATTCGGCCGGGGCGTCGAGCGTGGCCCACCGGGTGGAAATGCCCTCGCCCGCCAGGTAGGGGAGATTGGCCCGCAGGAGTTCGGCGACCCCGCCCCGCACCGGGTTGTCGCTGATGTGCCATACGGTGCGCCCGTCGAGGAGACCGCGCGCTTCGCGCAGTGCCTCCCGTACGGTCGCCATCCGCTCCGTTCCGACGAACGGCTCGATCCACTCCAACGGTGTGCCCGACAGCTCCACCTCGGATGTGGCCGGTGTCCATGTGGCGGGAAGGGGCCGGGCCGCGGGCACCCTTCTCCCGTGGGCGGGCTGCGCCCTGCCCGGCGGGCGGGACGTCAGCTGGACCGAGAGTTTGTGCAGCAGCCTGTTTCCGTGCTGTAGACGTGTCACGATATTCGCCTTCCCGGGAGTGGTGGGCCTGGGGCCGTGAGGGGAATGGCGCTCGACTCCTGGTCGAATTCCGGCCGCTCCGGCCTGGTGTGGCCGAAGGGCAATCCCCGCGCGAATGGCCGGCGTGGGCGACCGGGGAAGTGAGGATGTGTCGGCATATGGAGGAATCCGGGTCGCCACGCCCTGATCCTGACATGAGGTCCACAGCCGTGACATGTGTTCCCCCACACGTAGCGAAGGCGCGCGGAAGCCCCGGAGGCGGGCGAATCGAGGAGCGATAAGCCTCCCATCAGCGCTTTGTTTGAGCGCCGTGCGAGCCGCTCCACCGGGAACACCGCGGAGCGTTGACGAAGTATTAACAGAAAAGCGCCACGATGGCCGGATGGCCTTTGGCTCCGGGACTTCTTCCCGCCCGCGGCCCTTACGGCAGGACGCATCGCGCCGCATTGCGCATGCTCCCTTCCGCTGCGCTGCCGGGGCCTTACGATCTCGACGGACGGTCTCCACCCGCGACCGCCGCCCCCCCCGCACCCGTGGAGGTCAACCGTGTTCCGGACGGCCGAAGGACACCGCAGTCACCGCAACCGCGACGGCGGTCGCCACCACCCCGCCCGCCCCCGGCTGCGCGCCGTGGCCAGTGCTGCCGCCGCCGCGGGCATGTTCCTCGCCGTGGGCTGCTCCTCCGGCGACAGCGGTCCGGGGGAGGCGGCGGGGGGCGTACCCGTCGTCGCGAAGGGCAAGCTGACCACCTGCACCCACCTGCCCTACCCGCCCTTCCAGTTCGAGCAGAACGGCAAGGTCGTCGGCTTCGACGTGGCCCTGATCGACCTCGTCGCACAGAACCTCGAGGTCGAACAGAAGATCCTCGACACACCGTTCGAGAACTTCAAGACCGGCGCCTTCCTCAACTCGGGCCAGTGCGACCTCGCCGCGGCCGGTATGACGATCACCGACGAGCGCAAGAAGAACGTCGACTTCTCCGTCCCCTACTTCGACGCGACCCAGGCACTGCTGGCGACCAAGAAGAGCGGCGTCACCTCGCTCGCCGACGTCAAGGCGAAGGGGAAGAAACTGGGCGCGCAGGCCGAGACCACCGGCGAGAGCTACGCCAAGGCGCAGGGCTTCAACCCCGTCGCCTTCGAGAGCTCGGACGCCGTGCTCAACGGACTGCGCACGGGCCAGGTCGACGCGGTCGTCATCGACTACCCGGTGGTCCAGGGCTGGCTCAAGGACCCGGCGAACGCCTCGGAGTTCGTCCTCGGGCAGAACATCGAGACCGGTGAGAAGTACGGCTTCTCCGTGAAGAAGGGCAACACCGCCCTCCTCGCCGCGATCGACAAGGCGGTCACCGCCGCCAAGGCCGACGGCACCTACAAGAAGATCTACGAACAGTGGATCGGCCCGCTGCCCCAGGCGACGTCGTGACCTCTCGGCTGACCCGGCGCCAGCGGCGCCGCGTCTGGCAGGGCGTCCAGTACGCGGTCTTCGTGGCCGTGCTGGTCCTGATCGGCGTCCTCGCCGACTGGGACCGGCTGCAGAACCAGTTCGCGCAGACCGACCTGGCCCTCAGGCTCTTCCCGAAGATCATCACCATCGCCCTGCGGAACACGGTGGTGTACACCGTCTCCGGGTTCCTGTTCGGCCTGGTGCTCGGCCTGGTCATCGCCATGATGAGGCTGTCCTCGGTGGCCCCGTACCGCTGGGTCGCGAGCGTCTACATCGAGCTGTTCCGGGGCCTGCCCGCCCTGCTGATCTTCATCTTCGTCGGCGTGGCGGTACCCCTGGCCTTCCCCGGTACCGCCATCCCCGGCGGCACGTACGGGAAGGTCGCGCTCGGCCTCGGCCTGGTCGCCGCCGCCTACATGGCGGAAACGATCCGCGCCGGCATCCAGGCCGTGCCCAAGGGGCAGATGGAAGCGGCCCGCTCGCTGGGCTTCTCCCACGGCCGGGCCATGGTGTCGGTGGTCATTCCCCAGGCCTTCCGCATCGTCATCCCCCCGCTCACCAACGAACTGGTCCTCCTCTTCAAGGACTCCTCGCTGGTGCTGTTCCTGGGCGTGACGCTCGAGGAGCGGGAACTGACGAAATTCGGCCGGGACCTCGCCAGCGAGACCGCCAACTCCACCCCCATCCTCGTCGCGGGCCTGTGCTACCTCCTGGTGACCGTGCCGCTGAGCTTCGTGGTGCGCCGGCTCGAGGCCCGCGCGGACAAGGCCACGTGAGGAACCGATGCCACAGACGACGACCGGAACGGGGGACACGATGGGTGCGATGGGCACGGACCGCCCGGAGATCGAGATCCGGGAGCTGCACAAGTCCTTCGGGGACAACCACGTCCTGCGCGGCATCGACCTGGACGTCGACCGCGGCGAGGTGGTGTGCGTCATCGGGCCGTCCGGCTCGGGCAAGTCCACCCTGCTGCGCTGCGTGAACCTGCTGGAGGAGCCGAGCCGCGGCCAGGTCTTCGTCGGCGGTACCGAACTGACCGACCCGGACGTCGACATCGATGCCGCGCGCCGCCGCATCGGCATGGTCTTCCAGCAGTTCAACCTCTTCCCGCACATCAGCGTCACCGCGAACCTCACCCTCCCGCAGCGGCGGGTGCTGGGCCGGGACAAGGCGAAGGCAGCCGCCGTCGCCCGCGAGAACCTGGAGCGGGTCGGCCTCGCCGGGAAGGCGGACGCCTATCCGGCCCAGCTGTCCGGCGGCCAGCAGCAGCGGGTGGCGATCGCCCGGGCCCTGTCGATGGGGCCGGAGGTGATGCTCTTCGACGAGCCGACCTCGGCGCTCGACCCGGAACTCGTCGGCGAGGTGCTGTCGGTGATGCGCGTCCTGGCGGGGGAGGGGATGACCATGATGGTCGTCACCCACGAGATGAGCTTCGCCCGGGAGGTCGCGGACCGGGTCGTGTTCATGGACGCCGGCGTCATCGTCGAGCAGGGGCCGGCCGAGCAGGTCGTCACCCGCCCGGAGCACGAACGCACCCGCAACTTCCTCAACCGCATCCTGGACCCCGCGGCGGCCCCGGCACCGGCCGGCGACGACGCGCTGCCGGAGGAGCAGCCGCCGGGGGAGCGACGGCCGGAGGCGTGACCGCCGGAGGAGTGACCGTCACCTGCCCGAGCGCCGCAGCAGGTAGACCCCGGCGGTCGAGACCAAGGCCGCCATGCAGGCGATGAACACCAGCCCCGCACCCTCCAGCCCGATCGGATCCGCCAGCACCCCCACACCGATCACCGGCACCGAGATGCCCGCGTACGCCACCACGAACAGCGTCGAGATCACCGCGGCGCGCCGGTCCGCCGGCGAGGCCTGCGCCACCGCGGACAGCGCCCCGCGAAACGCCAGCCCCTGACCGGCCCCGCCGACCAGCGCGCTCAGCACCACCAGGACCAGCAGGTCCCAGTACAGCGCGCCGGCGAGCAGCCCGAGCCCGGCGAGGAGCCCGACGCAGCCCAGCGGCAGCGACCGCCCCGCCCCGACCCGGCCCACGGCCAGCTGCCCCGCGGTCGACGCGAAGAAGGCCAGCGCCACGACCAGCCCGCTCACGGCCCGGTTGTGCACGCCCAGCGACTGCGCGAGGAACGCCGGGCTGACCGACGTGAACACCCCGAACAGCGCGAAGCCCACGAAGGAGGCGATCGCCGCCGGCCCGAACACCGGGCGCACCGGCGCGGGCAGCCCGGGCCGCTGTGGCCGTACGGTGCCCAGCGGCCGCCGCTCCCGTACGGTCTCCCCGAGCCCCAGCAGCACGGCGACCGAGGCCGCCACCAGCGCGAGGTGCACCGTGAAGGGCAGGTACAGCGGCCGGGCGGCGTACTGCGAGAGCAGCCCGGCGAGCAGCGGGCCGCAGCCCAGCCCGCCCATGTTCGCGGCCGTCGCCACGAACGTGGCCCGGGCGGCGCCGCCGGGCGGGGCCGACTCGATCACGTAGGCCGTGCCGGCCCCGGTGAACAGGCCGGCGGACAGCCCCGACAGCAGCCGCCCCGCGTACAGCCAGCCCAGCCCGGTGGCGCACAGGAAGCAGACGGCGCTCGCCGCCGCGAACCCCAGCCCCGCCAGCAGCACCGGCCGCCGCCCCACGGCGTCCGAGGCATTGCCGGCCAGCAGCAGCACCCCGATGACCCCGAAGGCGTACACGGCGTACACGACGGTCACCATCAGCTCGGAGAAGCCGAACTTCTCCTGGTACAGGCCGTAGAGGGGGGTCGGCAGGGTGGTGCCCGCCATGCACACGGCGAACACCGCCCCGCCGAGCACGCACTGCCTCCATCCCCGGCGATCACCGTCCATGGCGCCGACGGTAACCCCGCGCACCACCCCGGCCCCGCTCCGAACCCCCGAATCGCCCGCACCGTCGCCCGGCCGCCACGCCGCCCTCAGCCCTCCGCGTCGCGCGCTCCGAGCCCCGCGTCCGTGTCCCGCGCTCCGAGCCCCGCGTCCCGTGCCCGGGCGACGGCCTCGGCCCGGGTGGCGACGTCGAGCTTCTCGAAGATGTGGGTGATGTGGTTGCGCACGGTCTTCTCGGCCAGGAACAGCTCCCGCGAGATCCGCCGGTTGTCGTACCCCCGGGCGACCAGGTCGAGCACCTC
The DNA here is from genome assembly GCF_026343185.1 of Streptomyces sp. NBC_00091. Taxonomy (GTDB): domain Bacteria; phylum Actinomycetota; class Actinomycetes; order Streptomycetales; family Streptomycetaceae; genus Streptomyces. Next base: position 357,284 of record NZ_JAPEMA010000002.1, on the reverse strand, counting down.
GACCTCGCGCGCGGTCAGGGCCGGGAAGAGCCGTTCGGCCTCGCGCCGGCCGCCCCCGGTGGCCAGTACGGCGATCCGCGCGGCCACGTCCGGCCCGAAGACCGCGCCGCCGGCGGCGACCGTGCGCACCGCGTGCAGGACCTCCTCGCGCCCGGCGCCCTTGACCAGGTACCCGCGGGCGCCGGCGTGCAGGGCGGCGAGGAGGGTGCCGTCGTCGTCGGCCATGGTGAGCACCAGCACCGACAGCCCCGGGTTCTCCTCGGTCAGCCGCCGGGTGGCCTCGATGCCCGACCCGTCGGGCAGCGACAGGTCCATCACCACGACCTGGGGCCGTCCGGCCTCCACCACGGGCGCCAGGTCCGCGAGCGTCTCGGCCTCGCCGACCACGTGGATGTCGTCGGCGCTCTCCAGCGCCGACCTCAGCCCCACGCGAAACAGCGGGTGGTCCTCGACGATCACCACACGTACCTGCGTCTTCTCGGACTGCATGGCACACACTATGTGCGACGAAGCCGCCACGATCCGTAATTCCGCCTGCTCGGCGTGGCGGAGTACCGGATACCGCTCAAAGCGGAAGCTTGCCTTCGAAAGGGCTGACGCCGCAGAGGGTATGGCGGATCGTCACTTTACCGTCCGGATCAACGCGCTTGCAGGCCGTTGCAGTTGACTGGGGCAACATACGGTTTCAGTAACCGAGACGAACTCCACGGTAATCGCATCAGGTCGCGAGTGTTCGTATAGCTTCAGCTCGTCGCCGCCGCACCCGGGACACGGGGTCCGCGCGGGGAATCGCGGCGACAGGGATGCGACCACTCCCATGACAACAGCCACTCGAACCAGTGCCTTCCGTGTCGATCCGTACACTCCGCACTGTCAGGTCATTGCCGCCGAAGGCGACCATGCCGTCATCGGTATCTCCCCCGGCAACTCCTACTTCTCCGCCCGCCGTGTGCACGAGCTCGCCGAGTGGGCGCTCGACAACTTCGCACAGGCCGACCTCATCTATACGGACCTGCACGTGGCAGAGATGTACGAGGCGACGGGCTATCCCCCCGACGAAGCCCGCCGAAAGACCGTCAAGAACCTCCGTGGCGTACGCGCCAAGGTGACCAACGCGGTGGCCGACACCGACCCCTCCGGCACCCGCCTGCGCGGCAGACCCATGTCCTCGCTCCAGGGCATCCCCGCCTACGACCGCATGCACGCCGACCTGCTGGAACGGCTGCACACCGACCCGGCGTTCGCGCAGACCTGCAACGAACTCGTCGACATCTTCCTGTCGTCGAAGGTGCTGGGGGGCCAGCAGCCCACCGCGCACCAGCGGGCGGTCTGCCTGGACTACGTGTGCGCCGAAGCGCCCCTCTTCCTCGACACCCCCGCGATCCTCGGCGTCCCCTCGTCGCTGAACTGCTACCACCAGGCGCTGCCGATGGCGGACCTGCTCTACTCGCGCGGCGCCGGACTGCGGGCCTCCCGCAACCAGGGCCACGCCATCGTCACCCCCGCCACCGAAGGAGACCAGCTGTGACCACTCACGCGGAGCCGATCCTCGAATTCCCCTTCACGTGGGACGGAACGCAGCTGCCGACCCAGGTCGACGAACTGCCCCCGGTGGTGAAGGTCCGCACCATCGCCGGAGCCGAGGCCTGGCTCGTCTCCTCGTACGAACTCGTCAAGCAGGTCCTCGAGGACGACCGGTTCAGCCTCAAGAACACCTCCGACCCGGGTGTGCCCCGCCAGTACGCGCTGACGATCCCCCCGGAGGTCGTCAACAACATGGGCAACATCACCGGCGCGGGCCTGCGCAAAGCCGTGATGAAGGCCATCAACCCCAAGTCCCCCGGTCTGCAGGAGTGGATGGACCAGCACGCCGCCGACCTGGTCGAGCGGATGCTCCGGCACGGCGCGCCCGTCGACGTCCGCGCCATGTTCACCGACCCGTTCTCCGAGGCGATGCACTGCCACATCCTCGGCATCCCGCAGGAGGCGGGTCCGCGCCTGGCCGAGTCGCTGCCGATCGCCTTCATGAACAGCGCGAACGAGATCCCGGCCGCGCGCCTGAACTGGGACCGCGACATCGCGTACATGAAGGACCGCCTCGACGACACCGGCCACGGCCTCGTCGGCGACCTCGCGAAGCTGCGCGGCACCGAGGGCTACGAGCACATCACCGACGAGATGTTCGCGACGGTCGGCGTCACCCTCTTCGGCGCGGGCGTCATCTCCACCGCCGGGTTCCTCGCCATGGCGCTGGTCACCCTGCTCACCCACCCGGCCGAGGCCGACCACCTCGCCGACCACCCGGAGCTGATGCCCCAGGCCGTGGACGAGCTGCTGCGGATCAACCTGTCCATCGGCGACGGCCTGCCGCGCCTGGTCATGGAGGACATGACCCTGGGCGAGGTCGAGGTGAAGGCGGGCGAGCTGGTGCTCGTCCTGCCCGAGGGCGCGAACTTCGACCCCGCCGTCTTCCCGGACCCGCACCGCCTCGACTTCACCCGCGCCAACTCCTCCGCGCACTTCTCCTTCGGCGGGGGCTCGCACTACTGCCCCGCGACCGCCCTCGGCAAGAAGCACGCCGAGACCGCGCTCCTGGCCCTCCTCAAGGCCATGCCCCGGCTGCGGCTGGCCGTACCGGTGGAGCAGCTCGTGTGGCGCACGGGCTTCATGAAGCGGCTGCCCGAGCGGCTGCCCGTGATGTGGTGACCCGGGCCTGACGCCCCCGCTTCCGGGACGGAACACCGCCCGGGAGCGGGGGCAGGGTCACCGCTGGCAGCGCCCGAAGGTGACGACGTACGTGCCGGCTCCGCTCGCGCCCGCGCCGGCGGGGTCGGCCGCGCCGGCCTGCGCCCCGCCGCCGAACTCACGCAGCGAGGAGTCGAGGATGATCGCGCGGTGACCCGGGCTGTTCATCCACCACTTGACGGCGGAAGCCGGGGTCCCCGCACCGCCCCAGCCGTTGTAGGTGATCTCGGAGACGCCCCAGGAGCGGGGGTTGGGGCAGTAGCCGGCGCCCATGATGCGGCTCTGCGGAGTGGAGCGGGTCTGCGGGTTGGTGTGCGAATCCTTCCAGGGCCCCCACCACTTGAGCTGCACGGCCGCGGCGGTGTGCTGCCGGGCCGCGTCGGTCAGGGACTGGTTCACGGTCAGGGCGGGCAGTCCGCGCCCCGTGCGCTCCGCGTTGACGAGGCACAGGACGGCATCGCGTTCCTGGACGCCGCCGCCCGGGGGACGGCTGGACGCCGAGCTGTCACAGCTCGCGGCCGTCGCGGGTGACGCGGCCACCGGTACGAGGGTGGCGGACAGGACCGCGGCCACCGCCAGAGCGGCCCCGGTGCGGGTACGTGAAGTGCGGCTTCTCACGGGCTTCCACCTCCTGCGAACACGAACAGGTGTGACGAGCGGTGTGGAGGAGCCCCCGCGCTGCGGCTGCTCTCCCCAGCCTGCCACCCGGCCCCCCCCTGATCGCCATCCGGCGTGCGGAACAGCGGGAGTTGCGGGGCGGCGGCCGGCGCCGCGCGGTCAACGGGCCGGCAGCCGCACCCCGGGAACGCCACCCATGCCACCAGCATCACCCGCCGTCCCCCACCCGGCACCCGGCGCGCCCCGGCCGACCCTGGAGCGGCCCTCCGCCCGGGCCCGAGCCGCAGTCGAGCGGCGCATCGGGCCGAGCTGACACGGTTGTGCACAGGACGCGGGCCGGATCGTCCCGCTCGAGTACCTCGGTGCCCCGGCCGACGCCCTGAAGTCCGAAGGGCGGACCGGGGAAGGGCCGGGGGCCCGGGAACGCAGGCGTGAGTCTCGACCAGTCGAAGGCCTGCCGACCGGGAGGCTGTGGAGAAGGAGTTCCATTGGTGAAGATCGTTCTGATATCCGGCAGCACGCGCGGCGACTCGGTGAACACCGCTGTCCTGGCCACCGTGCGCCACATCCTCGAGGGCCTGCCCGGAGAGCACGAGAGCGTGCTGCTCCCCGTCGGCGAACTGCCCTTCTACGAGGCCGAACTGGAGGCCGCCGACGGCTCGGCCGTCGTCCGCGCGGCCAAGGAGCTGGTCACCGGCGCGGACGCGCTGTTCATCAGCACCCCCTCCTACAACGGCGAGATGCCCGGCGCGCTCAAGAACGCCCTGGACTGGCTGTCCCGGGCGCAGGGCGAGCGTCCGAGCCCGCTGACCGGCAAGGTGACCGCGGTGACCAGCGCCTCTCCCGGAGTGCGCGGCGCCCTCGACGCCCAGACCGGCCTGATCGGCGTACTCGGCCGCTGCGGCGCGCGGGTCGTCGAGCACGAGCCGGTCGCCGTCGCCCGCGCGGGCGCGCTGGCCGTCGAGGACGGCCGCTACACCGACCCGGAGCTCGTGGCCCGGCTGGAGAGCCTGACCCGCTCCCTGCTCGCCGGGGTCGCCGAGGCCGGCGAACGCGCCGGGGTGCTCGTCTGATGGCGGCCGGCACGCCGGGACTGCTCCGGATCATGAAGGAGGACCTGGACGTGGTCATCGCCCGCGACCCGTCCATGCGCAACCGCCGCGAGGCGCTGCTGCACGCGGCCCTGCCCGCGCTGTGGGCCCACCGGGTCGCGCACCGGCTGCACCTGCGCGGACTGCGGATGATCGCCCGGCTCATCGCCTGGAAGGCCCGCCGCAGCACGTCCGTGGAGATCCACCCCGGTGCGGTGCTCGGCCGGCGGGTGTTCATCGACCACGGCGCCGCCGTGGTGATCGGCGAGACCGCGGTCGTCGGGGACGACGTGACCATCTACCACCAGGTGACCCTGGGAGCGGTCGGCTGGTGGAGCGACAACAACCGGCCCGAGGGGGACCGCCGTCACCCCGTGGTGGGCGCCCACGTCGTGCTCGGCACGAACGCGACCGTACTGGGGCCGGTCACCATCGGCGAGCACGCCGTCATCGGGGCCCAGGCCCTGGTGAACAAGGACGTGCCCGCGGGCGCCCGGGTGCTCGCCGCCACCGCCGTGATCAAGCCGGTCGGCGAACGGCCGCAGCCCATGGAGGACCTGTACGCCGTGACGGCCTCGGCCGGCTCCTGGTAGCCCCGAGCCCGCCGCTCCACCTGCTCCACCCGCTCCACCCGCTTCACCCCTGACGAACCTCCCCCCACGAAGGCTGCACCGGAGTACGGCTCGCTGTACGACCACCGGCAGGCAGCCGTACGTACGACCTGACTTGCGAGGAACCACACGTGGAAAGCCGTGACACCCGCCGCATCGCCGACAGCATCGCGGACCTGGTCGGCTCGACCCCGCTGATCCGCCTGCGCTTCGACGACAGCGCCCCGGGCGCCGAGGTGCTGGCCAAGCTGGAGTCCGCCAACCCGATGTCCAGCAGCAAGGACCGGGCCGCCCTGTACATGCTGCGGGCCGCCGAGCAGCGCGGCGACCTCACCCCCGGCAGCGGCACCGTCATCGAGGCGACCTCCGGCAACACCGGCATCTCGCTGGCCGCCTTCTCCGCGGCCCGCGGCTACCGCTGCGTCATCGTGCTGCCCGACAGCGCCACCGCCGAGCGGGTCGCCCTCCTCAAGGCGCTGGGAGCGGAGGTCGTGCAGACCCCGCGCGACGCGGGCTACCCCGGGGCGATCGCCAAGGCCGCGGAACTGCACGCCGCGACCCCCGGCTCCTGGTTCCCCTGCCAGCACGAGAACGCCGACAACGTGCGCGCCCACTACGAGACCACCGGGCCCGAGATCTGGGCCGACACGGCCGGCCAGGTCGACGTCCTGGTCTGCGGGGTGGGCACGGGCGGGACGCTCAGCGGCGTCGCGAAGTACCTCAAGGAGCAGAACCCGGAGATCCGCGTCATCGCGGTCGAGCCGGAGAACTCCCCGGTGCTCTCCCAGGGCGTCGGCGGCCTGCACCGCATCCCCGGCCTCAACGGCGGATTCGTCGCCGCGACCACCGACGTCTCCCTGATCGACCACGTCGTGACCGTCTCGGACGAGGACGCCATGGCCACCGCCCGTACGCTCGCCCGCAGCCAGGGCGTCTTCGTCGGGGTCTCCTCCGGCGCCGTCGCCCACGCCTGCGCCCGGCTCGCCGCGCACCCGGACTACATCGGCGCCTCCATCGTCACGATCCTGCCCGACACCGGCGAGCGTTACCTCAGCCTCTACAGCGAGGACGGCCCCGCCACCACCGCCACGACGGCGACCACGGCGACCACCGCCGCGGCCGCCCCCGGCGTCCGGCCCGTGCAGCAGCCGGCCGCCGCGCTCAGCACCAAGTCCTGACCCACCTCCGCCCCGGCGTTCCCGCTCCGTCCCCCACCTCGCAAAGGAACCCGACATGACGGTGACCACCACCGCCCGCCACACCGGGCCCGAGGGGGCCGGGGCGTGAACTTCCGTCAGCTGCACCCGAACATCAAGCTGAGGCTCGGCATCGGATTCGTCCAGCGGATGCTCGGCATCATGCTGATGCCGCTGATGGTCATCCACCTCGCCACGCTGTACGGCGCGGCCGCGGCCGGCGTACTGACCATGGTCGTGGCCGCCGCGGGCATCGGGAGCAACTTCGTCGGCGGCCACCTCGCCGACGTCTACGGCCGCAAGCCGCTGATGGTCGCCGGCGAGGTGGGGGCGACCCTCACCTTCGGACTGCTCGCCCTGGCCAACTCGCCCTGGTGGCAGTCGGGAGCGGCGACCTTCGTCCTCTTCCTCCTCAACACCTGCCTCGCGAGCGCGGCCGGCCCCGCCGCCGAGGCGATGATGATCGACGTCTCCACCCCCGAGAACCGGCAGCTCGTCTACACGGTCAACTACTGGTCGATCAACATGGCGTTCACCGTCGGCGCCCTGATCGGCGGTTTCTTCTACGGGGACCACTTCGCCCTGCTGCTGACCGCCGCGGCCGCCCTGTCCCTGGCGACCGCCCTGGTCACCTGGTGGCGGATCGCCGAGAGCGCCCCGGAGTCGGCCAAGGAGCAGGCCTCCGGCATCCCGGCCATGATCCGCGGCTACCTCGCCGTCTCCCGGGACCGGGTCTTCCTGCGGCTGGTGGGCGCCGCGATCCTCACCCGGGCCATCGAGGTGCAGATCGGCTACTACATCGCCGTCCGGCTCGCGGACGAGTTCCCCGAGCAGGCCCTGGCCGGCCTGGAACACTGGTTCCCCGCCGTGGACGGCGTCGCCATGCTCGGCATCCTGCGGGCGGTCAACACCGCCCTGGTCGTCGGCTTCGCACTCTTCACCGGCAGCCTGCTGCGCCGGCTGTCCGACCGGGTCCGGCTCTACGCGGGCATCGCCGTCTTCACCGCCGGCCACATGGTCCTCGCCGTCAGCAACAGCGGCTGGATCCTGATCGCCGCCGCCGTCGTGTTCACCCTCGGGGAGATCGCGAACGTCCCGGTCAAACAGGCCATCCTGGCCGACCTGGTGGACCCGGCCGCCCGCACCAAGTACCTCGCCGCCTACGGCCTGGTACCCCGCATCGGCCTGCTCATCGGCTCCCTGTGCGTGACCGTGGGAGCCTTCCTCTCCCCGGTCGGCATGAGCCTCCTCTACGGCGCCTGCGGCCTCGGCGCCATCCTCGTCTACCGCTCCCTGCTGCCGCTGCGCGAGTCCCGCCGCGCCGCCGCGGAGCCGGCCATCACACCGGCCGCCACGCCGGCCCAGAACGGAGCCACGTCATGACCCGCCCCCGCAGCACCGGCCGACTCCTGATGGTGATGCCGTACGAGCAGCTCGTGCGCAAGGCCGTCGAAGCCGGCTTCCAGGTCTGGTCGATCTGGGACCCGGCGCTCCGCAAGGCCGACTACCTCGACATGGTCGCGGCGCACTCGGAGGAACTGGCCCTGGTCGACTTCCAGGACGAGGCCGCGCTGCGCTCCCTGATCACCCGCATGGCCCGTGAGCACTCCGTCCAGCACGTCCTGCACCTGGGCAGCGAGGCCACCATGGCCCCGGTCCTCGCCGAAGCCGAGGCCCTCGGACTGTCCCCGAACAGCGCGCAGTCCGTCCGGCTGCTCAACGACAAGAACGCGATGCGCGGCCTGCTCAACGCCAGCGGCGTCTCCGTGGTCCGCGCCCGGCAGGCCGCGAGCCTCGCCGAAGTGGAGCCGCTGCTCACCGAATTCGGCCTGCCGGCCGTGGTCAAGCCCACCAACTCGGCCGGCAGCCGCGGGGTCGCGCTGGTCCGCACCCCCGACGACCTCGCGGAGTGGACCGCCCGGGTCAAGTCCGGGGGCTTCGAAGGCCCCTTCATCGTCGAGGACTTCCTCGAGGGCCCGGAGTTCAGCGTCGAGACCCTGACCGCCCACGGCACCCACCAGATCGTCGGGATCACCGCGAAGCAGACCAGCGGCCCGCCCGGATTCGTCGAGACCGGGCACATCCACCCGGCCCCCCTCGACCCCGCCGACGCCGACGCGATCCGCGACACCGTCACCGCCCTGCTCGACCTCGCCGGATACACCTTCGGCCCCGCGCACACCGAGGTCATCCTCACCCCGGCCGGACCGCGCATCGTGGAGTCCCAGGCCCGCCTCGGCGGCGACCGGATCCCGCTGCTCGTACAGGTCGCCACCGGCTACGACCTGGAGGCCGCCGTCTTCCGGGCCCTGGCCGGCGAGGACGTCACCGCCCCCGCACCCCACCGCTACGCCTCCATCGGCTTCTTCCGGCTCCCCGCCGGACGTCTGGAGTCCGTCGAGGGCCTCGACGAGCTGCGCGCCCTCGACCACGTACACGCCCTGCACTTCCCGTACGGGCCGGGCGACGTCCTCCCGCTCACCACCGACTCCGGCAGCCGCCACGGTTACGCCCTCGTCGACGCCCCCACCCCCGCCGAAGCCGCCGGACGGATCGCGGCGGCCCACACCGCACTGCGCACCACGACCACCCCCACCCCGAAGGAAGCACTGCGATGACCGCCCCGACCGCGCCCGCCCCGGACCGCACCCTCCTGCTCGTCGGCGCCACGGACCAGCACCTCGAACGCGCCAAGGCCCTGGGCGTCCGCGTCGTGCTGCTCCAGCACCCCGACAAGATCAACGCCTACCAGACCGGGCTCGCCGACGCCCTCCTGATGGTCGACTACACCGACTGGGACACCGTACGGCCGCTCGCCGAGGCCTCCCGCGAGGTCTGGGGCTTCGACACGGTCGTCTCCCTCACCGAGGCCGGCCTGGACATGGCCGCCCGCCTGAACGCCCACTTCGGCTTCCGGGGCACCGGCCCCGAGGCCAGTCGGCGCATGCGCAACAAGTACCTGATGCGGCAGCACCTCACCGAGCAGGGCAAGCTGTCGATCCACTGGGACCGGGTAAGCGACCGCGCGTCCCTGGACGCCTTCGCCGCCCGCGCGGGCTACCCCTTCATCATCAAGCCCACCGACGCCACCGCCAGCTTCGGCCTGATCCGGGTCGGCGGCGCCGACGAGCTGGACACGACCTGGCAGCGCATCGAGGAACTGCGCGGCCGGCGCAGCGACCGCGGCTCGACCCTCTACCAGGTCCGCGAGTTCCTGATGGAGTCCTACCTCGACGGCCCCGAGTTCAGCGTGGAGGCCTTCAGCTTCGCCGGCCGCCACGTGGTGATCGCCGTGACCGAGAAGCTCGTCGACGACACCCACTTCGCGGAGCTCGGCCACGCCCTGCCCGCCCGCCTGGCGCCGGACGCGCACGCCCGGGTCACGGCCGCGGTCGCGGACTTCCTCGACACGATGGGCGTCACCGACGGCCCCAGCCACACCGAGCTGCGCCTGGGCTCCCGCGGCCCCGTCGTCATCGAGTCCCACAACCGGGTCGGCGGCGGCCACATCAACGAACTGGTCGAGGCCGCCTACGGGATCGACCTCCTCGGCTACGGGGTCGCCTGGCCCCTGGGCCTGGTCGAGGCGCTCCCGGAGCCCCCGAAGGCGCGCGCCGGCGCCTGCACCCGCTTCGTGCTCCGCGACCCCGGCACGGTCACGGCCGTCTCCGGCGTGGCGGAGGTCGCGGCCCGCGCCGACGTGCTCGCCGTGGAGGTCTCCGTACAGCCCGGCGACACGGTGCGCCCGCTGCGGGACAACTGGGACCGCCTCGGCTTCGCCGCCGTGACGGCGGCCGACACCGACGCGGCGATCGCCCTCTGCGAGCGGCTGACCGCGCAGATCCACATCTGCGTGACCCCGGCCGCCGCGCCGGCGGACGCCCAGGACCTGGAGGTCGCGGCGTGACCGCGCTCGTACTGCACCGCTTCCCGCTCGACCCGTTCCCGTACGACCGGTGGCTGGCGGAGCTCGACGGGGGCGTGGTGATGATCGCGGCCCGCGACCGGATCGAGGGCGGCGGGGAGCAGGTCCCGGACGGCCCCGGCGGCTACCGCAGGCTGGAGGTCGTGGACACCTTCGACGACGAGGAACTCCTCGACCGGCTGGCCCTCGAGCTCGCCGAGGAACACCAGGTCACCCATGTCATCGCGCCCCACGAGGCGGACCTGTTCCGGGCGGCCCGGCTCCGGGAGAAGTTCGGCCTGCCCGGGCAGCTGCCCGAAGGGGTGCTGCTCTTCCGGGACAAGGTCCTGATGAAGCAGCGGCTGGAGGCGGCCGGCATCGAGGTCGCCCCGCACGCCCTCCCCGGTACGGCGGACGAGGCGCGGGCCTTCGCGGCGCGGCACGGCCTCCCGCTGGTCTTCAAGGCCCGCGACGGCTTCGGCTCCGTCGGGCTGAGGATCGTGACGACGACGGACGAGCTGGAGCGGCACCTGGCCGAGGCCTTCGCACCCGGCGCCGCCCTCCGCGAGGACCTCCTGCTGGAGGCGTACGTCCCGGGCCGGATGTGCCACGTGGACGGCGTGGTCGTGGGCGGCCGTACGGTGATGGCCTGGCCCTCCCAGTACCAGTACGACCTGTCCTCCTTCCAGGCCGACCCCGGCGCCCGGGTGGACCTCACCCTGGACCCCTCGGACCCGCTGACCCCGCGTCTGCTGGCGCTGGCGGAGGAGGCGCTCGGCGCCCTGGACGGCCCGGACGACTACGCCTTCCACGCGGAGGTCTTCCACACCCCCGACGACCGCCTCGTCGTCTGCGAGGTCGCGTCCCGGCCCGCCGGCGCGCGCATCCGCGAGGTGCTGACCGCCGTCTTCGGCGTGCACCCGGTCGAGCTGGCGTCGCGGGCGTACACGGGACTGCGGCTGCCGGCCCTGGCGAGGCTGGGGGAGGGCGCCCGGCTGGCACCGGTCCGCATGGCGGGCCAGGTGCTGATGATGAAGCGGCCCGGAACCGTACGCGGCATCCCGGTCACCCCGGAGGAGCCGTGGGTGGAGTTCTACGGGGTCTTCGCGGAACCGGGCGAGGTGCTCTCCGAGGCGGCACTCTCCTCGGACTTCCTCGCGGCGGCCGTCCTGTCGGCGCCGAACCGGGAGGAGTGCGAACGGCGCCTGCGCGCCCTGGGCGCCCGCTTCGAGACGGAGATCGTGATCGACTGACCCGTCACCCGTCACCCGGCACCGGCACCTGTACCCCCGTCAGCCCCCGGATCCGGAGAGGAAGGCCCGCAGCCTCCCGTGCTGCCGCTGCGGAATCCCGGCCGGGACGGCGCCGGAGTACGAGGCGATCACCCCGCCGGTACGGACGAGCGTGACGGGCACGGTCTCGTTCATCGGGATGTCCGGCACGGTCCAGTCGAAGGACACCGCGTCGTCCCCGGCCGCCGGCGCGGGCCGCTCGCCGACACGGATGCGGGCGTCCTGGTCGCCGTAGGACAGGGTGTACACGAGGAACGTGCCGCACAGCGGCACCGCCTTCTTGAGCGAGTCCATCACCGCCGACGCCTCCTCGACGGTGTAACTCGACAGCGCCACGGAGTGGAACTTCGCGAAGTCGGCCTTCTCGCGCCGGCCGGAGGTGTCCCCGCGCCGCGACACGTCGGCGAGGACCCTCGCCGTCGGCCGGTGCCGCAGCCCGTGGTCGATTTCGAAGTCGACCAGGGCGCGGCACTCCTCGGGGCTTCCCGGAGCGAGTTCGCTGCCCGTGCGGGCGGGGGAGGGCGGGGCATCCGCCGCGCGGGGCCTGACGGTGTAGCCCGGGAAGGCCTTCTCCGCCGGCAGTACGGACATCAGCTCGGCCTCGCTCAGCGGCTCGGCGCGGCGCACCCCGGGCCGCCCCTCGGACTCGCACGCCGTGGTGGCCGCCACGCAGACAGCCAGCGTGACGACCGCCGCCACGGCACGCGGACGACGCGGCATCATCGGCAACTCCCCCCATCGGTTTTCGGACCGCCAGTGTGCCGTATAGTTGTTCTCGAGCTCGCGGCCGTGAATCACGATGGCGGGCCCGGCGTTGGTGGTCCAAGGAAAGACACCCCACTTCCCGTGGGGGAATGCAGGTGCAAGGCCTGCCCAGCGCTCGATCGAAGGCCCCGGCCTCCTCACGGAGACCGGGGCCTTCCGCGTTCCCCGGCTCCTCAGTCGAGCAGCCGCCACGCGGTGAGGGCGAGCCTGGCCCGTATCAGTCCGGTGGGCTCGGTGAGTTCGATGCCCAGGGTCCTGGCGAGCTGCTCGAGCCGACGGGCGACGCTGCTGTGGTGCAGGTGGAGGAGGTCGGCGGCCCGGCGCAGGGAGCCGGTGGCGCAGTAGGCGTCCAGAGTCTCCAGATCCTCCGGGCTGCCGGCGATCCGGGCGATCGCGGCCACGTCGGCATTGCCGCGCGAGACCTCCTGGGGTATCTCGGCCAGCAGCGCCAACGCCCCCAGCTCCTCGTGGTGGACGACCGGCCGGCGCGCGGTGGTGAAGCGCAGGGCGGTGCGGGCCTCCCGCCAGGACCGGTCGGGGCTTTCGGCCGCGCCGATGCCCGCGCGCACGCCGGCCGGAAAGCGGGCCGGGTCCACGGCGGTGGCCAGGATGACGCCCACATCGGCGAGCGTCGCCGCCTTCACCGGGCCTCCCGGGCACGCCAGGCCGCCGATCCCGTCGAGCGCGAGCGGCGACCGCACGGCGACGACGCGGACCGGCAGGCCGGCGGCGAATCCCAGCAGCCGCAACGCCCGGGCCCTGGCGGCCTCGTCGGTGCCGGGGCTGACGGCGAGTTCGACGAGGGCCGGGTCGGCCATGGTGGTGCGGGCCGGACCGTACTTCTCGACGACCGCCCCGGCGGCGAGGGCGAGCCGGTCCAGCACCACGTCGTCGAGCGGGACGACCGGACCGGGCCGCTCCAGCCACACGGTGCCGATCTCCTCCTCGTCGAGCGTGATCGCCACGCTGGCGGACGCGGAGGCCGGCGGAGCGGACGCCTCCCTGCCGTCGGGCGAGACGCGGATCGTCCAACCGGTGCCGTGGAGCCGGATCCCGGCCACGCACTCGGCCAGGCCCGCCGAGGCCCGGGCGAGCGCCGGGAGGTCCACCCGCCGCCGCATCAGGGTGTCGTAGAACGCGACGATGCGCATCGCGCCGTCGACGTACGGATCCAGTCCCGACAGCCGTACGGCCAGTGCTTCCATGGCAGAAGGATAGGAGGACAGGGGTGCGCCGAGCGGCGCGTGAACGGGGCGGGATGCGCGACGGATGGCGGATGACCCCCCGGCAGGCGGCCATGAGGATGGTCGTCATGGATCCCGAACTCGAACCCTTCATCCCGTTCCTCCCGCAGATCGACATGAACGACCCGGTCGCCGCACGGAAGGACTTCGCCCAGCTCGCCGCCGGTGCACCGGCACCGGACACCTCGCACATGGAGGTCGAGGACCGTACGGTCCCCGCCGACCCGGACGTGCCGGTACGCGTCTACCGCCCGCAGGGCGCACAGAGCGCACAGGGCGCCATCGTCTGGCTGCACGGCGGCGGAGGCGTCTTCGGCGACCTGGACACCGAACACCCCTGGGCCACCCGGATCGCCGAAGGTTCCGGCGCGGTGGTGGTCTCGGTGGGCTACCGCCTGGCACCCGAACACCCCTTCCCCGCCGCCCTGGACGACGCCTACGCCGCCCTGACCTGGACGGCCGGGCACGCGGCCGAACTCGGCATCGACCCGGAGCGGATCGCGGTCGGCGGTCACAGCGCCGGCGCGAACCTCGCGGCCGGGGTGGCCCTGCGGGCGCGGGACGAGCAGGGGCCGGCGATCCGCTTCCAGCTGCTCAACCAGCCGGGACTGGACGACCGCCAGGAGACGTGGTCGGCGCGGAACTTCACCGACACGCCCTGGTTCGACCGCGCCAAGCTCGCCGCGGCGTGGCGGCACTACCTGGGCTCCCGGCCCGCCACACCGTACGCCGCCCCCGCCCGGGCCACCGACCTGTCCGGCCTGCCCGCGGCGTACATCGCCACCGCGGAGTTCTGCCCGAACCGCGACGAGGGCATCGAGTACGCGCTGAGCCTGATGCGGGCGGGCGTGGGGGTCGAACTCCACCAGTGGCCCGGCGTCTTCCACGGATCGCAGGCGATCCTCTCCGCCGCGGTCTCGCAGCGGCAGAACGCCGAACTCTTCGCGGCCCTGCGCCGCGCCCTCGCCGAATGAGCGGTTCCCCCGTCGTACTCACCCATCAGGAAGGACAGATGTTCCGATGAAGATCCGACTGTTGATATGCGCGAGTGTGGCCGTGCTCGGCGTGTGCGCGACCACGGTCGCGGCGGCCGCTCCCGCGCCCCGGGGGACGGACGGCGCTCCGGCCGGCCTCGACCGCGCGGCGCTGAAGTCCGCGCTGGACGGTGTCCACCGCGCGGGAGTGCCCGGGGTGTACGCCGAGGTGCGTGATGCCGGACGGACCTGGAGCGGCGCTTCCGGGGTCGCCGATGTCACGACCGGACGTCCCGTCACGCCCGACATGCGCCAGCGCGTCGGCAGCATCACCAAGACCTTCACCGCCGTCGCCGTCATGCAGCAGGTGGAGCAGGGCCGGATCAGTCTCGACGCGCCGATCGGCGATTATCTTCCGCAGCTGGTGCCGGGAGAGCGCGGCAGGAAGATCACGGTGCGGATGCTGCTCAACAACACCAGCGGCATCCCCGATTACGTCCGCTACGCCTTCCCGTCCCTCCAGACGCCCTCGTCCGAGAGCCTGGACGACAACCGGTTCAGGCGGTTCCGCCCGGCCGAGCTGATCGAGCTGGGGCTGGGCGCCCCGCCCACCGGTGAGCCGGGAGGCCCCACGGGGGTGTACTCCAACACCAATTACCTGCTCCTCGGCCAGCTCCTGGAGCAGGTGACCGGTACCCCGGCCGAGGAGTACATCACCCGCAACGTCATCACGCGCGCCGGGCTCCGGCACACGGAGTTCCCGACCGGGCCGCGCATCAAGGGACCGCACTCGCGGATGTACGAGGCCCTGTGGGGCGGGATCGACCCGGCGCGCGACTACAGCGTCTACGACATGTCCTGGACGGGGACCGGGGCCGCTCTGGTGTCGACCATGGACGATCTCAACCGCTTCTACGCCAAGCTGCTCGACGGCAGGATCGTCAGCCGGTCGTCGCTGGCGGAGATGCAGCGCACGGTCCCGGTCATCGCCCTGGACGGATCGACGATCCAGTACGGCCTCGGTCTCCACAAGGTCGACACGGGCTGCGGCACCTTCTGGGGCCACAACGGCACGGTCTGGGGGGCCGGAACGATTTCCCTGACCCGGGAGGACGGCAAGCGCCAGATGTCCGTCGCGGTCAACCTCCAGAGGTGGAACACGCCGGACTCCTCGGGGACCCCGCAGCCCCACCCCATCGACGCCGCCCTGGAGACGCTGTACGGGCAGGCGATGTGCGACACCGGAGCCGCCCGGCCGGAAACCGCCTCACCGGGACACTGAGGCTCCCGACCGCGGCCCGGTTCACGAGGTCAGCTCCGTCAGGTCCACCAGCACCTCGGAGACCAGGACCGGGTCGAGGTCGCCGAACCTCAGCGGGTACGTACGGGACTGCCAGTGGTCGCCGGGCATGCTGTCGAGCCAGATCGTCTCCAGCTTCTGGTCCGGGAACTCGGCGATCATCCCGACGGCGATCCCCTCGTCCAGGGCGATCACCAGATGGCACTCCGGTCCCAGCCGACGGGAGAACCACCGCTCCACGCCCGCGTCCTGGGGCTCGCCCCGCTCCCAGCCGCGCTGTTGCAGGGCGAGCAGCCTGCCGACGGGCACCGTGACGCCCTCGAAGCGGGTCAGCCGCGCACCGCCCGCCTCCTCCTCGGTCACGGCCATCACCGACCGGCCGAGCTGTGGGAACGGCTGCACGATCTCGTGGCCGGCGAACAGCTCGGTCCAGGCCGCCAGAGCGTCCTGGAGGTGCAGCGGGTGGGCCAGGGTGACGCGCGCGTCGTCCGCCACCTCCACCGCCGCGCCCTTCACGTCGGCGTAGGTACGGTCCTCCGCGACGCGGAAGGCGGTCACCGCGTCCCCGTCCCGCGCCAGCCACACGAGCCGCCGCACCAGGTGCCACACCAGCGGATGCGTGACGAACAGCTCCCGGAACTCGGCGCCCGTCCAGGACCGCCCCGCCACCATCGCGGCCTCCAGCCGCCGTACCTGGCCGGAGGCGATCGTCCGCACGTCCTTCTTCAGCGCGGCGAACCGCTTGCGCTCGGCGGGCGCCAGCTCCGCGTCGTCGCGGGCACCCGGCTTCGGCAGGTCCCGCAGCCGCCGGCCGCCCTCGTCCAGCACGAACGGCCTCAGCAGCTCGTCGAAGCCGACCGTGAACCGGCGCGTCCCGTAGTCGAGGACCGTGCTGCCGGCCGCGTCCAGGCCGAGGTCCGGCACCAGGCGGTCCGACAGCTGCTCGTCGGTCAGCCCCAGTTCGGCCGCGACGGCGGCGATCTTCTCCTGCGCGCGCAGCTTGAGCGCCTTGAACTTCACCCGCTGCGCTATCCCGTGCAGGTGCAGCAGCGCCACATCGCTGCCGATGGACGCGAGGACCTCCAGGCCGTCGACCGCACGCTGGTGCGCGCCCTCGCCGGGCCAGGCCCGGATCACCGGGGTGAGCGCCCGTACGGTCTCGTCGTCACCGAACCGGCCGAGCGCGTGCAGCGCCCACGCCTCCCTGGGCGACATGCCGGCGAGCTGCCACTCCGTGAACAGGGCCCACACGAAGGCCGTCAGGGACTCCCGCGTGCACAGCTCGCGCAGCTGCTCCAGCCCCGGGTACTCCGAGGAGGGCGTGGACAGCGCGAGCATGGTGAGGACGTGCCCCACCGCCGGGGGAGGCAGCGCTCCGCCGGACTTCAGCAGGATCTGCGGGAGCACCTGCGGAACGGCCCATTGCCCCACCTTCGGCATCCGGGCGGGGAGCGCGGCGACCAGCGGGTCCACGCTCAGCAGCTGCTCGATCGCCTCGGCGGCCTCAGGGCCGAATCCCGCCGCGGCCCCCCGCACCACCTCCGCCCCGTGCGCCGAGGCGACCACCGACAGGGCCCGCTCGGCGGCGGTCCGCTCCGGCCCGAGCGCGCCCAGCGCGTCGGGGACGAGCAGCCGGGCGGCGTCGGCCCCGTGCCGCACGAACCAGGAACGGGCCGTCTCACCCGCGACCTTGAGCCGCACCAGCCACTCGGCCATCAGCCGTGCCACGTCCGCGTCGAGGAACGGCCGCAGGACCGGCGCCATCGTGGTCGGGTGGCCGCTCGCCATGCGCATGGCCACCGGCAGCGCCGCCACCTCGTGGCGGGCGACCAGGGGCTTGAACAACGCCGGCCCGTCGTAGGCGTGGCCCGGCCCCGTCCAGCCGGGGAGCAGCGGCCGGACGTCCTCGACGGGACCGTGGGTGAACACCCCGACCGCGTGCCACTTGTCGAGCCGGCCCGTGCGGAGCTTCTGGACGAGCTGTTCCATCGGAGCGTAGGGCTGCCACGCGCTCACCCAGGACTGGGTCTTGGCCCAGGCCTCCCGCTCGCCCGCCTGCCAGACGACGCGCGTCACGGGTTCGGCGACGAGCCCACTGACCACGCGCGGCTTGACGACCGTACGCTTCCTCGTCCAGGGCGGGCTGGTCAGCAGCGGCGGCAGCGCCTGCGCAGGGGCCTCCTCGACCAGGCCGTACCGATGGGCGAGGGGCGCGACGGCCTCGGCGAGCGGCCCCGGCAGACCGGGCAGGGCGGCGAGCGCCAGGTCCCGGTGGGCGGCGACATGGGCCTGGAGCAGCTGCCCGGCCATCGTCGCTCCCCGGCCCGAACCGAGCGAGGCCCGCGCCAGCATGCGCAGGGCGCGCTGCGGGCACCGGTGCGCCGCGGCGACCAGGGGGGCACGGACGTGCTTGTCCTGGACGCGGTCGAGCAGGAAGCCGAAGGCTTCGTCGCAGGGCAGTGCGCCGAGGGCGCCTGCCAGCGCCTTGGTCTCATCGGTGTCGATGTTCCGCTGGTTCAGTTCACCGGCCAGCAGGGGCGCCATCGCCGTACCGACGCCCTCGGCCACGGTGGCGATGACGGAGGCGTTCCAGGCGCGCCAGCCGAGTTCCACCCGGCCGCCGAACAGCCCGACCTGGCCGGCGGATCCCAGGGAGCAGAGCAGCAGCTCCCGTACGAGGTGCTCCTCGTGTTCGCGGGCCGCGGGATCCGCGCAGCACTCGTCCACCCACCGCTGTTCCGAGGGGACGAGGAAGGCGGTGGCGACGCGCCGGCGCGGGCTCTGCCGGTGACGGGCCAGCGCCTCGACCGCGGCCCGGTACGTCTCCTCGTCGGCCACGGAGAGCAGGGCCCGCAGGCGATGGAGGATGAACTGGGCGCCGTGCCGGCTCCAGCCGTTGCCGCTCTGCTCGGGACGGGTCTCGACCCCGTCAAGGTGGCTCTTGCGGTTGACCGAGGACCACGTGGCCCGCAGTTCCAG
This sequence comes from Streptomyces sp. NBC_00091, assembly GCF_026343185.1. Lineage (GTDB taxonomy): Bacteria > Actinomycetota > Actinomycetes > Streptomycetales > Streptomycetaceae > Streptomyces. The sequence goes on along the minus strand of NZ_JAPEMA010000002.1, from coordinate 338,565 downwards.
CGCCTCGACCGCGGCGCAGGCCGCGAAGGGCAGCCCGTACAGGCCGGCCCAGGCGTCCGCCGTCACCGGGTACCGCCCCTCGCGCGGGGTCACCAGGGCCGCCAGCACGGCGGCGCCCAGCGGGCTCGGACTGCCGCCCTGATGGGCCCGCGCGGCCCGGGTCAGCTCCGGGCCGGTCTTCGCGGAGCCGAGCACCCGCTCGATCGCCTCGGCGTCGGCCTCGAGCCACTGGCGCAGCTTCTCCTGCGCCTCCGTGTCGAGGCCGGGCACGGTCCGGGGCACGCCGCCGCGGCGGGGATGCAGATTCCGCTTCCAGGCCGTGGGAAGGATGAAGAGGTCCTCGTCCACGGGGTCGGCCGCCGCCGGTACCTCCGCGCCGACTGACGAACCCCCACCGACCTGCTCCCAGCGCCGCACGCTGCCTCCCCTTGTCCGCTCGTCCGCTTGACCGCGTGATCCGTTGACCGAACCGTAAACGGCCCCACTGACAACCGGCCGTGGAGGGCGGCCCCGGACATGCCGACGGGCCGGCCGTGGGAGTTCGTGCGGACTCCCACGGCCAGCCCGTTCAACTGCGGTGACCCAGAGGTCAGCTGCCGGCGGAGAGGTTGCCGGAGAGGACCGGGATGTTGCTCAGGATGTGCGAGAGCGGCTCGTCGCCCTTGGCCTGGGTGGAGTTCTCGGTGCACTGCTGGTTCTGCGGGTTGGACAGGACGTTGATGTCCTGGACACCGATGTTGGCGACGAGGGCGAACAGCGACTGGGCGTTGACCTTGGCCGGCAGGCCGATGCAGGGCTTGTTGAGGGTGCCCTGGATCACGCTGAGCTGGGGGCTCATGGCGCCGGTGGTCTTCTGGTTGCCGTAGATCTGCTGGGCGTTGTTGCCGTTGACGGTGTTGATCCCGTTGTCGTTGCCGATGGCCATGGCCGGGGCGGCGACGGCGGCACCCGCGCCGACGGCGGCGGCGGTGGCTGCTGCGGTGACCATCATCTTCTTCAGCATTCTCGAACGTTCCTTCGCTGTAGCCGAACACAATCCCCTGATCGGGGAAGTCGTGGTGGTAACGGCCGTGCGGCCGGTGACGTGGCGGTGCGTCACCCGAACGGCAGCATGCGAGCGCCACACCGGCACCCGCGCGTCGTTGAAGGGGCGCCCCTCGGCGAGCCCGACCAGGGGTCCCCCCTCGACGAGCCCGACCGGAGCCGCCCATGACCTCTGTCGCCCTGATCCGGCGGGCGACGGCCGTGCCCCCCACCCTCGGGGTGCCGCTGGCCGCGACCGGATGCGCGCTGCCGCTGTACGCCCTGTGGGCGGCCTTCCTGGCGACCGGCGGAGGCGACCTCGCGGCCCAGACGGCATGGGCGGCCTTCGCCGCCGCCCACCCAGGCTCCGCCTACAACCTTGCCTGGCACGGCGGACTGCACACCGCCGCCTACAGCCTCATCTCCCCCTACGCCATGGCGGTGTTCGGCGTGGTGCCCGTCACCGTGGCGAGCGGGCTGACGGCCACCTGGCTGGCCGGCCTGCTGTGCGTACGCAGCGGTGTCCGGGCGCCCGAAAGGCCCGCGCTGGCGGCGGCCCTCACGCTGTGGTGCCAGGTGGCCTCGGGGCGCACGACCTTCGTCCTGGGCGTCGTGTTCGCGCTCGCGGCGATCCTGGGGACCCTTCCCAGCCGGCCCGGCCGGCCCCGCGCCCCCGGCGCCGCCACCGCGCTCTGCGCCGCCTGCGCGGCGATGGCCAGCCCCGTCGCCGGACTCTTCCTCGCCGTCATCGGAGCCGGACTCCTGCCGGCGGTCCGGCGCCGGGGTGCGGCGGCCGCCGCGCTGATGCTGCCACCCGGTGCCGTACTCGCCCTGACGGCCTGGCTGTTCCCCTTCCGGGGCGAACAGCCCATGCCCTTCGAGCGGATCTGGACCCCGCTGCTGATGTCCCTGGCCGTCGTGGCCGCGGCACCCCGCACCTGGCGGTGGGTACGGCACACCGCCGGGCTGTACGCGGCCGCCGTGGTCCTCACGTACGCCGTCCCCTCGCCCATGGGCACGAACGTCGAGCGCCTCGCCGACCTCGCGGCGCCCGCCCTCCTGCTCGCCGCCGCCGCGACGGCGACCGGCCGCCGGCGCCGGGCCCTGGCCGGGGCCTGCCTCGCCCTCTGCCTGGTCTGGCTGGCCGGCAACACCACCGCCCACCTCGGGGACACCGTCCGGGTCCCCCCGTGGGCCGCGGACACGGACGGGGTCCTCGCCGCCCTCGGCCGCCTGGGCGCCGACCGCACCAGGGTGGAGGCGGTGATGGCGCGCAGCCACCGCGAGGCAGCCGTCCTCGCCCCGTACGTCCCCCTCGCGCGCGGCTGGAACCGGCAGGCGGACGTGGAACGCGGCCGCCTGTTCTACGGGGGCTTCACCCCCCGGGCCTACCGCGCCTGGCTCGACCGCTGGGCCGTGGGCTTCGTGGTCGTCCACGACGGTCCGCCCGACGCCGCCTCCGAGGACGAACACGCCCTGGTCACCGGCGGTCCCGCATACCTGGAACCCGTCTGGCGGGACCGGAACTGGCGGATCTACCGCGTCCGGGACGCCGTCCCCCTGGTGGACCCGCCGGCCACCGTACGCAGGGCGGACGGCGCCGGGATCGTCGTCCGCATGCCGCGGCCCGCCACGGTGACCGTCAGGATCGTCGACTCGCCCTGGCTCTCCGCGGACACCGGATGCCTGGAGCCGATGCGCGAGGACGGCTTCGCCCGGCTGACCACCCGGGAGCCGGGCGACGTCACGATCAGCTCCGCCTACCTCTCCGAAGGCCGCCGATGCGCCCCCTGAACACGCTTCCCGCCCGCCTCGCCCTGATCTGCGTACGCCGGCACGTGCTCGTGCTGCTCCTGTGGCTGCTGCTCCTGGCCGCCGGCCTCGCCGCCGCAGGCCCGGTGATGGACGGCCTGGACCGGCGGCCCTGGAGCGTGGCCGCGCACGAGTCGGTGCGCGGCAACCGGCTGCTGGACGGGGTCCGTCCGTACGGAGGCCAGATCGACGCGGTGGTCTCCGGCCCCCCGGTGGCCGCTCCGGCCTTCCGGCGGGAGCTGGCCGCCGCCCGCCGCGACCTTGCCGCGATTCCCGGCGTACGCGCCGTCACCCCCCTCACCGAAGGCGCGTTCGCCGCCGACCGGCGGGCCGCCCTCCTCTCCGTCCGGCTCGGCCGCTCCCTGCCCGAACCGGCCCGCCGGCGCTGCGAACGGGCCGTGGAATCCCGGCTGCGCGCCCTGCACCGGGCCCTGCCCGGCGTCACGGTGACGCTCGGCGGCAGCGACCGCGCCCGGGCGGCGGTGGCGCAGCGGACCCTGGCCGACACCCGGCGCGCCGAAATGATCACCCTGCCCTTGACCCTGGTGGTGGTGTACCTCCTGTTCGGCGGCCTCGTGGCGGCCGCGGTGCCCCTGGTCGCCGCCGTCGCCACGGTCGGCACCGCGATGCTCTGGCTCCTGCTGCTGTCGCGCTGGTACGACCTCACCTCCCCGGTGCTGTCCACGACCACGATGGTCGGGCTGGGCCTGGCCGTGGACTACTCGCTGCTGACCGTCGGCCGCTTCCGGGAGGAACTCGCCGCAAGCCACGACGTCGAGCGGGCGGTGGTGCGGACCATGAGCAGCGCGGGGCGCTCGGTACTGTTCGCCGCGCTGGTCATCGCCGCGGCGCTCAGCGGGCTGGCCGCCTTCCCCAGCGACTTCTACGCCTCCGTGGGCCTGGCCGCCGCGGGCACCGTCCTGCTGTCGCTGGCCGCCGCGGTCACCCTGACCCCGGCCCTGCTCGCGGCGTGCGGGAAGCGGATCGGAGCACGCGGCTGCCGGGAGACCGACGAGGGCGTGTTCGCCGCACTGGCCCGCTGGACCCGCCGCCGGGCCCCGGCCGTCGCCCTCGGCGTCGGGGTCCTGCTGCTCGCCGCCGCCGCGCCCTTCCTGCGGGTCCACCTCGTCAGCCCGGTCGGCGAACTCCAGCTGCCGCCGGGCACCGAGGCCCGCCGCTTCGCCGACCTGGTCACCGAGAGGTTCCCCCAGCAGCGGCCCGACGCCGTCGTGGTCGTGGCCCGCACCGACCCGTCCCGGCTGGCGGCCTGGGCGGAGCGCTCCGCGCCCGGCCCGGAGACGGAGCGGGTCGAACCGGCCTCGGCCGCCGGGCACTCGATCGCCGTCGTCCGCATCGTGCCGGTGCCCGACGACGGCCCGGACACCGCCGACCGGCTGGTGCGACGGCTCCGGGCGGAGCGCCCGGCGGGCTTCCCCGTCTGGGTGACCGGCCGGGCCGCCCTCGACGCAGACTTCCGGGCCGAGGTCCTCGAGTACGCGCCGCGCGCCGCCGCCCTGATCGCCCTGACCAGCTACGTCCTGCTGCTGGCGATGACCCGCTCGCTGCTGCTGCCGCTCAAGGCGATCGTGATGAACACCCTGTCCCTGGGCGCGTCGTTCGGCGCCCTCGTCATGGTGTTCCAGGACGGATGGTGCGCCCGCACCCTCGGCGTGCACACCCTGGGCGGCCTGGGCTACTGGCTGCCCGTGGTCGTCTTCGCCCTGGCCTTCGGCCTGTCCATGGACTACGAGGTGTTCCTGCTCTCCCGCATCCAGGAGCTGTACCGGCGCGGCGGCGACAACGACCTCGCCGTCGAGGCCGGCGTGCAGCGGTCCGCCCGGATCATCAGCTCCTCGGCGCTGCTGATGTGCATCGTCTTCGCCGGCTTCGCGACGGGCGAGGTGCTGGTGATGAAACAGCTCGCGACGGCGCTGACCCTCGTCGTCCTCGTCGACGCCACCCTGGTGCGCTGCCTCCTGGTCCCGGCCACCATGACCCTGCTGGGCAAGGCCAACTGGTGGTGCCCCCGCCTGCCGCGCCGTTCACCGGCGCCGCCGGAGCAGCCCCGTCCGAGCCGGAGCTGGGCCTCGTGATCGGCCCGGCCGGGCGAGGGCGGCCAGCGACAGCAGCAGGCCGCCGGCCGCCGCGGCGAGCGCCGGGCCCGGCCCCCACAGCGTCCAGGCCGCCCCGAACAGCAGGGAGCCCGCCAGCCGGGCCAGGGCCTGGGCCGTCTGGAGCACCGCGAGCCCGGTGGTGCGCAGTCCGTCGGGGAGCAGCGGCCCGGCCGCGGCCATCAGGACGCCGTCGGTGGCCGCGTAGAACACGCCGAGCGCCACCAGGACCCCGGACACCAGCAGCCAGGGCGGCGCCGGAGCCAGGAGCAGCAGGCACGCGCCGAGCAGCGGGAGGTGCCCGGCGAGGAACACCCGCCGCCGGCCCAGCCGGTCGGCGAGCCGGCCCGCCGGCAGCGCCGCCAGCAGGAACACCGCCGCCGTCCCGACGGGCAGCAGCGGGAAGTACGCGGCCGACAGGTCGAGCCGGCGCTGGAGCAGCAGGTAGAAGAAGGCGTCGCCGACGGTGAACACCCCCAGCAGGGCCGCGGTCGCGCACAGCCGCGACAGACCGGGGATCCGTACGAGGGCACGTACGGGCGGCAGCGGCTCCCGGGCGGCGGCGGGCGCCGGGGCCTCCCGGACGAACAGCACCAGCAGGACCACCCCCAGCACCGCCACGCAGGCACTCACGGTGAACACGGCCTCGTACCCGTCCACCACCACCCACAGCACTCCGAACGCGGCCACCGGCCCCAGCAGCGCGCCCGTCGTGTCCAGGGCGCGGTGCACCCCGAAGGCGCGGCCCTGCTGCCCGGGCGGACAGGACAGCGAGATCAGCGCATCGCGCGGGGCGGTGCGCAGGCCCTTGCCCGCCCGGTCGGCGGCGAGCACCGCCGCCACCGACCAGGGGGTCGTGACGGCGAGCAGCGCCGCCTTGCAGCCCGCGGAGAGCGCGTAGCCGATGCCCGCCACGAGCTTGCGGCGGCGGGTACGGTCCGCGACCCGGCCGCCCGCCAGGCGCAGCAGCGCGGTGGCGCCCTGGTGGAGCCCGTCCAGGGCGCCGAAGGCGAGCGGGGACATCCCGAGTCCGGCCACCAGGTACAGCGGCAGGACGGCGGTGACCATCTCCGCCGAGACATCCGTGACCAGGCTGACCAGGCCGAGCGCGAACACCGTGCCGGGGACGGCCCGCAGCGGGCCCTTCGGGGCGGGGGTGGCCGGGGGGTTCCCGGCCCGGTCCGCGGCGCGGCCGGCCGACAGGTACACGGATGCCTCCCCTAGAACCAGTTGACGGTGAGCGGGAACCCGGCGGTGACGGTGGCGCCCGTGGCGTCGGTCGCGGTCGCGGTGACCTGGATCGTGCCGCTCGCCCAGGGCTTTCCGCTGATCCGTCCGGTGCCGGCGTCGATGCTCAGCCCCCAGGGCAGGCCGGTGGCCGCGTACCGGACGGGCGACTTGCCGCCGGTGGCGCTGAGCTGGATGGTGCACGACTGGTTGAACTTGCAGGTCTGCGGCCCCGGGTCGGCCAGCTTCAGATCACCCTGCGGAGGAGTGGAGGTGGGCGTCGGGGTCGGGGTGGGAGTCGGTGTCGGGGTGGGAGTGGGGGTCGGGGTCGGGGTGGGCGTGGTGGATCCGGCGAACACCTCCGTGATCGGCTGGACGTTGGCGGCGTTGCCCGCGTGCGTGGCCGTGCCGAAGAGGTCCTCGAAGGTCCGCAGCAGGTGGTGGTGGTTGAACGCGGCCGGGTACGTGCCCGTCTTGACGTTCGCCCCGTAGAAGACGGTGGCGATCTGGTTCGACCCCAGGTAGTTGTCCTCGTCCCAGGTCAGCACCAGCAGACTGTTGTTGGCCTTCGCCCACTGCGCGTAGGCGTCGATGTTGTTCTTCGTCCAGGTGTCACCCGTGCCGACCGAGCACGAGTGCATGTCGTTGCACTGGTTGGGGACGACGAAGGACAGGTCCGGCAGGGCCGCGAAGTTGTTCTGCGGGAACTGCGCCCAGGTCTTCCCGGTGTTCAGCGGCACGTTCTTGAAGGCGAACCACGGGTTGTGCTTCTGCGCGTACTGGCCGTTCGTGCAGGCCGTGGAACCCTCGCTCGGCAGGTCCTCGTTGTACGTGGCGAAGGTCTTGCCGGCCGCGATCAGCTCCTGCCCGAGGTTCGCCGCCGTCATCGACTGCGGCGTATAGCAGCCGTCGCCGGTGATGCCCTGGGTGGAGCCGGAGAAGAGGTTGAAGTAGTTCGGCTGGCTCGGGTGGGTCAGCGCCTTCATACCGGTCAGGCTCGCGCCGCCGCCCGCCAGCTGGTTGATGTACGGGGCGTTCGCGCTGCCGATGATCTCCCCGTACTGCTTGTTCTCGTACACGACGACCACCACGTGGTCGTACGCCGGCAGCGCCGCCGACGCGGCCTGGACGGCGGAACCGCTCTCGGCGGCCTGGGAGTTGGCGACGGTGAAGGCGCCCAGCAGGCCGAGCGCGCTGAAGGCACCCAGCGCGGCCACGGTCACGGACCGCCGGGCGGCCCCGCGTCTCGTGCGGGGTGTCGGTGAGGGAAGGGGCATCGTGGTGTTCCTCCTCGTTGGGGGTGAGCCGGGTGGATCGGTCAGTCCTCGCGCCGGGCGGCCCCGGCCACGGAGACGTTCAGGAACCGCGGTACGGGCCGTCCCCGGCCGCGGAAGTCCTCCGCGACCGCCGCCCGCACCGCCGCCAGCCGGGCCGCCGGCAGCAGCACCAGGACGCTCCGCCCCGGCTGCCCGCCGGGCGGCCAGGCGCTCAGGGCCCCCGCCCGGCGGGCGAGGCCGACGGTCCGGGCCAGCTCCGCCGGCCGCTCCGCCCGGTCCCCGCGCACGGCGACGAGCACCAGGCGCGCCTGCGAGGCGGCCGGGTCGAAGGTGACGTACCGCTGCCGTCCCCGGGGCCCCGCGCCGAGCAGCAGGGCCTCGCCCGGCCGGGCGAAGAGCACCGCCCGGCGCAGGGCGTCGTCCCCGTCCGGCAGCGCCCCGGCCAGCAGCCGGGCCAGCCGCGCCCGGTCGGGCTCCTCGCCCGGCGCCCCGTGTACGTCGGCCACCGCGAGCGCCACCGCGCAGTCGGCCGGCTCCGCCGTGGCGAGCCCGGCCGCGGCCGTGAGCGAGCCCTGTACGTGCAGGTCGCTCCCGCCGAGGCCGTAGCCGGCCCGGGCCAGCGCCCGCAGCACGGCGTACGGCCGCACGGCCCAGGCCGGGGCGGCGGGCGGCGGCCCGGACAGGGTCAGCGGCAGGTCGCAGCCGTCCGCGGGGTGGCCGAGCGAGCTGAGCCGCACCAGGCCGTCGGTGCGCGGGGCCGCGGCGGCGGCCGTGGGCCAGCCGGCCGCCGCGACCAGCCCGGGGGAGCCCAGGTGGAAGGCGTGCGGGGCGCTCCACACGGCGGCCGGGGGCCGGCCGTGCGCGGCTTCGAGGGCGTAGGCCACGAGCCGGAAGAGCGGGTCGGCGGTGGCCCGCCGGGCCAGGTCCCCCGCGGCCGGCGCTTCGGGGCGGGCCGCGGCCGTCACGAGGCGTCCTTGCGGGCCAGCATCCGGTAGGCGTTCCCGCCGTCGGTGCGCCGGGCCGCCGCGGTGCGCAGGGCGTCGAGCACCACCGCCGCGGCGAAGCACGGCACGGCGGCCACCCGTACGGCGCCGGCCAGCGCCCGCGCGCGACCGGTGGGCGGCGGCCCCCACGGCCGGTCCGGGTCCGGGGCCAGCCGGGTCGCAGTCAGGGCCACCGCCCCGAAGAAGTCGTTGCCCTGGTGGGCCGGGCCGTGTTCCTCGGCGAGCACGGTGAACCCCCGGTCGGCCAGCGCCTCCCGCAGGTTGGCGGCCGGGATCAGGTGCTGGTGCTGGGGCTGGAACCAGGGCAGCCACGCAGGGCCGAGCAGCCGGGCCATCCGCGACTCCGGGTCGGGGAGTTCGATCGCCAGGTACCCGCCGGGGGCCAAGGCCGTGGCCGCCGCGTCGAGTTCGGCGAGCGGGTCCCGGGTGTGCTCCAGGTAGTGGTACATGCTGACCACCTCGTACCGGCCGGCCAGCTTCGAGGCGAACTCGGGGAACTGGCCCTGGTACCCCGTCTCCACCCACCCGCGCCGCTCCGCCTCGCAGACCCCGTCGCCCATGTCCAGCCCGTCGAAGCGGGTCCGCGGCCAGACGTCCCGCGCCGCGTTGCAGAAGTGGCCGTGGCCGGTGCCGACGTCGAGCCAGGACGCCGGGTCGGCGTACGGCAGGAGCATCTCGGCGCGCCCCCGGTAGGCGGCGCCGAGCCGGCCGAAGACCGTGCCGGCGCCCTCGCCGCCGCGCCCGTCGTAGAAGTCGCGGTAGTAGAACTCCAGCCCCTGCGGGGTCAGCCGGGGGTTCTGGAAGACGTGCCCGCAGGCACCGCACTGCTCCAGCGTGAACCGGCCCGGCTTGCCCTGGAGCTGGTCGGGCATCCGGACGCGGACCGCGAGCGGGCCGGCGCCGCACCACGGGCAGTCGGGGCGGCGCGGCTCGAAGAACCGGCCAGTGCCCCTGGCCAGGTCGGCCCGGTAGGCGGCGGCCGCCGGCCCGGAGTGCCCCGAGTGCCCGGAGGACCCCGTCGTACCGTCGGCCCGGGTGCCCTCGGCCGCCACGGCCGTACGCAGGGCGGCGCCGAGGGAGCGGACCGGCCGGGCGGCGGTGGCCCGGCCCAGATCGGCGGGGCGGAGCGGCGAACCGGGCCCGCCGAGGGCGAGGTACGGCTGGAGCCAGTACAGCCCGGCCGCAGCGGCCCCCCACCGGCCCTGGCGCAGGGCGACGGCGGCCAGCAGCGCCAGCCCGGACAGCTGCGCGGCCGCCAGCGCCCCCGGCGGCAGCCCCTGGGCCCGCAGCTCGGCGGCCCGCCCGGCGCTCCCGGCGGCCGGCCCGCAGCTCAGGGCCGGGGCGATGGCCAGCCCCGTCGCCCCGGCGGCGTACTCCTTCAAACGCCGGGTGAGCGCGAGGAGTTCCGCCGGATCCGCCCCGGGTCCGCCCGGATCGACCCCGGCCCGCGCCAGCACCTCCGCGGCGACCAGCACGGCGAAGCCGGCCCCGCGCCCCTCCCCGAGGCGGTCGCGCCGGTACCGGGCGGGGTCCACCAGCCGCAGCAGCCCCAGGGCCCGCTCGGCGGGCAGGTCCGCGGGCAGCAGGTCCAGCACCCGCAGCCCCTCCCGGTCCGCGTACGCGCAGGCCGCGAGGAAGGTGCCCGCGTCGGGCTCCACCCCCCTGGCGGTGAGCAGCCGCCATCCGGCGGCCCCCGGCACCCCGGCCGACACGGGCGGAGCGGCGGGCAGCACCGGGATCGCCCGCAGCCGGCGGCCGGCCCGTACGGTGCCCGCGCCGAGCGCGGCCAGCAGTACCGCGGAGGTCCAGCGGACCCGGGAGAGCGGGGGTGGCGTGGGCGGCGTCATATCAGCTTCTCCAACCGGTCGGCCGCGGCGGCGGCCCCGCCCGCCGCGGCGAATGAGGCCTGGATCCGCCGGGCGGCCCGGCGGGGGCCGGGGTCGTCCAGCACGGCCGTGAGCGCGTCCCGCAGTTCCTCGGCGCCGGTCCGGCCGAACCGCACCCGGACCCCGGCCCCGGCGAGGGCGACCTGCCGGGCCACGATCGGCTGGTCGTCGCGGATCGGAGCGACCACCAGCGGCAGCCCGTACGCGAGGGCCTCGCACACCGTGTTGTGGCCGCCGTGGCAGACCACCGCGTCCAGGTGCGGCAGCAACTCCAGCTGCGGGACGCTCGCCCGGACCAGTACGTGCCCGGGCACCTCCCCGACCAGAGCGGCGGGCGCCACGAGGACCAGCTGCACCTCCCCGGCGAGCCGCTCGGCCGCGCCCAGCACCGCGCGGTAGAAACGGGCGCCCGCCTCCTGGTTGAGGGTGCCCAGCGACACCAGCACCCGCCGCCTCTGCGGATCCAGCCGCTGCCAGGGGAAGTCGGGGGCGGCCGGCCGGGCCCCGAAGGCCGGACCGACGAAGGCGTAGTGCGGGGCGAAACCCTCGCAGGAGCCCAGGAGTTCCGGAGTCGAGAAGACCAGCACCAGCCGGTCGGAGAAGCGGGGGTCCCAGCCCGCGCCGCTCTCCCCGAACTCCGCGAGCAGCCCCGAGACCTGCCCGGCCACCCACTCCCCGACCTTCGGGAAGTCCGCGAAGGGACGGGTCAGTTCGGCCGAGGTACTGGCCGAGGTCACCCACGGCACGCCGAGCCGCCGGGCGACCAGCGGCCCGGCCAGGGCCTGCTGGTCGCAGACCATGACGTCCGGCTCGAAGGCCCGGACCGCCAGGGCCACCCCGGGCACCATCGCCCGGGCCAGCGGGATCAGGGCCTCCTCCCACAGGAACCGCAGCGCGCCGACCCCGCGCAGATCGCGCCAGCGGTCGTGCAGCCCGGCGTAGTAGCCGCCACCGGCCCGCCCGCCGCCCGCGTCCAGCGCGCCGGGTACCCGTGCGACGGGTTCCTCCGCGCCGGGTTCCTCCGCGCCCGGCCCCGGCCCGCCCGGATCCTCCCCGGCCGGCAGGATCCGGGCCGGGGAGGGCAGCAGCCGGGCCAGCGCCGAAGCCGGCCCGGTCCAGGCGACCTCGTGGCCCCGGGCGGCCAGTTCGGCCCCGACGGCCACGGTCGGATTGACGTGTCCCGCCAGCGGCGGCACCGTGAACAGCACCCTCATCGGACCAGCGCTCCCGCCCGCGGCCGCGCCGTCGCCGCCGCGGCCGCCGTCGCGTCGAGGTGTTCCCGTACGGATTCCCGTAGCGCCCCGCTGCTCTCCTTCAGGACGTCGTGCCCCAGGCCCGGCAGGATCCGCAGGCTCGCCCGCGCGGCGTGCCGGGCCAGCTCCCGGGCACCCGGCACCAGTTCGGAGTGCTCGCCGCAGACGATCAGGGCCGGGCAGTGGAGCTGCGCGTAGTCGGCCGGGGTGAAGGTGCGGCTCCCGGCGATGTCGTCGATCAGGGTGGTGCGGTTGAGCAGCTCGTCGGCGATGGCGGTGAGGTGGGCGGCCTTGCGCAGGCGCAGGCCGAGCAGCTCCGCCGGCACCGGGCTGTCCTCCAGGCTGAGCGCGGCCGCCGACAGGGTGTCCACCATGTTCTCCACCCACGCCCCGCTGAGCGGCGGTTCGAGGAGGGTGAGCCCGGTGACGAGGTCGGGCCGGGCCAGGGCGGCGTGCAGAGCCAGGGTCCCGCCGTAGCTGTTGCCGACCAGGTGGAGCTGGCGCCGCCCGAGGCCGAGCGCGCCGAGGAGGGCGAAGAGGTCCCGTACGGCGCTGCGGCTGTCGTAGCCCTCGGCCGGGCGTTCGGTGCGGCCGTGGCCGCGCAGGTCGTAGAGGAGGACCTCGTGCCCGGCGCGGGCGACCGGCAGGGCCACCGGGCAGTAGAAGGAGGACAGGTTGTCGACGACGAGCCCGTGGAGGAACACCACCAGGGGCCGGCCGGGGTCGGCCGCGGCGGCGGCCGGGAGCCGCTGGACGTGGAAGCGCAGGGAGCCCGCGTGGACGAAGGCCATGGCGGGCTCAGCCGGCCAGGGTGGCCGACGCGGCGGCCGTGGCGGCCGTCGTCGGCGGGACCGGCGGGACCGGCGGGACCGGCGGGACCGGCGGGACCGGCGGGACCGGCGGGGCGGCGGTGGCCGACGCGCCCCGGGCGAGGGAGGCGTGGGTGACCTGCCCGATGTGGGTGACGAGCTCGCCGACGGACATGGCGAGAATGGCGTCCATGTCCTTCTCCGCCAGGAAGCCCATCAGGTCCACCCCGGCGCCGTAGCGATGGTGCAGAGCCTCGGCGAGCGCGACGAACTCGATGCTCTCCAGGGCGAGGTCCTCGTTGAACGTCGTCTTCATCGTGACCTCGTCCGTGAGGAGGTACTCATCGCCGACGATCTCCACCAGCATGCCGGTGATCTCGGCGAGGATGTCAGTTCCCATGGCGTGTCTCCGTGAGGTGGAAGGGGACGGTGGGCGCCGCGCCGTGGTCCGTCCAGGCGACGACGTGGTCGAGCGGCGCGGATCCGGGCAGGGTGGTGCGCACCGCGTACGGGTGCCCGTCCGGGGACCGCACCAGCAGGCCGCCGGAGTCCGGCTCACCGGACATCCGCCAGTCCTGCGGCCGGCCGCCGAGCCCGCTGCCCTCCGCCTTGGCAGCGGCCTCCTTGGCGCACCACAGGGCGGTGAGCGCGGCCGGCAGCCCGCACCCCCGGGCGGCGGCCAGCGCCTCGGCCAGGGGGAGTTCGCCGGGCCCCAGGGCGATGCGGATCAGGGCGTCCGGATCGGCGGTCACCGGTTCCACGTCGATCCCGACCGCTCGGTCGGGGTGCGCGAGGGCGACCGCGATCCGGTCCTTGTGGGCGATGGTCAGCCGGAACCCGCCGGCGAGCGGGCCCAGCGCCAGCGGGCGGCCCGCCGGGTCGTTGCCGACCGGAACCTCCGCCGGGAACACCGGCCCGGCGCCGCCGTCCCACAGCAGCTGCCGCAGCGCGTCCTTGGCGGCGATCCGGCCCAGCAGCCAGGGGGCCCGGGCGCGGGGCGACAGCCGCTCGTAGGCGGCCCGCTCGGCGGCGCCCAGGTAGCGGCGCATCACCAGTTCCTGCGAGGCGGGGTCGCTCCAGCGCCTGCGGGCCAGGCACCAGCCGCCCGGCTGGGGCTCGCCGATGCCGCAGACCTCAGGGGTGAACTTCATCGGCCAGACCCGTTCGTCGGCGCCGAACCGGCGGTACGTCCACCCCTCGATCCGCGCCCACACCTCGCCGTCGGCCCGCCGCAGCTCGAGGTCGCCGCGCACGGTGACCTCGAGCACCTCGCGGATCCGGGCCGTGGCGCGTACGAGTTCCCGCGCGGCCGGCGGCGGACCGAAGAACCGGACGCGGTCCACGGTGGCGGGGAACACCAGCCGGTCCACCGGGAGGCTCAGCTGCATCCAGTGCCCGAACAGCTGGCCCGCGGCGTCGAGCAGGGCCCCGGGATCGGGCAGGGCCCGCAGCACCCCCTCGATGCCGTCCGCGCCGACGGTCCGCACCTCGTGCACGGCGGCGAAGCGGGGGCCGTGGAACATCCACCGGTCGCGGTAGAGCGCCTCGGCGCTGACGGGGGCGGGCCGCGGGTCGCGCAGGGCCGTGGTGTCGGGGGCGGGCGGCCGCTCGTACCGCTCGCCGAGCAGGACGACCACCGAGGCGTACTCCCCGATCTCCACGCGGAACCGGCCGGGCCCCTCGCCCCGGACGAGGACCTCCACGTCCAGGGCCGGTTCGACGGGCAGCCACCGCAGGGCGCGTACGTCCTCGTAGCCGGTGACGGCCGAGCCGGCGGGCGCGTACCGCCGGGCGGCCTCGGCGGCCAGCTCGAGCATGGTGGTCATGGGCACGACCGGGAACCGGTCGGAGTCATGCGGCCAGCCGTCCGGCTGGAGGTACACGCAGTGGTCCCGTACGTAGGGCAGCGCGGCCAGCGAGAGCCGCAGGGTGTGTTTCCCCGTGGCCCTTCCCGCACCGTCGTGGCGCGTGCCGGGGCCCGGCCCTGCGGCCGGCCCCTCCGCGGCACCGGGCGGCCGGACCGCCGCCCAGGCCTCGGCGACGCTCCGGGCGGCGGCGCCGGTGTCGCCGAGGACCGCGTCCAGGGCGGACAGCAGGACCGGCCGTCCCGAGGACGCGGCGGGCGCCGGAGCCGGGCCCGGGAGGCCGCCGCCGCCCGGCAGGGCCCGGTCCGTCTCCCCGAGGGCCGGGGCCGGGCTGCCCGGGGCCGTGGTGAGGAGGCCGCTCAGGGACGCCCGGGCCGCCTCGCCGAGCCGCACCAGCGGCGAGCCGAGGTCCAGGCGCATGCCGCGCCCGGGCCCGGCGGGTGTCGCCCGGGGCCCGGGGCGGCCGACGGCCGCACCCTGAAGCCCCGCCGGGCCGACGGCCGGGCCGACGCCCGACCAGGCGTCCGCTCCGGCGCCCGACTCGGCGTCCGACTTGGCGTCCGCTCCGGCGGCCGGGCCGACGCCCGACCAGGCGTCCGACTCGGCGTCCGATCCGGCGTCCGATCCGGCGTCCGACCGGGCGGCCGACTCGCCGTCCGATCCGGCAGCCGACCCGGCGTCCGATCCGGCGTCCGATCCGGCGTCCGACCCAGCGGCCGGGCTGGCGTCCGATCCGGCGGCCGGGCCCGGGGAGGCCGATGCGCCGGCCGATGCGTCGGCCGGCGCATCGGCCGGGGACCCGGCCAGGAGGTCCCAGCGCGGCGTGTGTCCCTCGGTCCAGAGCGCGGCGCAGGCGCGGGTCAGCGAGGCCAGGCCCGGCAGGCGCGGGGAGGAGGCGGCCACCGACAGGTGGGGGCGCTCGCGCAGGGTGTCCTCGACGAAGCCCGGCAGGCTGCCCGGGCCCAGCGTGACGAAGCTCCGCACGCCCTCCTCCTCGTACAGGCGCAGCGTCAGCTCGCGGAAGCGCACCGGCTCCAGGAGGTGGCGGACCACCAGTTCCCGTACCTCCCGCGCGGCGGCCGGGAACGGCGCGCACGTGGTGGCCGACCACACCGGCAGCGAGCCCGGCCGCAGCGGCAGCCGGCCGAAGGCGGCGCGGACCTGGCCGAGGTAGGGCTCCCACATCGGGGTGTGGAAGCCCGAACGGAACGGCAGCTCCTGCCCGAGCACCCCCTCGCCGCGCAACCGCCCGACCGCCGCGGCCACTTGGTCCGGATCGCCGCATATCACCGACTGGTGCGGGCAGTTGTCGTGGCTGACCACCACCCCGTCCAGTCCGTGCAGCGCCGACTCCGCCCGCTGGGCACCGCAGCCCAGCGCCGCGTACACCAGGTCCGGGACCCTGAGCGAACCGGGCCGCAGCGAGTCCAGGAAGGTGTCGGCCGCCTCCTGCGGGTACATCCCGGCGGCCACCATCGCCGCCCACTCGCCCAGGCTGTGGCCCGCCAGCACATCGGCTTCGATACCGAGGCCGGGCAGGGCCCGGGCGAAGAAGCGGCCCGTCGCGATCGCGTCCAGGGCCCGCTCGACCAGCGACCCGCCCCGGGTGAGGCGGGGCCGGTCCAGCCCCAGGCGGTCCGCGACGTCGTTCACCACCGGCGCGAACTCCGGCTCCAGACCCGGGAAGAGGAACGCCACCCGGCCGCCCAGCGGTTCGGGGGTGAACCACACGTCCCCCCGCCCCCGCCAGGCCCGCCCGCGCGCCACCACCTTCGCGGCCAGCGCGAGCCGCTGCGGGGTCGGCCCGACCACCGCGATTCGGCAGGGCCCCTCCCCGCCGGACACCGGCGCACCCGCTGCCAGCAGCGCCGACAGCTCGGCCGCACCGCCGGCCGCCAGGAGCAGTACGTCACCGGGCGCGCCCGCCCCCACGGGCGCGGCGGAGCCCCCCAGCGGCAGGAACCGGCGCAGCGGGGGCGCCGCCCGGCCGGCGGCCGGAGCCTCCTCCAGCACCACGTGCGCGTTGATCCCGCCGAAACCGAACGCGTTGACCCCGGCCCGGCGCGGCGCCGGCCCCCGCTCCCACGGCTCCGCGGCCGTCACCGGCCGCATCCGGGTCCGGGCCAGGTCCGGGTGGGGGTCCTCCAGGTGCAGCGTCGGCGGCAGCACCCCCTCGTGCACGGACAGGGCGGCCTTGATCAGCCCGGCCATGCCGGAGGCCTGCATCGTGTGGCCGAGCATCGACTTGACCGACCCGAAACCGATCTCCGGCCCGCCCGCTCCGGGCGGCCCGAACACCTGGGCCAGGGTGTCCAGTTCGGCCGCGTCCCCCACCGGCGTCCCGGTGCCGTGCGCCTCCAGCAGCCCCAGCGCGCCCGGCGCCCGCGGATCCAGGCCCGCCTCCCGCCAGGCCCGCTCCAGCGCCCGTACCTGGCCCGCGACCAGCGGACTCATCAGGCTCGCCGCCCGGCCGTCCCCGGCCACCCCCGTCCCGCGGATCACCGCGTACACGCGGTCACCGTCCCGCTGCGCGTCGGCCAGCCGTTTCAGCAGCACCACCCCGGTCCCCTCGGACAGCAGGGTCCCGTCGGCCGCCCGGTCGAAGGGCCGGATCCGCTCGCTCGGACTCAGCGCCCGCAGCTGCGTGAACACGCTCCACAGCGTGGCGATGTGGCAGTGGTGCACCGCCCCCGCCACCACCGCGTCGCACCGCCCGCCCGCCAGCAAGGCGACCGCCTGGTCCACGGCCAGCAGCGAGGAGGCGCAGGCCGCGTCCAGGGTGTAGGCGGGGCCGCGGAAGTCCAGCCGGTTGGCGGTCCGGGCGGCGGTGAAGCTCGGCACCAGCCCGATCGAGGCGTCCGGCCGCTCCGGACCCAGCGCGTCCTGGAAGGCCGAGCGCACCTCGGCGATCCGCCGCTCGCCGAGCTCCGGCGCCAGCTCCCGCAGGGTCTGCGCCAACTGGTGGGCGGTCCGCACCCGTTGGTCCAGCCGGGCCGTGGCCACCCCCATGAACCCGCCGCGCCCCAGCACCACCCCGATCCGGGACCGGTCCGCCGGCAGCCGGTCCTCGCCGCCCGCGTCCGCGATCGCCTCGGCCGTCGCGTGCAGGGCCAGCATCTGATCCGGCTCGGCCCCCTCCACGGCCGCCGGCATGATCCCGAACCGCGTCGGGTCGAAGGCGGCCAGCCCGTCGACGAAGCCGCCGCGCCGGCAGTAGAACCGGTCGCCGGCCGCGCCACCGCCGGCGCCGTCCGGGTCGTAGTACACCTCCGGATCCCAGCGCTCCGGCGGGACGTCGCCGACGCAGTCCGTACCGGCGAGCAGATTGCGCCGGTACGCGGCCAGATCGCCGGCGCCCGGGAACACCGCGCCCATCCCGACGATCGCCGCGTCGGTCGGGCGCGGGCCGCGCCGCAGCCGGTCACTCATCGCCGCGCACCTCCTGCGAGGCGGCCATCAGGACCACCTGTACGTCGTTCCCGTGGGCGAGTTCGGCGAGGAACGCGGAGGTCCCGGCCTCCGGCTCGATGAGCGGGATGCCTCGCCGGACGTACGCCCGCTCCAGCTCGGGGGTGACCATCCCGCCCGCCTGGGCCGCCCAGGGGCCCCAGTCGACGGACAGCACCCGGCCGGGGAAGGACTCGGCCCAGGTGTGCGCGAGGGAGTCGAGGGCGTCGTTGGCCGCCGCGTAGTCGCTCTGGCCGCGGTTGCCGTACACCCCGGCGACACTGCCGAACAGGGCCAGGAACCGGGGTGGCGGGCACGAGCCGTGCTCGGCGGCCGCGGCCGCCAGGTGGCGCGCACCGGCCACCTTGGTGGTGAACACCTCGGCGAAGTCCGCCGGGTCCTTCTCGCGCAGCAGGCCGTCCCGCAGCACCCCCGCGCCGTGCACGATCCCGTCGAGCCGGCCGTGCCGGGCGCGCACATCGGCCACGACGGCCCGTACGGCCTCCTCGTCCGTGACGTCGGCGCAGTGGTAGCGGACCGAGGCCGCCGCGCCGGCGAGGCCGGCCAGAGCGGCCCGCACCTCCCGCTCGGCGAGGATCCGCGAGGCCGCCGCCTCGATCTCGGCCGGTGTGCGCAGCCCCGAGGCGATCAGCGCGGCACGCAGCGCGACCCGGTCCTGCGCCTGCCCGAACGCGTCGGCTCCGGCGGGTGGTTCGGGCGTACGGCCGACCAGTTCCACGTGGCATCCGGTGGCACGGGCCAGCGCGAGGGCCGTCCGCGCGGTGATCCCGCGCGCCCCGCCCGTGAGCAGGACCACGGAGCCCGGGCCCAGGGGCACGGCCTCCCCGGCCGCGTGCAGCGGAGCGGGCACCGGCCGGCGGACGGTCCGGGTGCCGTCCGCGGCGTACCCGACGGAGGCGGGCCCGTCGGACTCCTCGCACCCCAGCTCGGCGAGGAGCCGGTCGGCGCTCTGCTCGGGGTCCTCCTTGGGGTGGATCTCCACGGCGCGGACCAGCGAGCCGGGGAACTCGAGCGCGGCGCTGCGGGCGAACCCGTGCAGACCGGCGCCCGCCGTGCCCGGCTCGGTGACGAGGAGCAGCCGGCGCACCCCGCCGGCCAGCACCCGCCGCAGCCCGGGGAAGGCTTCCGGCAGCACCGGCTCGGCCGCCCCGGCCCGCAGCGCGGACAGGTCGACGATCCCGTCGAAACCGGCCTCCGTCTCCGTGAGGAGCCGTACGTCGGCCCCCCGCGCCCGCAGTGCCCCGCCGAGCGCCGCGGCGAGGCCCTGGCCGTCCTCGACGACCCCGATCCGCAGGCCCCGCAGGGCCTGCGGGTCCCCGGCGGCCTCCGCCACGGGGACCACCTCCACCCGCAGCCGCGCGACCGGGACGGGTGCCGGCGCCGGCCCGGCGTCCGGAGCCGGGTCCGGGTCCGGCTCCGGTGAGTCGTCGGCGGTGCGGGAGACGATCCAGTCCACGATCCCGCGCAGGGTCTTGATCCGGGACAGCTCCTCGACGGCGGACTCGGTGGAGCCGCCCGGATCCCGGGGGAGCCCGATGCGGTCGGCCAGGGCCCCGATGATCTCCACCCGTTTGATGGAGTCGATGGACAGGTCCGCTTCCAGGTCGAGCCCCGGGTCGAGCATGTCCCTGGGGTATCCGGTCCGGGTGTGGACGATCTCCAGGACGGCGTCCATCACCTCCTCGGCCGTACGGGGCGCCCCGGGACCGGCCGCCCCGCCCCGGCCCGCGCCGGCCACCGGCGCCCAGGCACCGGAGCCGTCCGCCGGGGCCGGGGCGTTGACGGCGCCGGGCAGCACACCCGGTACCGGGGCCTCGGCGCCCGGCCGGGGCAGCGCGGGCGCCGCCGCGCCCAGGTACCCCAGCAGGACGTCCCGCTGCGCCTCGACCAGTTCCCGGGTCCCGCGCAGGTACTCCAGCACCGCCTCCTCGCGCCGGTCGCCGGCCACAGCGCCGCCGCCGGCCACAGCGCCGCCGCCGGCCACAGCGCCGCCGCCGGCCACAGCGCCGCCGCCGGCCACAGCGCCCCCGCCGGCCACAGCGCCGCCGGCCGCCGCACCCACCCCGGAGGCCGCAGCCACCACCGCACCGCCCTCCGCCGCCTCCGCCGGCGCCACCCGCCGGGCCGGCCGCAGCCCCCCGGCGACCGGGAGCCCGTCGGCGGTACGCACCAGGTGCCCGTCCACCAGCCAGCCCGGGCGGACCGGCGCCCGCTCGGGCAGCCGCCGGGTCCGGCCCCGGAACAGCGCCTCCGGCGCCAACGGAACGCCCGCCGCAGCCAGTTCCGCCAGCGCCGTGACCAGCCGGACCAGTCCGTGCTCGCCCCGCACGTCCAGCGGGACCACCGTGTGCGGCCGGTCCTGGAGGATCCGGCCGACCAGACCCGACAGGACCCTCCCGGGCCCCGCCTCCACGAAGGTCCTGACCCCGGCCGCGTACATGGCCTCCACCTGCTCCACGAACCGGACCGGCTCCGCCACCTGCCGCGCCAGGAGGCCCCGTACGGCATCGGGACCGGCCGGGTACGGCCCGGCCGTGGTGTTCGACCAGACCGGCACGGCGGCGTCGGCCACCGCCGTACCGGCCAGCTCCTCGGCCAGGGCCCCGGCCGCCCCCGCGACCACCCCGCTGTGGAAGGCGCAGGCCACCGGGATCGGCTCCGCCTTCAGCCCCGCCTCCCGGAGCGCCTCCACCGCGCCGGACACCGCCCCCGTCGGACCGGAGATCACGCACTGCCGGGGCGCGTTGTGGTTCGCCACCACGCAGCCGGCGCGCTCCGCTATCTCCCGTACCTCCTCCGGCGCCGCCGACACCGCCGCCATCGACCCCGGATCCGCCCCGGCGGCGGCCAGGATCGCCCCGGCCCGGCGCGCGCTCAGCCGCAGTAGGCTCGGCATGTCGTACACCCCGGCCGCCCACAGCGCGGTGAGCTCCCCGTACGAGTGCCCGCCCACACAGTCCGGCCGTACGCCGAGCTCACCGAGCAGCAGGTGCGCCGCCGCCCCCGCCAGCCCCAGGGCCGGCTGCGCCACCCGGGTGTCGGTCACCGCCGCCCGCTGCGCCTCCCGCCCCCCGGCGCCGAAGGCCGCCGGCGGGAACATCGCCGAGACCACCGCCCCCGGGGCCTCGTCCAGCAGCCCGCGCAGCGCGGGGAACGCCGTGAACAACTCGCCCAGCATCCCCGGGCGCTGGCTGCCCTGCCCGGGGAACAGGAACGCCACCCGGCCCGGATCCGCCCGGTCCTCCCGTACGTGGACCCCCACGCCCGCGGTGAAGGCCCGGGCCCGCTCCAGCCGGACGGCCAGCTCGTCCGCGTCGCCGGCCACGACCGCGACCCGCACCGGCCCCCGCCCCGAGGCGGCGGCCTCCGCCGCCAGGTCGCGCAGGGTCCACGGCCGCCCGGCCGCGTCGTTCTCCTCCAGCCGGGCCGCGAGCCGCGCCATCGCCCGGCCCGCCGCCCGCCGGTCCTCCCCGCGGAAGCAGAACAGCTCGGCCGGCCACTCCTCCAGCCCGTGCCGGGGCTCGTCGGACCCGGCGTAACCGGCCAGTACGGCGTGGTAGTTGGTGCCGCCGAAGCCGAAGGCGCTCACCCCGGCGATCCGCCGCCGCGGGGGCAGGGCCCAGGGCCGGGCCTGCGTGTCGAAGAAGAACGGGCTGGTCCCCTCCCGCCAGGCCGGACTGGGCGTGTCGATGTGCAGAGTGGGCGGCCGCACGCCCGCGTGCACCGCCCGGGCCGCCTTGATCAGCCCGGCCAGGCCGGCCGCGCACTTGGTGTGCCCGAGCTGGGACTTCACCGAGCCCAGCGCACAGGAGCCAGGGGCGGCGCCGGACGCGGTGAACAGCTCGGTCAGGACGGACAGTTCGGTGCTGTCGCCGACCACCGTGCCGGTGCCGTGTGCCTCGACCAGCCCCACCTCGGCCGGGCTGACCCCGGCCCGGGCGTAGGCCCGCTCCAGCGCCCGGCGCTGGCCCTCCGGCCGGGGCGCGGTCAGGCCCAGCGAGCGGCCGTCGCTGGCTGCGCCGACCGCCTTGACCACGGCGTACACCCGGTCGCCGTCCCGCTCCGCGTCCGCGAGCCGCTTGAGCACGAGCACGCCCACGCCCTCGCCGAGCGCGATCCCGTCGGCGGCCGCGTCGAAGGGCCGGCAGCGGCCGCCGGGGGACAGGGCGCGGACCGAGGAGAACAGCAGGTAGTCGTTGATGCCGTTGTGCACGTCGGCGCCGCCGCACAGCACCATGTCGCTGTCCCCGTCGCACAGTTGGCGGCAGGCCAGGTCCAGGGCGGCGAGGGAGGAGGCGCAGGCCGCGTCGACCGTGCAGTTCGCGCCGCCCAGGTCGAGCCGGTTGGCGACCCGGCCCGCGATGACGTTGGCGAGCACTCCGGGAAAGGAGTCCTCGGTGAGCCGGGGCAGTTGTCCGTCCAGGCCGGCCGGGACCGCGCCCAGGTAGGAGGGGAGCAGCGCGCGCAGCCCGTACGCGCCCGCCAGCTCGGTACCTGCCTCGGCTCCGAAGACCACCGAGGCCCGGGAGCGGTCGAAGTCCCGGTCCCTGCCGTAGCCGGCGTCCCCGAGGGCCCGCGCGGAGATCTCCAGGGCGAGCAGCTGCACCGGTTCGATCCCGGCCAGCGAGGCGGGCGGGATGCCGTGGGCCAGGGCGTCGAAGGGCACCGGGCCGAGGAAGCCGCCCCAGCGGGAGGGGGTCCGTTCGCCCGCCCGGGCCGGGTCGGCGTCGTAGTAGAGCGCCGGGTCCCAGCGCTCGGCCGGCACCTCGGTCACCGCGTCGGTGCCGTCCAGGATCCGCGCCCAGTAGCCGGCGAGGTCGGGGGAGCCGGGGTAGGCGCAGGCCATCCCGACGATGGCGATGTCCAGCGGGCCGGACGCGCCCGCAGCCGGCCCGGACGGCGCCGCCAGTTCCCGGGCCCGCCGCTCCAGGAGCCGGGTGGCCCCCTCGGTGACCTGCGCGTGCAGCGCGGCGACCGTCGTGGCCCCGGAGCGCAGGGTGGCGGCCTGCCCGAGCATGAACAGCCCCTCCGCGTACTGCTGTTCCTCGCCGACCGGCTCCAGGGCGCCGCTCGCGCTGCTCGCACCACTGGCTCCGGCGGGGACCGCCCCGGTGGCCGCGTCCCCGGAGCCCGCACTGCGGCGCAGGCCCTTGCTGGCGATCCGCAGCCGGCCCAGGTTGAGCCGCTCCAGCTCCTCCCACACCTCGCGCGGCTCGGCGCCGCTCTGCTCGAGCCGCCGCCGCGTGGCCTCGAAGGCCTCGGCGTACGGGGTCGCCGCGCAGCGCGTGGCGTGTCCGGGCGCGGTGTGCAGCAGCACGGTGTCCGCGCACTCCACGGCCGCCCGCTGGAAGACCGGGAGCACCGCGCCGCAGGCCACGGCCTCCCGGGTGAACAGGTACGCGGTGCCCATCAGCACGCCGATCCGGGCCCCCCGCTCGGCCAGCGGGGCGGCGGCCGCCACCGCCATGGCGGCGGAGCGCTCGTCGTGGATGCCGCCCGCGAACAGCACGTCCAGGGCCTCCGGTTCGGGGCAGGACAGCAGCCGCTCGATCTGCTCCTCCCAGAGCGGGAAGGAGGCGCGCGGCCCGACGTGCCCGCCGCACTCCATCCCCTCGAAGACGAACCGCCGCGCCCCCTCGGCGAGATACCGCTCCAGCAGCCCCGGCGAGGGCACGTGCAGATGGGTCCGGATCCCGGCCGCCTCCAGCGGGGCCGCCTGCGCCGGGGTGCCGCCGGCGATGACCGCGTACGGCGGTCGGGCTTCGGCCACCGCCGCCAGCTGCTCCCGCCGCAGCTCTTCCGGGGCGAAGCCCAGCAGGCCCACCCCCCAGGGGCGCTCGCCCAGCCGTGCGGCGCTCTCGGCGAGGAGCGCGCGGACGTCCGGGCCCTCCATGACCGCGAGCGCGAGGTAGGGGACCCCGCCCTCGGCGGCCACCGCCTCGGCGAAGGCGGCCTGATCGCTCACCCGGGTCATCGGCCCCTGCGCGACGGGGAGGGCGCGCTCCAGCGGCCGGGCCCGTACGGCGGCCTCCAGATGCCCGGTGACGGCCGCCCGCACGGCCTGGACCACCCCGCCGATGGTGCGGTGGCGGGCCGCCAGCCGGGCCGCCGAAGCCCCGTCCTGGCCGACGGGCAGCAGCTGCGCCCGCAGGTCGCGGGCGCCCAGCAGGGCGGCCACCGGCCCGTCGGGGGCGGTCAGGTCGGGGCGGGCGAACACCCGGTGTCCGTCGAGCAGTCGGGTCTCGGAGCCGTCCATGGCCCGCAGCGCCGCCGCCACTTCGGCGGGCAGGGCCTCCTCGCCCTCGGTGGTCAGGGCGAGTTGTGCGTCGAGCACCACCCCGGCGGCCCCGCCCGCGACAGCGGCGGCCGCCGTGTGCGGCCCGATCCCGCCACAGGCCCGTACGGGCACCCCGGGCCCGGAGCCGGCGAGGAGCTGCTGGAGGAGGACGAAGGTGGTGGCCGCGCCCACCCGGCCACCGGCCTCGTGCCCCTTGGCGACGAGCGCGACCGCCCCGGCCGCCACCGCCGCGGCGGCCTCCGCCGGGGCGGTGACCTCGGCCCAGACCCGGGGCCGGCCGGCCGCCGCGGCCCAGGCGGCCACCTGTTCCCGGGTGTGCGAGGCGGGATCGGCCAGCAGGACGGTGTCCACCCCGGGCGGCAGCTCCCCGGGCCCGGTCGGGCACCCGACGGGCACCCGCACCCCGTACCGGCCGCTGCCGGCGCCTCCACCTCCGCCTCCACCGCCGCCTCCGCCGAGTCGGCGGGCCAGCTCGGCGAAGGCGCGCCGCGCGGCGGCCGGGTCCCGGCCGAGGTCGAGCAGGCCGAGGGCCCCGGCCCGTTCGGCAGCGGTCACGATCCGCGGGTTCGGCTCCTCGAACGGGCTGACCGCGACGACGAGTTCACGGCTGGCGGCGGACTGCGGGGGCGTGCGGGTCACGGGCGCTCCTCTTCCAGTGCTGTGTGACATGGCGCAGTACGGGGCGGAAGAACGGGGGAGAGCGATTGAGGTGTGCGGCGGCCCGCGCGCATCGGTGCCGGACGCCGGGCCGATCGGTGCGGCGGGCTTGAACCATGGTCAAACACCCCGGCGCCGCGATGCATCGTGCGGGGGGCGCCGCGCACTGTCAACAGCCATACGGAATACGATGCTTCGCCCGGCCGGAACGTGCGGTCCGCCCGGGAGCCGCCCCGCCCGGACCCTCGCCGCGCCCCCGCCGCGCCGGTGGCCTGCGGAGTCTTCCGCCCGGGCGACCGGCCCCGGCGCACGGGCCGGCGTACGGCATCCGCCCGGCTCATGCCGCACGGGCATGTCTCGCGGCCGAGCCAGCATGGACGGGCCCCGGCGCTCGGACAGTTGTTCATCCACCGGCCCTTACAGGTACATGCTCGCGCCGTTACCGTCCGCTCATGACCCCCACACTCGCGCAACTTCGCTACCTCGTCGCCGTCGCCGACTGCCGGTCCATCACCGGCGCCGCCGCCTCGGTGTTCGTCGCGCAGTCGGCCCTGTCCCGCGCGGTCCAGGCCATGGAACGCGACCTGGGCGTCGAACTCCTGGCACGCCGGGGAAGGGGGGTGGACCTCACGCCGGAGGGGGCCCGGGTCGTCCGGCTGGCCCGTACCGTGCTCAACGCGGTGGAGGCCATCGACGACATCGGCACCCCGCACGGCAAGGACTCCCGGGCGGCGTTCACCCTCGTCACCACACCCACCCTCGCGCTCGACCTGGCCACCGACCTGATCGCCGGCTTCACCGAACGCCACCCCGGCGTGGACGTCCGCCTCCGGCAGCACGACAGCCGCGAGGCCCTCGTCGAGGAACTCACCCAGGGACGGGCCGAACTCGCGCTGGTCGACCTGCCCGTCGACAAGGAGCTGTCCACGCACTTCATCCAGGAGCGCGAGGTGGTGCTGATCTCACCGATCGGCACCCGGCTGCCCCACCCCGTCCCGCTGCGCATGCTCGACGGTCTCCCCATGGTGCTGCCCACCCCCGGGACCGGCCGCCGCACCGAGATGGAGGCCATGTTCAGCTCCATGGGCGTGCGCCCCGTGCCCTCCCTGGAGGTCGACGAACGCCTCGCCTGGGTGACGGGAGTGACGGACGGCCGCGGTTCCCTCATCTGGTACCGGGACGTGGTGTCGAGGGCCTTCGGCAGCAGGGCGGAGATCCGTTCCTTCACCCCGCCCCTGCTGCGGCCGGTGGGCATCGCGCACGCCCGGCGGCCGCTGAGCCGCGCCGCACGGGCCTTCATCGCGCACGCCGGGCACAAGGCGCCGGTACGGGAGCCGGTGCGCTGAACCCGTACGCCGCGTCCGCGCGCTGGGCCGGTGCGCGGGGCCGGTGCGCTGGGCCGGACATGCCGGGGCGGCATTGAACGATGCTCGAACGGGCGGTGTCCGGGGCTGGTGTTGCCCGCCGAGGCCGCCTCCCATGGTCCGCATGCCCCGACTCCTGACACCTCCACGGGCCGCCGCCCTCGCGACCGCGGCCCTCGCCACGCTCCTGCCCGCGGTGGCCTGGATGGCGGACGCCACCGCCTCCCCGGCGCCCGCCACCGCCTCCCCGGCACCCGGCGCCCGGACCGTCGCCCTGGCCCCCGAGAAGAAGTGCACCCTGCCCGGAGGCATGACGGAGATCAGCGGACTCGCGATGAGCCGCAGACACCCCGGCGTCTTCTACGCCGTCAACGACAGCGGCAACACCAACCAGGTCTTCGCGATCGACTGCACCGGCGCCGCCGGCGTGCTCAAGGCCACGCTCACCGTCTCCGGCGTCGGCAACACCGACTGGGAGGGCCTGGCGATCGGCAAGGACGCCTCGGGCGGCCCGGCCGTCCTGGTCGGCGACATCGGGGACAACTTCAGCGGCCGCGCGGAGATCACCGTGCACAGCTTCGCCGAGCCCGAGCAGCTCGTGAACGCCACGGTGACCCCGGTGACGTACCGCTTCGCCTACGCGGACGGCAAGCACGACGCGGAGTCCCTGCTCGCCGACCCGGTCAGCGGCCGGATCTTCGTGGCCAGCAAGCTGATCGGAGCCGCGGGCCAGCTGTACCAGGCCCCGCTCCCGCCGGTGACCGGTCAGGTCAACACCCTCACCGCGGTCCGGCCCGCCCCCGTCTTCGCCACCGACGGGGCGTTCTCCCCGACGGGTGCCTCCTACACACTGCGCAGCGGAGGGCCGCTGGGGGCCAACACGGCCTCCGTGTACGACACCGCGGGGGTCAAGCTCGCCGACGTCGCCCTGCCCGCCCAGTCGCAGGGCGAGACGGTGACGTACGCCGACTGCGCGCACCTGCTCGTCGGCTCGGAGAACGACACCCAGATCTGGCAGGTCCCCCTACCCCCGGAAGCCACCCCGGCCTGCGGCACCACCCCGACCCCGACGCCCACGCCGACGCCCACCCCCACCCCCACCCCTACCCCCACCCCCGGCGACCTGAGGCTCACCAACCCCGGGCCGCAGACCTGCAAGTTCAACCAGTCCTGCACCATCCAGCTCACCACCACCGGCGGTAAGCAGCCCGTCCGCTTCGCCGTCACCGGCCTGCCCTGGGGCCTGACCCTCGACAGCGCCTCCGGCCGTATCACCGGCAAGCCCTGGAGCAGCGGCACGGTGCAGGTCACCGCCACCGCGACCGACACCGCCGGAGCCACCGCGGGCACCGCCTTCGCCCTGACCGTCAACTGGTTCTGAGGGGGCCCGTACGCCCCCGGCTCACCGGGCCGCCGACGTGCCGTATAGTTGATCTCGAGCTCGCGGCCGTGAATCACGACGGCGGGCCCGGCGTTGGTGGTCCAAGGAAAGACACCCCACTTCCCGTGGGGGAATGCAGGTGCAAGGCCTGCCCAGCGCTCGATCGAAGGCCCCGGCCTCCTCACGGAGACCGGGGCCTTCCGCGTCCTACGCGGTCTGGAGCACGGAGAGGACGTTGCCGGCCGGGTCCGTGAACCAGGCGATCGGCGGCCCCTCATGGCGGAAGACGCCCTTGTCGTCCTGCTCGAACTCCGGGTACCGCTCGAAGCGGACACCGCGCCGGGTCAGCTCCTCGACGGCCGTGTCGATGTCCTCGACCGGGAAGTTGAGCAGGGTGAAGCCGGCTGGTGTGTGGTTCTCCTTGGGGTAGACGAGGATCTCGGTGCCGCCGGCGATGTGGAGGGTGAGCATCCCGTGCTCCTCGGTGACCCGCAGGCCGAGGGTCCGGCCGTAGAACTCCCGCGCCCGCTCGAGGTCGTCCACGGCGAACCCGCTGAATGCCTTGGTGTCGCTGAACACGTGCCGTCCTTTCCCGTGCCGCCCGGTGTCAGGGCGCTACGAGTGTCGGCCGGCGCAGCCCCGGATGCCCGCCGCGAACCGGCTCGGCGGCCGGAATACCCCCGATGGGAGCAGGCTCACGACCCGGCAGGGCGGACGGCGAGGCCGAGGGTGACGGTGTAGTGCTCCCAGAGCAGGCCTTCGGGGAAGAGGGCGGTCAGGTGTGCGCGCTCGGCGGCGAGGAACTCGTCCGTGCCCGGTTCGCCGACGAGGAACAGCGAATGCGTGGACAGCTTGGCGAGGTGGACGTCCACGGGGACCCGGCGCGACCAGCGCAGCGGACGGGTGGTGAAGCGCAGGCCGTACTGCGACCGGGCCCCTTCGTTGATGTACCAGCCCGGGCCGAAGCGCTTCTCGATACGGGCCTGCTGGGCGGCGATCCAGTCCACCCCGGTGTCCGGATCGTTGGACCAGACGGCCAGCGCGCCCCCGGGCCGCAGGACGCGCAGGGCCTCGGGAGCGGACCGGGCGGGGTCCGTCCAGTGCCAGGACTGGGCGTAGGTGAGCAGGTCGGTGCCCGCCGTGGCCAGCGGCAGCCGGTTGCCGTCGCCGCGGACCACCGCGACGCCCGGGTTGCGGCGGCGGAATTCCGCGGCCATGCCGTCGCCGGGTTCCACCGCCACGACCCGGGCGCCGCGCGCGTGCAGGAGGGCGCTCGCGATCCCCGTCCCCGCGCCGACATCGGCGACCCGGGCCCCGGCCAGCGGGAAGCCGGCCATCTCCTCGACGGCGTCGAAGAGCGCGGCCGGATAGGAGGGCCGGTGGTCGGCGTACCGCGCGGCCGCGGAACTGAACGAACGAGCACGGGATCCGGTCGTCATACCGTCCATGATGAACGGCCGGTCAAGACCGCGAGCCGCGGTCAGTCGACCTGGAGCTCGCCCATCCGGCTCCAGCCGGTGGCGCCCTCGATGGTGGTGCTGACGATGTCGGGCGTACGGGCGACCAGGGGACGCATGGTCTCCAGCGCGGTCCGGAAGTGCTCGGAGGTCACGTGCGCCTCCGCGGCGCCGTCCTGGAACGCCTCGACCAGGACGTAGCTGTCCGGCTCCTCGAGGCTGCGGGACCACTCGAACCACAGGTTGCCGGGCTCGGCGCGGGTGGCGCGGGTGAACTCCGCGACCATCTCGGGCCACTGGTCGACGTATTCGGGCTTGACGGAGAATTTCACCACAATGAAGATCATTCGAGCATTGTAGGCACCGTCAGCCCGAGGTCAGGACGTCGAGAGTCGAGAGCGGCGGGGTCAGCGGGATTCCTGGAGGTAGGCGGAGATCAGGGCGAGGTCGTTGGCGATGGCCACGACGCCGGCGATGTCGGCGCTCGGGGTGGCCGCGCCGGTGACGCCTGCGTAGAAGGGGTCGAAGCGGCCGCCGCCCTTGTCGAGGTAGCCGGCGATGGTGATGGCGCCGACGGCGAGCCGGTCGTTGAGGGCGTCGCCTCCGACGGCCGCGCCGGTCTTGGCGAACACCTTCCCGCGCGCCGGGCAGCCGCGGCAGTTCTCGGCCAGCAGACCGTCGACACCGAGGATGGGCAGGGCCTCCCGGAACCGCCGCGCGTCCGGGGTGCCCTGCCAGTACGCCAGCATCTGCACCAGCGCCTGGGGCGTGGCCCGGTCGGCGGGGTTCCCGCCCCGGCCGTCCATGAGCTGCACCTGTTCGCGGTCGACGCCCACCCGGTCCAGGAACCCGGCGAGCACCGGGAAGCCGTCGGCGCACTGGTGGCTGCCGGCGCTGACGGCCAGCAGGCAGATGTCCAGGTTGGCGCCCAGGTTGTGGCTGACCTTGAGGATGAGCTTGGCGTACTGCTCGTACGGGCGCGAGGTGTACGCGGCCACGCGCGGCCGGCCGGCGTAGTCGCGCGGCAGCCGGGCGACCGGGTTGGGGCCCGTCGCGACGGCGGTGACCTTCACCCCGGCCCGGTCGAGGGCCTCGATCAGCGCGGTCCGGCCGAAGGCGGCCGGGTCCGTGATGGGGGAGGTGCGCAGCAGCGGCTTGGCGTCCGCGGCGATCGTGCCGGACAGCCGGATGCGGGTGCCGCCCCCGGCGGCCGTCACCGTGATGTCCGTCGGCTTCCCGGCCGCGACGGTCTTCACCGTGGACGTGACCTCGTACGGCGCGACCTTCGGCCGCCAGTCCAGCCGGGCGTTCGCGCCCGCCCGGTCCCCGGGCGTGGTCAGCAGGTCGATGAGGTTGTCGTTGACGATGAGCGGGGTCGGGGCGGGCACGAGCTCCGGGTCGGGGGCGAAGAGCCGGCTGTCCACGACCACGTCGCCGTCGACGCGGGTGATGCCGGAGCCGCGCACCTGGCGGGCGAGCTCGTCGATCCCGGCCAGGGGGTTCTCCGGGGTGAGGGTGGCCCCCGGGAAGTCGTTGGCGTAGGTGTGGTCGAGGTCGGTGTACGCGACCGTGCCGTCGGGGCGGGTCCGGCCGCCGAGGGTGAGGTCGCCCTGGGCGACGAGGGCGAGGTCGCCGGTCAGCGTGGATCCGCTGCGCTGCCCGACCGCGTGGACGGGGGTCACGAAGCGGTGGTCCGCGCCCAGGGTCTGCCAGGTGCCGGAGACGGGGAACAGCTTCGCGGTGGATCCCGGTATGAAGAACTGCCCGGGGAACAGGCTGTGCAGCACCCGGCCGTTGGCCGGTTCGGTCTGGAGGAGCCCCCACTGGGCATGGCGGTACTCGGGCTTGCGCATGATCTCCCCGATGCGCGGGTCGAGCGCGCCCGGATCACCCGCCCCCGACGGCCACGGCGCCGGGGAGGGGGACGGCGAGGGGGCCGCGCGGGCACCCGTACCGGAGGCGAGCACCACCAACAGCAGGGCGGCGCAGCAGGCGGCCATGCGGCGCCGCAGCGCCCCGGGGAGGATCGGATTTCCCACGGCGCGCTCCGTTCATCGCGGCTGCCTTCTGCCGAGGACCCGAGACCTGTTCAACAGGGTGCCACGGCCCGATACGGCCCGCATGTCACCCGTTCGCCGAGGACCGCGTACCTGGGCGTGCGGCCGCCTTGTGGCCGGGGGCGCGTCTGACTACAGTCGTGTTACACGTGTAACAAGACGGTAGTCAGACGAGTGCATCCGCCGCGCGAAAGGGCCGCAATGACGCAATCGCCCCCGGCCGGGCTCGACATGAGCTGGCCGCCCCCTCCCTTCCGGGCTCCCGTGCCGCCCGTGGTGGCGGAGAACGGCGTACGCCGCTTCGACGGGGTCACCTACGCGACCCGGCCCGGCTACCGGCCGCGGCTGCTGGACGTCCGGGTACCCGCCGCGGAGGGGCCGCTCCCGGCCGTGGTCTGGATCCACGGCGGCGGCTGGCTGGAGGGCGACCGGCGCTACCCGCCGCCGACCGTCCCCGCCGAGCTGCTGCACGGCACGGTGCTGGAGGCCGGGCTGGCCCTGGTCTCCATCGACTACCGGCACAGCCTCGAGGCCCCGTTCCCGGCGCAGCTGCACGACGTGAAGGCCGCGATCCGCTACGTCCGCAGGTTCGCCGGCGTCTTCGGCATCGACCCGGACCGGATCGCCGTCTGGGGCGAGTCCGCCGGCGGCCACCTGGCCGCACTCGCCGGGCTGACCGGTCCGCACAGCCCCGGTGCCACCGCCCTGGAGGGCACCGAAGGCGTCGGCGAGGGCGATACCTCGGTACGGGCCGTCGTCGACTGGTACGGGGTCTCCGACCTGGTCTCGCTGCGCGGGCACCCCCTGCCGCCGATGCCGCCGGGGGTGGAGTTCCCCGACCCGTACGACGCGCTGCTGGGCGGCACGGAGGCGGAGCGGCCGGCGCTGGCCCGCGCGGCGAGCCCGGTGACGTACGCCGTCGACGGCGCGAGCGCGCCGCCGTTCCTGCTGGTCCACGGCACGCGGGACGGGGTGGTCCCGTACAGCCAGAGCGAGGCGCTCGACACGGCGCTGCGGGCGGCCGGGGGCGAGTGCCTGCTGGAGCCGGTGGAGGGCGCCGACCACATCTTCCTGGGCGCCCCGGACGTCACCCCGCTGGTCACCGGCAGCGTCGCCTTCCTCACCCGCCACCTGGGCGGCTGAGGCACGGCTGACGGTGCCGGCGGGGGGCCCGCCGGCGTCAGGAGGACTGCCGGTGCACCAGCACCGGCTCGATGCCGCGGACCAGCGGGGCAGTGCCCGCCCCGATCAGCGCGTGCAGGGCGTCCGCGACGGCGGCGGCGCCGGGCAGCTCCAGGGCGACGCTGGTCAGCGCGGGCTGCTGCAGCGCCGACAGCACCAGGTCGTCACAGCCCACGACGGCCACCTCGTCCGGTACGGAGATCCCCTCGGCCATCAGCGCGTGCATCAGCAGGGCGGCGTACTCGTCGTTGTAGGCGAAGACGGCGTCCAGGCCGAGACCCCTCCACCGGCGGGCCAGCGCCGTGGCGGACTCTCGGGTGTACGCGAGCCCGACCGGCGTGACGGTGACCGGATGCCGCGCGGCGACCCGCTCCGCGCCGGCCAGCCGGGGGCCGGCGAGCGCGTCGAGGCCGCGCTCCTGGGGCAGGACCACGCCGATCCTGGTCCGGCCCCGGGCGATGAGGTGCTCGGCGGCGATGGCGCCGACGGCGGCGTGGTCGAAGGCGATGGTGTGGAACCCGGCCACCGGGCGGGAGGCGAAGGCGAGCAACCCGCGCACTCCGGCCCGTCGCAGCACCTCGGCCGTCCGGTCCGTGAACCGGTCGCCGTCGAGGGCGAGGACCGCGGCCGGCCGCAACTCGGCCCAGGCGCGGGCCGCTTCCAGCGGATCGGCGAACCGGCCGGCGTGCATGACGGCGGTGTACCCGTGCCGCTCGAGCTCGCCGAGCAGATCGTCCACCCACTCGCTCACCAGGCGGCCGACGGCCGACACGGAGGCGGGCATCAGCACCAGGTTGCTGCGTCCCGCGCGCAGGGAACGGGCGGCGGCGTTCGGCACGTAGCCGAGCTGCGCGGCGGCGGCCCGCACCCGGGCCCGGGTGCTCTCGCTGACCCGGTGGCCCTGGGTGTCGTTGAGCACGAAGGAAACGGTGGCGCGCGACACCCCGGCCAGGCGGGCGACGTCGGCGCTGGTGGCCGACGCGGGGGCCGGTGCTTCCTCGGCCATGACCTGCTGCGTCGCTCTCTGTAGCCCGGTGCCTGCCATTCTGCCGAGGTTACACGAGTTGGCAATGGGGCGGGCGATCAGCCAGGGATGAGAGCGTCCCACTGCTCCCGGGTCGGGCCGTCGGGCTGGGGCGAGAAGTCCGGGCGGGCGGCCAGCCAGGCGGTGACATGGCGGTCCACTTCATCGGTGCCGTAGGCCTCGCCGGCCGGGAGCAGGAGATGGCGTACCTGGGCTCGGGCCCTCATGACGACGGGATCGTCGAACGCGCAGGCGCCCAGGGCGGCGGCCCGCCGGTCCGAGGGCGGTGAACCCTCGGCGAGGCGCTGCTCGTTGGCACGGTCGGCCGTCACCTGCGCGTCGAACCACGGGCGGAGGGTCCGCGTCGTCCAGGTGTGGTAGCCGACGGGGTCCGCGGCGATCTGCTCGACATGGGTGGCGAGGTGCTGGGCGGCGAGCAGGCCGAGGGCCACGCCGTGGCCCAGGGTGGGATTGGTGTGGATGAGGCTGTCCCCGGCGTTGACCAGGCCGGTGACGACGGGTCCGTCATCGTCGGTGAGGGAGGTCCAGCGGTTGTCCAGGCCGGCCATCGCCAGGACGGCCGACTGCGGTTCGGGGGCCAGGTCGAGCCAGGCGGCGGTGGCGGGGAAGCGGCGGGCGGCCGCCTCGAACACGGCGGGGTCGGTGAGCGCGCCGCGGGTCGGATCGGCGGTGGAGACCACCAGGTGCAACGCGAAGGTGTCGTTGTCGGAAGGGAAGACGCCGGCGAGCGCGAACGGTGACCCCGAGCCGGTCTTCACCCGCCCGGGGTCACGCGGGCCGTCGGCGCGCAGGCGGTACCAGCGGCACAGGTACGCGATCCCGGCGCGGTGGCTGTCGACCACGGGCGGGCGGCAGCCGGCCGCGATCAGCCAGGCGGGGACCGGCGAGCGGCGCCCGGACGCGTCGACGACGAGGTCCGCCTGGTGGGTTTCCCCGTCCACCCGCACGCCGGTGACCCGGGCGGGGCGGCCCTCCCCGATGGTGAGGCCGCGCACCCGGCAGCCCTGCCGCACATCGACGGTGCGTTCCCGCCGCACGGCCGCGGCCAAGGCGGCCTCGAGCACGATGCGGCGGGTGCGCAGGGTCACCAGGTCCTCATCGCCGGCCCGGTGCGGGGGATGCTCGCCGAACCAGTCGAAGTCGTGGTACTCCCGGGCCCCGCGTGCCAGCAGGTCCGCGTAGACGTCGGGGGTTTCGTCGAGCAGCACGGTGCGCACGGGTGCGAGGAACGAGTGGGGCTGGACGGCCTGCGGGACACGGGGCCTGTTCCAGTGGAAGAAGTCCCGGTCCGGGTCCTCTCCGGCCTGCCGCGCCTCCTGCTCGAACAACGTGACCGTGTGGCCCCGTCGGCCGAGCATGAGGGCCGTTCCCAGCCCGCTGATACCGCCACCGATGATCGCAACTCGCGCCACTGAGGCTCCTCTTCGCGTCGTGTTGCGGGATGAGCGTACTACTCGGCGATCTTCGGCCGAGGGCCGGGGCGCTGTCCGGCCGGCTGGCCGCTCGGTTGACATGGAGTGCACTCCAACACCTAGCGTCCTGGGCGGATGAGTTCCGACATCAGGAGGCAGCAGCATGACCGACGTTCCCGCCCGGCTCCTGGGCAGCCTGGAGGTTTCCGCACAGGGCCTCGGATGCATGGGCATGAGCCACGCCTACGGCGCCGCGGACGACACGCAGTCGATCGCGACCCTGCACCGCGCCCTCGACCTGGGGGTGACCCTCCTGGACACCGCCGACTTCTACGGCGCCGGGCACAACGAGGAGCTGATCGGGCGGGCCGTCGCGGGGCGCCGCGACGAGGTGGTGCTGGCCACGAAGTTCGGCTTCGCCAACCGGCTGGGGGAGTCCGTCCGGATCCGCGGCGACGCCGCCTACGTGCGCCAGGCCTGCGAGGCGTCGCTGCGCCGGCTCGGGGTCGACCACATCGACCTCTACTATCAGCACCGGGTCGACCCTGACGTCCCGATCGAGGAGACCGTCGGCGCCATGGCCGAACTGGTGCGGGCCGGGAAGGTCCGCCACCTCGGCCTGTCCGAGGCCGGCGCCGCCACCATCCGGCGGGCGCACGCGGTGCACCCGATCGCCGCGCTGCAGAGCGAGTGGTCGCTGTGGACCCGCGACCTGGAGGCGGAGATCGCCCCGGTCTGCCGCGAACTCGGCATCGGCCTGGTCCCGTTCTCCCCACTCGGGCGCGGCTTCCTGACGGGCCGGTACGGCTCGGTCGAGGGGATGGCCGAGACCGACATCCGGCGCACCCAGCCGCGCTTCGCCGACGGCAACCTCGAACGGAACCTGGCGATCGTCACGAAGCTGAACGAGCTGGCCGCGGCGAAGGGGGTCACCGCCGGCCAGCTGGCCCTGGCCTGGATCCAGCACCGCGGCGACGACGTGGCGCCGATCCCCGGCACCCGGCGTCAGCGCTATCTGGAGGAGAACCTCGGGGCCCTGGCCCTCGAGCTGTCCCCGGAGGACCTCGCCGCCATCGAGGCCACCGCCCCGCCCGGGCAGGTCGCGGGCACCCGCTACGACGCGACCAGCATGACCTTCGTCAACAACTGACCGCCCTGCGGGGCGAGCGGACCGGCGGGCGTCGCGAAGGAGCCGTCAGGCCTTCCGCGTGATGCCCAAGGCCCGGACGAGATCGCCGAGTTCCTCGCGGAAGAGCTTGTCCGGGATGGCGAGTGCCACGGCGGCGGGCGGGAGCTCGGGGAACGCCGGGCGGACCTTGTCGAGGAGCGCGGGGTCGAAGTCGGACCACCGGAAGTCGCTGTCGGCGTAGAGGGGTTCGGTGTACGGCCAGGCGGCGGCCAGAGTCGTCCGGATTCCGGATCGGCGCCGACCAGCCGGTCCTCGACGCCGACGGGCGCAGCCGCATCTCCATGGAGGACGCCGCCGTCGCGCTCGTGGACGAGGCGGAGCCGCCGCGCTTCGTCGAGCGCCGCTTCACGATCGGCTACTGAAGGGGCCGCTGCCGCGCCGGCCCCGGCCTCCGGTGCGGGAGCCGGCCCTGGAAGAATGCGGCGGCATGACCGTACGCCCTTGCGACGACCTGCCCGCCCGCCCGCACCGCGCGGCGGCCCTGGCCGGCCACGAAGCGGTCGCGCGCGGGCTGACGTACGTCTTCGGCCGGGCGGCCTGCCCGGACTGCGCAGGCGAGTTCGCGGTATCGGAGCAGATCGAGCCGGGCTACTGATGAGCGACGCCCTCGCGGGACTCGACGCCGTCGAGTGGACGGCGCTGAGCCACGCCTACGGGCCGGCCGGGGACGTACCCGGCATGCTGGCGGACCTGTACCGGCCGGAGAAGGCCGCCGACGCGGCCGACGACCTGTTCATGGCCGTCCACCACCAGGGCGGCGCGGTGTGCTCCGCGGCTCCGGCCGCCCTCCCGTACGTGCTCGGGGCCGCGGCCGCTCCCGGCGTCGACCCGGCCGTCCGACTCGAACTCCTCGAGCTCGTCGGCGCCCTGGCCCACACGGCACACACCGCGCAGCCCCGCTATGTCACCCCGGCCTGGCCCGCCGCCTGGGACCTCGCGGTGACGGAGCTGCTGCCGCTGCTGGAGGACCCTGCGGCCGAGATCCGCACCGCCGTCGCGGACGCCCTCGCCGAGGCACGCCACCGGGCGGACGAGGTGATCACTGCGCTGCGGGCGCGCTGGGCCGAGGAGACAGAGCCGCAGCCGCAGCGCCAACTCGCCAATTCCGTCGGCTCGTTGATCCCCCACGCCGACGAACACCGCGACAGCTCCCTCGACTGGCTTCGACGGCTCATGGACGGCGCCGCCGAGCCCTCCCTGCGCCTCGCCGCCGTCAAGGCCCTGCGCGACGCGCTGCCGGGCCACGACGACCCCGCGTACGCGCGCACCGTGTCCGAAGTGCTGTCCGGCAGTGAACCGGCCACCTGGCAGCCCGGCGGCGCCGCGGTGAAGCCGACGGTCGTCTGGGGCATCGGCCTGCTCGCAGACGAC
Source organism: Streptomyces sp. NBC_00091 (assembly GCF_026343185.1). Lineage (GTDB taxonomy): Bacteria > Actinomycetota > Actinomycetes > Streptomycetales > Streptomycetaceae > Streptomyces. The sequence continues at coordinate 301,417 of NZ_JAPEMA010000002.1, read as the reverse complement.
CGGACGGCCCGGGCGGAGGCGACCGGGAGACTGCTCGCGCACCCGGACCCCGCCGTACGCGCGGGCGCGCTCCAGGTGGCGGCAGAGGAACTGAGCCGCCGGCGCTCCGCGGTCCCCGAGCTGCTCCCCGCCGTGGCCCGCCTGCTGACCGATCCCGAGCCCGACAACAGGCTCTTCGCCGCCCGGGTACTCGGCATGTGCGGGCACGCCGCCCACCCCTGGGCCGACGCGCTGGCAGCCATGGTCACGGACGAGGGCGAGCCGTACCCGCCCGCCCAGAGCCACGCCGTCTGGGCGCTGTCCCGGCTCGGCGACGCGCGGTGCGTACCGCCGCTGGTGCGCCGGCTGTCCGGGGAGCGGCTCGGGCTCGCGTACAACTCCACCCACGCCAGCGGCTGGTGGACGTACGAGCTGAGCCTGACCGAGGTCGCGGAGGGGCTCGGCGCCCACGCCGACGCCCTGCTGCCGGTGGTGCGGGCCCGGCTCACGGCCGCGTCGTCCCCCGACGAACGCCGCGAGCTCTGCCAGCTCCTGGAGGCGTGGGGCGCGCCGGCGGCCCCCGCGATCCCGGAACTGCTCGGCCTCCTCGACACCGACGCCGCCGTGTGGGCGCTCGACGCCCTCGCCGCGATCGGGCCGGCCGCGGCAGGGGCCGCACCCCGGGAACGGCTGCGCGCCCTGCTCGACGCCCCGCCCGAGGGGCAGCCGTTCGCGCCCCGCCGGCTGGCGCTCGCGTACGGGCGGCTGACGGGCGACCGGGAGCCCGCGCTCGCACTGCTGCTCCCGCTCCTGGGCGAGCCGTACGGCCAGGACAACCCCGCCGCCCTGTTGGGGGAACTGGGGCCGGCGGCCGAGCCGTACCTCCCGCGACTGCGCGAACTCCTCACCCTGCACACGGAGGGCTGGCTGCCGCTGCGCGTCGGCGAGGCGATGTGGCGGATCACCGGAGCGGCCGACGAGGTCGTCCCCGTGCTCGTCCGGGCGATCGCGCCCTTCGCCGAACGGGGCGGGGCCTACCGGGCGGTCACCGAGACGGTGGCGTTCCTGGCCGAGATCGGCCCGCCGGCCGCCTGCGCCGCGCCCGTACTGAAGGCGTTCCTCGACGCCGACGAGCGGCCCGTCCCGCACGGCGGCTGGCGCTCGGTCCCGGAGGACGACGCCCTGCGCGCCGCCGCACACGCCGCCCTGCGCGCAACCGCGGGCCCACCCCCGCCGCCCCGCTGACGGACCGAGGGGCGGCTTACGCGCGACGCCACTCGCCGAGCGTGGCGTAGTCGGCGCCCGTGAGCCCCCGGCTGGCGTCGACGCGGTGCAGCAGGGCTCGTCCTCGGTGGTGGGCGGACACCCAGGCCCGGTCGGTTCCGGTGATCTCGTCATCGACCCAGATGAACGGACGTCCGGCGGCCCACCCGACGAG